>NZ_JBYTCE010000028.1:0-65616 GCF_058789975.1 Paenibacillus sp. FW104-T2 | reverse complement strand
TTACTATATTATAGTTACTAATGTTAGTTTAAAAAATCTTGATATTAAACCAATGTGGAGGCGAATCGTTATGTCTAAATCTTTCTTTGACGCTTTGAAAAACAGAAGATCCTATTACGGAATCAGCAAGGAATCCACGATCTCGGATGCCAAAATTCAAGAAATCGTTGAGGAAGCCGTAAAGTATACGCCAACTTCTTTTAACTCACAAACTTCCCGTGCAGTGGTTTTGCTTGGTGAACAACATGACAAACTGTGGAACCACACTGAAGAAATTTTACGTGAAGTGGTGGGGGATGCAGAAGCCTTCAAATCCACAGCTGAGAAAATGGCCGGATTCCGCAGCGGATACGGTACAATATTGTTCTTCGAAGACAACAATGTGATTGCACAGCTTCAACAGAACTTTGCAGCCTATGCGGATAATTTCCCGATCTGGGCGAATCAATCCAACGGCATGCTGCAGCTCGTGATCTGGACAGCATTAGAACAGGAAGGTCTTGGCGCTTCTCTGCAGCACTACAACCCGCTGATTGATGAGAAAGTGAAACAAGAATGGAATATTCCAGAGCACTGGAGACTGATCGCTCAGATGCCATTTGGTAAACCAACAGCTACACCAGGCGAGAAAGAATTCCAACCGATTGAAGAGCGTGTTAAAGTACACAAATAAGGATTAAGCTTTAGGCAGATTTCCAACATTTAAACACATACGGCCTCGCTTCAATTTGATACGATGATGTAAGATCGTACTCCAATGAAGCGAGGCTTTTTGATGTGAACAATAGAATAAAGAAACATGCGGGTCGAAGAGTGGCAACAGTCTTGTTCGTTGCTCTATGTATACTTGGACTAGTACCAGTCTTCCCCATCTCGGTGGAAGCAGCAACGGCCAAACAGCAGTTCCAGGATATTAGCACCAGTTATGCGAAAGATGCGATAACTCATTTGGTGAACGAGGGTATTGCTGCCGGAACGTCAGAAACCAGGTTCGAACCCAAAAAGGCCGTGACACGAGCTGAATTTGCGACTTTTGCAGTTCGATTGCTCGGTTTGAAACCTGTTAAAAATAATATTAGTCCATACAATGATACCCGTACCACGGCATGGTATTATGGCAATGTCTCTGCAATGACCAATCTATCCATTCTGGAGGGGAAAGGGCAGGGAACGTTTCAACCGAACGCATCCATAACGAGAGAAGAGGCGGCTGCCCTGCTCGTGAGAATGCTGAAACAGACGTCCGGTTCTACAGGACTTTTGTCTACAACTTATGTTGATGCATCTGATATTTCGGTATGGGCGAAGCCTTATGTACAGAAGGTATATCAGCTCGGACTGATGCGTGGAAGTGATGGTTTATTCCGACCGCAGGATCAGGTGACTCGCGAAGAAGCTGCCGTGATGCTGGATGCCATTTTACAAAAGAAAGAATGGTCGCAGCAGCTTAAGAATGCTGATTCCTTGGGAATACAACTGGGCTGGCAGTATAACTCCACTACAGCGGAATTCAAGAAGCAGGTTGAACAATCCAAGGTGAATACACTGGTTCCCCGGTGGTTCTTTCTAAACAGCAGCATGCAGATTACAGACCATACAGACTCTGCGCTGCTCACATGGGCATCGTCAACCAATCGGGAAGTTTGGCCTCTGCTTGGCAATCGTTCTGATGCTGCGTTGACGCACCAGATGTTATCCAGTTCAGCCAACAGGACGTCGGTCATCACTCAAGTTACTGCTTATGTGAAGAAATACCAATTGGATGGTATTAATGTGGATTTTGAGAACGTATTGCCAGCGGATCGGGCAGGCATGACTGCTTTTGTGACGTCGCTTGCTGCTTCGCTGCATACGATTGGTGCTGTCGTTTCAGTGGATGTGTCTCCTGATCTGGGTACGGACTGGACCGAGGCATTTGATTATGCCAAGCTTGGCGCCGTGTCCGATTACATGGTCCTTATGGGATATGAGGAACATTGGAATGGAGATCCTATAGCCGGTTCGGTTGCCTCACTTCCTTGGGTAGAAAGAGCACTGGATACCATGCTTACAGACGTTGTACGTGCCAAAGTTATTTTGGCGCTTCCGCTCTACACCAGAGACTGGTCATCGGCTAGCCCGGCAACAGGTTCATGGGATATTACCCTTGCGGAGCAGGGAACTCGGGCACGTGCTGTGGGCTCTGTGAGACAGTGGAATGCAAGTTTGGAGCAATATGTTATTGGTTATTCGAATAACGGCTTGGCAAGATACATCTGGGCAGAGGAGAGCCGCTCCTTAACTGCCAAAGTTAGAATGAGTACAGACCGGAAGATAGCGGGGCTGGCTTATTGGTATATGGGCGGGGAAACAGCAGATGTCTGGGATGCCATCTCCAACGCTTCTCGTTTTGAATCATATCAATTTTAATGTTAATCTTATGTAAGGAATAAGGGACCCAAATCGGACCGTGAACCATGCGGACGGTTTGGGTTATTTATTTTTTGTACAAGCTAGAGCTAGGACGTTTGAGTCTGATTGAGCGGTTTAATGTATAGAAGGATCGGAAGCGATCTACAGAGACCAAGACAAAAGGATGGACTGGAGGAGATGAAGGTTGCGAGAGTATGATTGCATCATTGTAGGTGGCGGACTCGCAGGACTTCAGGCTGCCATTCAGCTGGGACGTTACAGTTCGCATCAGGTGCTGGTGGTGGATGCTGGAGAAGGCAGGTCAACCTTGTGCCGAACCTATCATAATATTTTGGGATTTCCAGAGGGTATATCAGGTGAAGAATTAAGATCCAAAGGCAGAATGCAAGCTCAGAAGACCGGAGTTGCATTTGAAAAGGATCGTATTGTTAAAGCAGAACGAGTAGGAGAACAGATTCAATTAACGGGTTCCTCAGGCACCTTATATTCAGCAAGGACTGTGCTGCTGGCAACCGGGCTTAGTGACCGTTTCCCCGCGATTCCGGGACTCAGGCCAACACTGGGCAGATCAGTCTACGTGTGTCCGGACTGTGATGGTTATGAAATTCAGGATCGTCGCACCATATTGCTGGGATCAGGAGAAGCTGGTGCCAATATGGCCATGATTCTGATCGAGCGTACCAATGATCTTCTGTATATCAACCATGAACAGAAACCAATCTCTGCTGAGCTTCACCGAAGCATGAAGGAGGCAGGTGTACGTTATCTTGAGGCTGCGGTCCAGGAAGTACAACAAACAGAGGACGGATATATTACAGGGGTACTGACCGAAGATGGGCAGATCTATGAATCAGAACGCGGATTTATTGCTTTTGGTGGCAACCGGGTACATTTCGAGCTGGCAGAGCAGCTCGGAGCCGTTATCGCTGATAATAAACATGTTGAAGCCGATCATCGCAGTTTGCAGGCTGCCCCGAATGTTTGGATTGCAGGGGATTTGGGACTTCATGCGGAGCAAGCTACGGTAGCGATGGGCGAAGGCTCCATAGCAGCCATCTGGATTCACAAGGAGTTACAGAAGATCAAAAACGAAAACAAGGTGAAGCAGTTGTAGACACAAGCACGGTGCGACTAGCTTTACCTTTCATAGACATACGAAAAGTCCTCCAGCCTGTTTAGGTTGAAGGACTTTTTTGATTGAGCTGCAAATAGGTTGAGACTCTATTCGTTTGATTTATTTCGGTTGGTTGCTGCCGACTTGTCTTTGGGATGTCCAGAAATATTGTCCACGATATCTCCAATCGCATCCTCAATCATGTCTGTCGGGCCAGGATTGTTGGGATCAGGATGTAGGACAGTATTGACACCTGGCTCAAGATTTTTGTTTTTCTTTTCTTTTTTAGGTTCACTCATACGTATATCCTCCTTATTCAATCAGGTCTAGGGTGTTCCTTAACATCTCCAAACGTTGTAATGTATATGTAAACGATTAACCGCTGGAATGGGTTTGAAACGTTTTGGGTTGAAGGAGGTCGTTATGTGTTCAAAAAAATGGGTGTACTCCTGCTGCTCCTCGTTTTATGTATTTGGACGTATTGGAGAACGGGAGGAGAAGATCAGAATCCATATCTCATTACAGACTACAGTCGCCTACACCCGGTAAAAGTGGAACGAGTCGTGCAAGGTCATCAGGAACAGCAGCTTGTAGAGCTGCTGAAGGATGCAAGGGAGAATCATCTGACAGTCTCCATTGCAGGACAACGTCATAGTCAGGGCGGACATACCTATTACCGGGACGGCATCATTATTGATATGACTTCTTATAACCGTATACTGGACATTCAACCGGAAGACAAAATGATAACCGTTCAGGCCGGAGCGACATGGGCGGATGTGCAGCGTGCAATCAATCCTTATGGCCTTTCGCTCAAAAATATGCAGTCTCAAAATATCTTTACGGTCGGAGGTTCGATTAGTGTGAATGCCCACGGGAGGGAGCTTCGCAACGGATCACTGATTCAGAGCGTGGAGTCCTTTCGTCTCCTGACTGCAGATGGGCAGATCCAGGAAGTGAGTCGTTCGTCCAATTCGGAATTATTTCCGTTGGTATTAGGCGGATATGGACTCTTTGGCCTGATTTTGGATGTGACGCTGACGTTGACGGACGATGAATTATATCAACTTAACGTAGACCGAATTCAGGCCGCAGCGTACCCAACGTATTTCCGTAACAATGTACTTGGCAATCCGGACATGCGGATGCATCTGGCCCGCATCTCACTTCAGCCGGGTGAAGGGTACTTTAGCGATATGTATGCTCTTAATTATGCGATGGATACGGGAGCCTCGCTTCAGGATTATAATAAAATGTCTGTACGTGAACCTGGTGTGCTGCCTGCCAAGATTCTTTTCAACCTTAATCGCGGAACGGTTTGGGGCAGAGAGTGGTTTTGGGAACTGCAGCAGCGATATTTCGATTCACAGGACGGGACGAGGATCAGTAGAAATAATGCGATGGCTTCTCCATCTGCGTTTATGGAATATCATCAGCCCGGCACTAACGACTTGCTGCAGGAGTATTTTATCCCTATGGATGCTTTTCCTGCTTTCGTTAAGGAGATGGGGGAGATTATTTCCCAAGAGAAACTCGATCTGCTGAACATAACCGTTCGTTATGTGCCACAAGACGATGAAGCCGTTCTATCCTATGCGACAGAGGACATGTTCGGTCTGGTATGCCTATTCCATGCCTCACTGTCGGACGAAGAACAGAGTAAGTTCAAGGCTAGTTTGCAGAAGATCATAGATTCAGTGATCCGCTTCAAAGGGACCTATTATTTGCCCTATGAGGCATATGCCACAGCAGATCAATTCGATCAAGCCTACGCTTACAAGGATGATTTCTTTGCAGCGAAGGAACAGTACGATCCAGAACATGTATTCATGAACTATTTTATGGAGCAATACGGAGGGAACGGTAAATGAATATGAAGTGGTTGGTCCGTTCACAGAGCATGGTTACCCTTGCTTCGGGTATGATTTATCCTTATTATTTGTTGTTTCTTAAAAATCTCGGGAACAGCTTCTCCAAATATGGACTTGCCTTTGCTGTTTTTACAATCAGTTCAGCGGCTGCATCACAGTGGCTGGCCCCTCGACTGGACATGTATGCCAAGCGATGGCTCATGATGAGTTCGCTGGGCATGGCTGGAGCAATGATTGCTTTTCCGTGGATTACAAGCTACATATGGGTATTGCTGCTGCAGATAATCATGGGGCTCTGCAATGCCATGCAGCGAATGAGTGAACGGGTGCTGCTTGCAGACTATACGAAGCCAGGTAAAAGGGGCAAGCCGGTTGGCAATTATCATTTTTGGACGTCGGCAGCATCGGGATTTGCGGTAATTATCGGCGGACTGCTGATCGATTGGCTTACGATTGATGTTTTGTTTTATCTGAGTGCCCTGTTGTATGTTTGGGGAAGTATATCCATATGGCGATCAATTAATGCAGCAACCCGTTAATAGATGAAGTGTTGAAATAGCCTGATTAAACTCCAGCGAGACGTTTATATTATAGATGACAAGCCAAATCATTACGCTCAAGGAGGAATTTAAAATGAATGAGAGTAATCATGTAATTCATAAAGATGGTCAAGTGGCAACGGAGAAGGTTGAGAATGCAATTGACAAAATTGCACCAGAGGAAAGAGAGCAGATTCTGCAAAACTTCGATGCATTCAAAGAGTATTTGGGTAAACGGATTGCTATGGGAGAATCCATTGGCCTAGGTGAAGAGCAAATGGCGAAAATTGCCGAGAAGGTAGCAGATTATCTGGCAGCCAAAGAAGAGCCGCGTAATCGTGAAGAGAAGCTACTGCAGGAGCTATGGAATGTTGGTAAGGAAGAGGAGCGACATATGCTGGCTCATATGCTGGTCCGTCTTGCACAGCACACTCATTAATAGCAAGAGAACCTTGGATGCGAGGCATTCAAGGTTCTTTTTATTGTAACTATTTTTCATCTCGCTGATACTTTTAAATGATTGTAAACAGGTATGATGATTTTAGTAAAAGTTGAAAACGAATTTTCACATGACCGTTTGAAGCCAACGCCTTCCGGTTAAGGAATGAATAACGTTCATATAAGGAGAGATGCTGCCTATGAAGAACGCGGCGAAACAATGGAAATTAAAAATACTTGGTACTGCTGCACTGTTGCTTGGTATCATTGTGCTTACTACATATTTGCTTACACCGGCAAATGCCGAGGAAAGTGCCGGTTCCTCACAGGCTTCTGCAAAAGAAGCTCAGGCAGCCAATTCCGAGATGTATACAGCCTATGTGGATGAGCTTCAGCAGGAGAATGGCAAACTCTATTTAATCGTGGATAGAATCGGATGGTATCAGGGAGAAGAAGCGGATAAAGTGTTCGATCAGCGTAACCCTGATTCGGGTATAGATGGAGCTCCGGATGGATACTATATTATCAACGACAGCAAGGAGCAGGACAAGATTGAAGTAAGCAGTAATGCCGAAGTGCTGATGCAGCTGTATGATCGCGACGGAACGGTACAGGGAACAAACATTCAATGGAATGAGCCAATATCGCTCAGCAAGTTCGAATCATTGTACGGGAACAAAAGCATTTTGGATTTATCCGCTTTTCCATATCATCTGACTGTTCAAGATGGTAAAGTTACGAAAATCGTTCAGCAATATATACCATAAAATGATGAGTATAGGCATTCCTCCTGTTCGACAGAACGGTGAGGGATGCTTTTTTGATTATGACAAAATGTTAAAGAAGATTGTAATTCATTGTAGGTACATGTATCATTATTGGAATGGTGTTTTTACATAGTTCAGGAGGCTTCTCATGCTTAAAGACATGATTGCATTAACGAAGCCCAGACTTCTGCGGCTCAATGTATTTGCGGTTGCGGTAGGATTCTGGGTCGCTTCAAAATGGGATATCTCGTGGTTATCCCTGCTGTTTGTCATTATTGGATCTACTCTGGTTATCGCATCGGCATGTGTTATTAACAATTACTGGGATCGAGAACTCGATCAGAAGATGGAGCGGACCAAAAAACGCATCGAGTATATCAACCATCTTCGTCCCGCCTTTGTGCTATGGTACGGTATTATTCTGGGTGTTGCCGGTTTCGCCGTGTTATACGTCTGGGTCAACCCGCTGTCAGGCTGGCTTTCCCTTCTTGGGTGGTTTGCTTATATCGTGATCTATACGATGTGGCTGAAGCGCAGCTCTACCTGGAGCACTTCTCTTGGCGGTATAGCCGGGGCGATGCCACCGGTCATTGGTTACTGTGCGGTGACCAATCAGATTGATATGGGAGCATGGTTGCTGTTTGCACTGTTATTTCTATGGCAGCCGCCACACTTCTGGTCGCTCGGTATTCGGCGGGTTGAGGAATATCGTGCAGCCGGGTTCCCGCTTTTGCCTGTTGTGAAGGGGATTAAACGGACCAAGTTTCAAATGGTCCCTTACGTGTTCCTGCTGCTCCCTGCTGTATTTTTATTGTACTACTATGATTACGTTGGACTGGTTTTTCTGATCGTGTCGCTGCTAAGCAGTGTAGTCTGGTTCATCCATACCCTTAGCGGGTTGAAGACGCAGGATAACGAGAAATGGGCCAAAATCAACTTTTTGATTTCGGTTAACTATCTAATGCTAATTTTTATCTTGATGGTTGTGAACACGACCTGGAGGTAACTCATCAAAACGAACGCCTTATGGAACAATGTGTGGACAAGCTGATTGTCCTCATTAAGGACCAGAGGTGTTTTTTTGTTATAATTAACAGATGTTTCATATTTAAGTGGATAATTTTAGGGAAAAAGGGTGCAGAGATATGAGTCAACTAGAGCAAGCAATACGGTTAAGACAGGAAGGCAAGACGCAGGATGCGATTGAGTTATTGCATACCATCGCGGAGAAGGAACCGGGCAATGCGGACGTATGGTATCAATTGGCCTGGGCAAATGATTCACTGGGATTGGAACGCGAAGCCGTACCATATTACGAAACAGCGCTAAGCCAGGGATTAAAGGGGGAAGATAGAGCAGGAGCCATTCTGGGTCTCGGCAGTACATATCGGACTTTGGGTCAATATGAACAGGCTAAGAAGTGGTTGGAAACGGGAATGAAAGAATTTCCGGAACAGCGGGAATTTGAAGTCTTCTATGCCATGGTACTCTACAATACCGGGGAGCATGCGGAAGCCATGAAACGGCTGCTGGTTCAGCTGGCGGATACATCGACGGATCAAGGCATACATGATTACAGCAGGGCAATCCGCTTTTATTCGGGTCAACTGGATCGCATCTGGGAGTAAACTGATTTTTTAAGTCAGCATTAATAAGAGGAGATGATATCATGAGCTCCAATAAAGAACTGGAACAGATGAACGAAAGAATGAATCGGCTTGAGCAGAAGCTGGATTATTTGGCATATCATCATCAGGGGAATCGGCGTTGTACAAATTGTGAGTAATGCGAGTTAAAGGAAGGGGAGGCACACTCCCCTATCCTGATTAAGGGGTATGAGCCAGCCATTCTTGTACAGCTTCAATAAAACGGCGGGTAGCTGGAGACAGATTGGCAAGAGAAGGGCAGGCTAGCCCAATGGTACGGTAAGGGTCGCCGCTGAGTGGTACAAGTGCCAGTTCATTCGTATGCCCTTGTAATACCATCTCAGGCAGGAGACTGATCCCGAGTCCGTTTCGAACCATGGCCATGATGGCCTGATCTTCAGCAACTTCATAGACTACATTCAGCTTGGCGGCGTGCTGCCGAATCAAACGTTCGATCTCATTGTCACCACCCCAGCGGGGCAGGATAAAAGGCTGTTCCAGCAGCAATTCAAACGATACAGAAGTTTCATCTGCAAGTGGATGACCTAGGGGCAGGATGCACATCATCCTGTCTTTTTGCAATGGGATGTTCTCATAAGACATCGATTCGCCAAGGGATAAAAAGCCGAGATCAATAGCCCCGCCAGCCAGCCAGGCTTCAATTTCAGCATAGTCACCCTCCCACAGTTTGATCTCTATACCCGGATGCCGCAAGCGGAATTGCTTCAGTATTCCAGGCAGCCATTGAGTCGAGACGCTGGCAAATGTTCCAATGCGTACTGTACCGACCTCAGCTCCGCGAATCAGTGATATTTCCTGGTTCATGAGCTCGTTCCAACGCAAAATTTCACGCGTATAACCAAGAATCCGTTCCCCTTCAGCGGTAACCTTTACACCTGTTCGGCCTCGATTCAACAATGTAAATCCGCAATCCGACTCCAGACTGGCAATGGCATGACTGATGGCAGACTGAGTAATATTCAGGGCCTCCGCAGCCTTGGTAAGGCTTCCGTAATCTACGACGGCATTCAGAATTTCATACTTGACCAATGACATAATTCAATCCGTTCCTTCCGGTGAGTAATGCATGAATTCATTTCATAAATACTATTATAAATATTCATTTTTATAATGGAAAGAGATCGTTTATACTTGCCAAGGCGAGTTGAATTTGTACGGTCTCAACATAGAACAATACATAGAATGAAGGTTGAAGCAGAGTGGGTAGAGTCATTGGAAAACAAGTTAATGTTTCAAGAAGGGCAGATCTGCAGATGCTGCTCGCAACCGTTATTTGGGGTTCCTCCTATTTATTCATGAAGTCAGGTCTGGAGTCCATGCAAGAACTCAATTTGGTCGCATTCCGCTTCAGTATCGCTTTTATTGCCGCAGCGGTTATTTTCCACCGGCGACTGTTCCGAATGGATCTGAAAACACTTGGGGCAGGTACCATTATGGGCACTGCATTATTTGCAGCCTTTGTACTGATTACTTATGGCGTACAGCGGACAACGACTTCGCAGGCAGGATTTCTGATTAGTTTGGCCGTAATCTTTGTGCCGATCCTAAGTACCATCTTACATAGACGCATGCCGGATACAAGGCTGATGATTAGCATTATTGTGGCTGTTGCCGGACTTGGTCTGCTCACACTCCAGCATGAGCTTAGCCTGCATACCGGTGATATCCTGTGTATTTTGGCTGCTTTAACGTATGCTATTTATATCATGATTGCTGGAAGATATATTCCGAAACATGATCCCTTAACGCTTGGCACCATTCAGCTGGGGGTTGCAGCGCTCTGGGGAATCGGGTCCACATTCCTGTTTGAGAGTCCGCGGTTGCCGGATAGCCCGGAATCGTGGGTGGCTATTCTCGGGCTCGGGGTACTGTGCAGTGGTATTGGATATATCCTCCAGACACTGGCTCAGCGTCATGCCTCGCCTACCCGGACCAGTCTCATTTTCTCTCTTGAACCGCTGTTTGCGGCAGCCTTTGCTTTTAGCTTCCAGGGAGAGACATTGACGATGCAAGGATATACGGGAGCCGCATTGATGCTGCTGGGTGTATTAATCACAGAAATTAAAACATTGGACGTCAGGTTTTGGCGCAGGAAGCGGGGAACATTGCCTGCAGACCTAGGGGAGCAGGGAGCTTCCGGAATATAAAATGGGCATAAGACAAAAGAGTTCGAACATCTCTTACCAGAAGAGTGGACGAGCTCTTTTTTGGTATAAATTGCAATCCGTGTTGGCTAACAAAACAAACAAAATTATAACTTGTTTTGTTGGATTATGTTTTTTATGCTACACTAAATGTAAATTAAGGGAGAACGGGTGAGTGAGTAATATGGGCAAAAAAGTGACCATGCAGCAAATAGCCGATGCTGCGGGGGTGTCAAAATTCGCAGTCTCGCGTGCTTTGACGGGAAAACCAGGGGTGAGTGAACAAACCAGGGAAATGATTGTGAGAACGGCAGGTCAACTGGGGTATTTCAAAACGGAAACCAAGCGATATCCTGTTGAGCCACAGCCTATGCGCAGCAGCAAGCCAGGGCAGTCTGGCACGATTCTCATTTTGTTTCCCAATATTCGTTCCCAAAATCGCTCCTCACTGTACTGGGGACCTGTATTTGACGGTATTTCTGCCCGCCTTAACGAACAAGGGATGGATATATTAACATTAACCGAGCCATCTTCGGACCGGATGTTCTCGGTACTTAATCCTGAAGCAATTAGCGGCATTATAACCGTGGGTTCCATCTCCACCCCTATACTGCTTGAGATTTATAGGCTTCAAATTCCGCTCGTGATGGTGGATCATGAGGACCCGGCCATTCACGGAGATACCGTATTTACGGATAATATCAAATGTATGAAAGAACTGGTGCTGATGCTCGTAAGCAAGGGGTACAGACGATTTCAGTTTGCCGGCCAGCTTCCTGATGCAGCAAGCTTCAGAGAGCGATGGTTAGGATACCGAACGGTGCTTGAAGAAATGCAGCTACCAACATTGCAGCAGGCCGACTTGCTGGGACCGGATCTTAAGCTTATTCAGAAGGCAATAACCGAAATGCCGTTAGAAGATATTCCAGAAGTCATCGTCTGCACCAATGATCATACGGCAGTAATCGTACTGCGTGCCTTGCAGAGTCGAGGCATAGCGGTGCCTGAGCGCTGTGCGGTGACAGGGTTTGATAATACGAGTGTAGATGAGCCTATTCTGGCCACGGTTCATATCAATAAGGAAAACCTTGGCATTAGAGCAGTGGATCAATTATTATGGCGTATGGATCATCCTCATGAGCCGTATGAACGCAAGTTGATCTATTCCGATTTGGTTGTCCGGGATGAGTACAACGCCATTCGTGAGCAAGATCAAGGTGAATAGATGCTTGTCGGATATGGGAGCAGACATGAGCAATGAACAGCTCATGTCTTTTTTTTGTTTTCCTATTTTGTTATTTAAGAAAAACGGATTGACGTTAAGTGGGTTATCATGTTAATTTTGTTTTGTAAGTTATTCTATAATTGAATAACAAAACCTAACAAATTGTTTCGCTTAAGACACTTCATCGATAAACGGAGGCTGTTATGAGTAAAATACAATCACAGATTTTTCAAAATTGGACGTTCAAGGCTTGTGAGGATCAAGAATGGTTGCCGGCTCAGGTGCCCGGCTGTGTGCATACGGATTTGCTGAAACTGGATAAGATTCCGGACCCGTTTTATGGAACGAACGAGAAAGAAGTTCAGTGGATTGACAAGAAGGATTGGGAATACCGGACAGAGTTTGATATAAACGAGGATTTGTTGTCACAGGAACATTTGGAGATTGTGTTTGACGGTCTCGATACATATGCGGATGTATATGTGAATGACCAGCACGTATTATCCGCTGACAACATGTTCCGCGTGTGGAATGTGGATGTGAAGTCCATTGTGAAGGCCAGTGGTAACGTACTCCGAATTCGTTTTCGGTCACCGATCCAAGAAGATCTGCCCAAGCTTGAGAAGTTGGGTTATGCATTGCCTGCTTCCAATGATCAGTCCGATGTCGGTGGACTTGGTGATAAACGGGTTAGTATCTTTGCCCGGAAAGCACCATATCACTACGGTTGGGATTGGGGTCCCCGCTTCGTAACCAGTGGCATCTGGCGTGAAGCACGTCTGGAAGGCTGGTCCGAAGTGAGAATCAATGATGTATTCATCCGGCAAAATGAAGTAACCGCTTCCGCTGCTTCGCTGACGGCCATCGTGGAGGTTGAAACGTTCAACCCGATTGAAACAATCATTCGTATTGGTACGGATGGTCAGACCTGGGAACAGGCTGCTTCGCTGCAGACGGGCGTGCAAACGATCGAAATTCCAGTTTCGATTAACGAACCGAAGCTGTGGTGGAGCCGGGGATTGGGTGATCCGCATATGTACTCCTTTGTTACAGAAGTACTCAAGGGAGAACAGGTTTTGGCCGATTCGACGGTTAAGACAGGACTTCGATCTATTCGCCTGGTGCGGGACAAGGATGAAGCTGGAGCTTCTTTCTACTTTGAGTTAAACGGTGTTGCCGTGTTTGCAAAAGGCGCCAATCACATTCCCAATGACAGCTTTATTACGGAGATTACGGCAGAGCGTTATCGGCATGAGATTGTCTCAGCAGCCGAGTCCAACATGAACATGCTGCGGGTCTGGGGCGGCGGTATTTATGAAGAAGATGTGTTCTATGAATTATGCGATGAGTACGGCTTGCTGGTTTGGCAGGACTTTATGTTTGCATGCAGCATGTATCCGGGTGACGAAGCGTTCCTGAACAGCGTGAGACATGAGGCCATCGATAATGTGAAACGTTTGCGTAATCATCCAAGCATCGTACTGTGGTGCGGAAATAACGAAATCGACTCGGCTTGGGCTCATTACATTGAAGACGGTGGCTGGGGCTGGAAAAAGGATTATAATGCCGAACAGCGCGAGAAGATCTGGGCAGATTATGAAGCCATTTTCCATGAGCTACTTCCGGAAGTGGTTGAAGCCTATGCGCCAGGTGTGGACTATTGGCCTTCTTCGCCACTCGTATCACTGACGGGTGATGAGAAGCAGCATGCTAATCCATCGACGTCGGAAGGGGATATTCACTACTGGGGCGTGTGGCACAGCGTTGAACCATTTGAAAACTACAACGTTTACGTTGGGCGTTTTATGAGCGAATATGGCTTCCAGTCGTTCCCGGAATATAAATCCGTTCGCAAATATGCGGAGGAAGAGGATCTGGCACTGGAATCCGAAGTGATGCTGGCACACCAGAAGAACGGTGCAGGTAACCGTCTGATCAAGCAGTATATGGACATGTACATGCATGAACCGAAGGACTTCCCATCCTTCCTATACATGAGTCAGGTGCTTCAGGCTGAAGCAATGAAAACAGCCATTGAAGCACATCGCCGCCGTAAACCGTACTGTATGGGAACACTCTACTGGCAGATGAATGATTGCTGGCCGGTCGCTTCGTGGGCAGGCATGGACTACTTCGGGAACTGGAAGGCCTTGCAGTATTATGCCAAACGTAGCTTCAGTGACGTACTGATCTCGGTGGATGGTACGAAGGAAGATAGAACGGATGTTTACCTGATTTCGGATCAGCTGCAGCCGGTTGAGGGTCAATTGCAAGTGCAGCTCATAGGGTTCGATGGTACGGTATACCGGGAGGAAGAGCACACAGTGAGTCTGGAGTCGAATTCCGGCAAACAGGTCCTGACCCTAAACAACGCCGACTGGCTCCAAGGCCACGATGCGGCAGCAACCCTGTTGCGATTGGAACTGAAGCAGAAGGGTCACGCAGACATTGTACAGGAACACTATTTTGCACCGTCGAAGGATCTTGGCTTGAAGCAAGCAGCGATCCAGGTGACTGAAGTGCAGGAGTCCGATGGTTCATATTTGGTTCTGGAAAGTGACACACTGGCTAAACAGGTATGGATCTCTACAGAAGCTGAAGGCGTGTTCTCCGATAACTTCTTTGATCTCATTCCTGGCATTCCGGTGAAGGTCAAGTTCACGTCCAGAGAAGGATTACAGCATGCTGGTGCTGCCTCGAAAGCTGGTGCAATTGAGGTTCGTTCGATGGCTGATTTTATTAAACTGTAATTGTACGCATTATTTAATCGTTGAATAAACAAATGTGAAAGGCCCGGGTGCACATGTCGTGTACCCGAGCCTTTTTTTAGTTTCTCTATCTCACAATACGATTAAAGGATGTTTCTTATTTTTCAATTTCGAGGATTTCAAGATCATACCGGTCCAGTAGCAGCTGATCTTCCTTGACTGAGCCGTCCAGCGCACTCGTATAGGTATCATTCAACTGTATGGAAACAGGCTCGGGGCTTAAGTTCAGAATAAAACGAAATGATCCATTTGGACCTGTCCGGGTGGTGATCTGGACCCCGTCAGGTAGAGCTTCAATCCCCGCAAGCTGGCGTTTGTCGCCAATCGTACGCAGTAACTTGCGCAAATAGGCTTCTTCCGGTTGGGTGGCTATGTAATAGACCTCACCCTCACCCCACTGGTTACGTGTAACGGCTGCACTTTCGGCATAGAATTGATCGGCATATACAGCAACGGGGTGTGCCGTATCGAGTTCAAGCACATCTGCCCACTGAGATGCGGTATATATATTGCCTAGATCATCCCGAATCGTGATGGTGTCGCCGCCTACTGGGTCATATTCAGTTACTCTCACACCGGAACAAGCGGACAATAATCCGGGAAGCGGGGCCATCACACATACATTATGGTCATCCTTAACGCCGGAACGATGTGTAAGGATCAGGGTTCCTCCTGCAGCTGCAAATGCCTGGAGTCGCTCTGCGGTTGCCTCGTCCAGGAGGTACAGATGAGGAGCAATAATGATTTTATATCCATCCAGTGATGCGGAAGAGTGGATGACATCTGTACTGATTCCCAATTTGGTCAAGGCACGATGCCATACTTTTATATTTTCGTAGTAATTCAATCCCTCAGCCTGAGGTTGAATATGAAGAGCGTATAATTGCTCATGCGAATGCAGGATGGCAACTTCATTATCCAGAGTTGAACCTTGGAGACGCTCGCCGAGTCTGTTCACCTCCGAGCACAACTGCTGGAATTCTTTAAACCGCCGGCCGGGCACATTACTGTGGTCGATTAGGCCATGCCAGAACTGCTCTGCTCCCACCGTAGCACTCCGCCAGCGGAAATGCACAACCGCATCTGCTCCGCGGGCTATGGTCTGCCACGAGTAAGCACGCAGAAAACCCGGACGGGGTGCACGCCACATCGGAAACCAGCATCCTGGCGGTCCGCTTAGCTGTTCCATAATCCAGAAATTGCGGCGTTTGATGCCACGTGTCAGATCCAGAGACAGCGCCCCACTGTATGGTGCCGTTTCGGTTTTGTTTGGTGATGGATTCGGATAATAATCAAAAGAAGCGAAATCGAGCTCTGCTGCAATCTTATATTGATCCGCTTTCTGCGGATAACTATGGAAATTATGCGTAATCGCATGGTCTGGACAATTACGGCGAATGATGTCTACCTGAATCTGCTGAAAGGCGACGATGGAATCCGACTGAAAACGGGAATAGTCCAGCAAGAAAGAAGGATTCTGAAACGTAGATCCCCCAAAGGGCGGTGTAATCTGTTCCCAATCACTGTATTCACCGCTCCACACCACAGTACCCCAGCGTTGATTGACTCGTTCCAGCGTCGAGTAACGCGCGTGAACCCATTCCCGAAAAGCATCCGCACAAGCGGGACACTGGCAATCCGTGAAGCTGAATTCATTGTCTGTTTGCCAGCCTACTACTCCAGGGTGCTTGGCATAACGTTCAGACAGTTTCTGCACGATGCGTGCACTGTATGTCCTCATGCTCGGACTGTTATAGCAGCGGTGGCCACGAACCCCTTCGTGGTATCGTTGACCATTGGGAAGGATAGGCAGAATATCCGGACATTTCTCAGTGAGCCAGCGTGGAGGTGTCATGGTGGGGGTTCCAATGATGATCTCTAATCCGTGACTGTGCAGGATATCCAGGGCCTGATCAAGCCATTTCCAATCGAACTGCCCATCTGCAGGCTCCATACGGCTCCACGCAAATTCACCTACACGCACAAGGTGTACACCGCTTTCGGCCATCAAACGGGCATCCTGTTCCCATAACGCAGAGTCCCAATGCTCTGGATAATAATCGACGCCCATTTGAACGGGACGGTTGAATTCCATATGAATTAGCTCCTTTTACAATAAAAATGATTAACTGCACATGAAACTGCTGTGCCTGTATCAGACAATAGTAAGCAGCATCATCTTGCATACGTAATGTACTTCTAACTTATTGTATAATGGATGTTTTCAGCGGAGTATAACATCATATTGTGATGATTAGTATGATCTTGTCATTTTCAAAAGTGTCTCGAATGTAACGTCTTGTACGCTTGGGTTGCGCATCCATAATTTGAATATTGCCATGCATAATTTCCCTTTAATAACAAACAATACATTCAAATTCACACAGGGAAGGAAGCGTTGAGCATGTGCAATCGTTTTTCATTAGCAGCTGATCTGGATGAAGTGAGGGACCATTTCAAGATTGAACGCGTGATGTATTACTACAAGAACCGGTATAACATTAGTCCGACGCAGCACACGCCGATCATTTTGCATCAGGACGGTGAACGGGTTTTGGACGAGTTTCGCTGGGGCTTTATTCCGTTCTGGGGGCGTGATGCCGTCAATGCCAACCTGATGACCGTGCATGAGAACCCATCCTACTACAAATTGGTGGAAACGAAACGATGCGTTATCCCATGTAACGGACTGTATTACTGGCGCAAGGAAGGCAAAAAAAGCTATGCGGTACGAGTGGTAATGCCGGATCGGGGATTGTTTGGTATCGCAGGGTTATATGAGATTTGGAAAGATACCCGCAAGCAGCCGCTTCGCACCTGCACGATGCTAATGACTGGTGCTAACATGGTAACCCGGGAGTTCGGCAGTAAAATGCCAGCGATTCTCTCGGAAGATGAAATCAATACATGGCTTGACCCGTCCAATACACGGGTGACGCAGCTGCTGCCTCTTCTCAAATCGTACAATACGACAGATATGAACCTGTACCCGGTGACACCTATGGTAGCTAACGATGAACATGATTGTTATGAATGTGTGGAAGAGATGGATCTGAAGCTCGCGTATGTACGCAATTTCTAAACGCATTTCTGTGGATGGTGATCCATAGGGCGGAGTGTTGGATTTCACTTCGCCCTTTTTGCTGTGAGCTTGATGCGGCGTGATTGTGTTTATATAAATGGAGGAATTGAATCGTCCAAAAAGATTAGAAAATGAAAAGTTGAAATCTGGAGTAATAGTAACTATAATGGTTACAGTAATCGAAATACGTATTCATATATCTATTTAAAGAGATATTATAATCAGGAGGGAACCACGAATGAATCCAAAGTATAGCCAAATGTTTGAACAAGTTTCACTACCAAACGGCATTAGTCTCAAAAACCGGATCGTACTCGCTCCTATGACTCATATGTCCTCGAATCCCGACGGTACCGTCTCGGATGCTGAACTGGCTTATTATGCTCGTCGCACTGGCGGTGCAGGCATGTCCGTGACTGCCGTAACGTATGTTACACCGAACGGTATCGGATTTCCGGCGCAGTTTGCAGCCTATGACGATAGCTTCGTTCCGGGCCTGAAACGCCTCGCCGACACGATCAAGCAGCAAGGTTCCAAAGCAGTACTTCAGATCTTCCATGCCGGACGTCTCACTCCAGAACAAGCTGTACCCGCTGGTCAAGTGGTAGCACCAAGTGCAGTTGCCAGTGAACGTCCAGGATCTCCTCTACCGAGAGAACTCTCTGACGAAGAGATTACGTCCATCATCAACGATTTCGGTGAAGCGACACGTCGCGCCATTGAAGCCGGCTTCGACGGTGTAGAAATCCACGGTGCGAATGGTTACTTGATTCAGCAGTTCTTTTCTCCGCATTCCAACCGCCGGGAAGACCGCTGGGGTGGCAGCATTGAGAAACGCCTGACATTCCCGCTGGCTGTAGTGGATGAAGTGAATAAGGTTGTTGCGAAACATACCAAGCTTCCGTTTATTGTTGGATACCGTTTCTCTCCTGAAGAACCGGAAACACCAGGGTTGACTATGGAAGAGACTTACGCACTTATTGACGCACTGAAAGAAAAAAATCTGGATTACTTGCATGTATCTCTGAACGAGTTCTGGTCCAAACCACGCCGGGGCGAAGCAGATACCCGTTCCAGAATGGAATTTATCCTTGACCGTGTAGGCGGCAAATTGCCGGTTATTGGTGTAGGTGCAATCCATACGGCAGACGAGGCAGCGGAAGCTCTTCAAACTGGCGTGCCACTGCTTGCCATCGGACGTGAGTTGATTATTGAACCGGACTGGGTAGAAAAAATCGAGAGCGGACGAGAAGAGGATATCGAGACCGTTTTGACCAAAGCGGATCAGGAGCGTCTGGTTATCCCTGACGGATTGTGGAATGCCATCATCAACACGCCGGGCTGGTTCCCTTTGGCAGACGATAAATAATACATCTCAGCAATTACGGAGGGAGCATAGGCTCCCTCTTTTTGCACGTTCTTCATCCCGATAAAATTCTCCTTCAGATAGCACTGTGGTATGATGGGATGTACAGGATTCATCTTGGATATCAACGGTTTGGAGTGAAGAAATAATGCTCGTGGCTGAACGTTATGAGAAAATTGTGGAATGGGTGGATGCGCAGGGAAGCATGCGTGTAACCGAGCTTAGTGAGCGCTGCGGGGTGACAGAGGAGACGATTCGCCGCGATCTGGACAAGCTGGAGCAGGCTGGCAGGCTTAGAAGATCCCACGGCGGTGCGGTTAGCGTAAAATATAAAGAAGAAGGACAAGCGGAGATCCCTTATCCTGAACGGGCGATTACGCATGCTGAAGAAAAGCGCAGAATAGCTGAAGAAGCCATCAAAATGGTACAGCCAGGCGACCGGATTGCACTGGATGCAAGCACAACGGCATGGTATATGGCTGCAGGGCTGCCGAATATTCAGCTAACTGTATTGACCAACTCCATCAAGGTGGCCGCTGAACTGAGCAGCAAGGAACAGATCAGGGTTATTGCTACGGGAGGGCAGCTTGCTTCCAAGTCGTTATCTTTTGTAGGCCCGCTTGCTGAACGTTCACTGGATGCCTACCATGTGGACAAGGTGTTTCTGTCCTGCAAAGGGGTGCATTTGACCAAAGGCATCAGCGAATCGAACGAATTGCAGGCTCTCGTGAAACAGAAGATGATCAGTATTGCGGATGAATTTATTTTGCTCGCCGATTCGAGCAAGTTCGATATACAGGCTTTTACGCGAGTTGCAGAACTCAGCAGTGTGACACAGGTTATTACCGATGTGGGGTTGAACGAGGAGCATGTTAGCGCACTGAACGAACAATCCATACCATGTAAACGAGTGTAATTATAGAAAAGTATAATCGAATATCTACACTTGAACGGAGAGGGCAGAAGAACTGGAAAAGCGGAGCGGTCGCATTTATCACCGGATTTCCCCTATAACAAGGGATTAAAAAATCTGGGGATAACAGCGATTGAAAGTTTTCTGACTTTGGAGTTCTCTTGTGTAGATTCAATTTTTTACTTTTCAAGAAAGGAATGAGTGAAATGAAACATCCTTTTCATCTGAAAGCTGTATGGAACGGTGGACGTAACAGTGAGGGCACAATTGATGCAGGAGGATTAAAATCGGTTATATCCATCCCACAGGAGATGGGGGGGCCAGGTACAGGAACCAATCCGGATGAAATGCTGCTGGGTGCAGCCTCTACCTGTTATCTGATTACCCTGGCAGCCATGCTGGAACGCTCGGATATTACACCGCATGAGCTGACACTGGAGTCGGAAGCAACGGTGGATGTCACCAATAATATTTTTACGTATGAACGAATCGTGCATCGACCACGCATAGTGCTTCAGTCTGATGCAACAGAGGCTGAGCTGACCAAAGCGGATCGACTTGCACATAAGGCCGAAGAGTCTTGTATGATAACAAGAGCGGTCGCAGGGAATGTAACCATCGAAACGCAGCCTGTCATTGTCACAGCTGATGTTAAAACAGTCTAAATGAAATGAAGAGACGGCGCGAGCCGTCATTTGTGTAAAATAAGGGGAAGTTCGGTATGAATTCACAGAAAAGCAAAGCGAACCGATTCGCGCGTTTAACGCGTGCGTTGAAGCTGAATTTTCTTAAATTGTTACGTGCTCCCGGAGGAGCACATAAGGTTTCCACCGGATTCGCGATCGGTTTTGGTCTCGAATTGATCGTTATCTCCACGGCATCACTGATCTATCTCGTGTTTTACCCCATTGTGCGATTGTCTGGCGGTTCACTTCCGGCTGCCATTGTGGGCAATGTGATTGGAAAACTGACATTTCTGCCGATTTTGCTCATGCCGCTAGCCAAGCAGATCGGGTCATGGATATTGCCAGCGCACAGCATGGGACAGGGCCCCGTGCACGAGAGTGCCTTTATGGAGCTGTTTCGCGGCAACTGGTCTGCGCTCAGCGAATTATTGCTGGGTGGGCTTGATATCCTCGCAGGCATGTCTGTATTTGGCGTGATCCTGGGGTTCATTTCGTATTTTGTGGTCAAATTCTTCTATGTCAGAGCTCTCCGTCGTCGCCATGAACGAAGAATGGAGAAGCGCCGCCTAGCGGCGATGTCTCCTGGACCAGCACCAGTGCTTATCCGGAAGACATCACAATCATAACCGGCAGAATGACCATGGATGCTGCGGTTGTCCATAGAATGCAGCGGGATACAAATTGCGGTGAGGCATTGAATTGCTCAGCCAAAATAACGGCGTTTACTGCCGTTGGCATGGATGCCAGAATCAGCAGCACGCTAAATAAGGTGCCCTCGACCTGAAGTGCAGTCAGAATCAGGTAAGATAGTACCGGCGCAGCAGCGAGACGCACGACAAGTCCAGTCCAGAAAGCACGCCGTACGTTAGGCTGCCATGGCTCAGCGGAACCGCGTGGTCGTAACATCTGTGCACCCAATATGGCAAGCACGACCGGGGAATACCCCGCTGCAAGCATTGCGATGCCACCATCCAGAGCTTCAGGAAGACTGATGCTGGTGGACCGCAGAACGATTGCAATGAATGCGGCATAAATGGAAGGCATACGGAACACGGACAAAATGGCATGTTTGACCGTGAATTCCGACCTGGCTGCAAAAAAGATCCCGACCGTATTCACAATAATCATCTGTCCGATCACATAGACCGAGGCCTTGTCCAATCCCAGTTGTCCAAAGGCAAGCAAAACGAGCGGGAGCCCGTAATTCACACAGTTTGTAAACGTGGAGACAAGGGTGAGTCCTGCTTTTTCGCTTGCACCCAGGTGGAAGATCCGGCTTAGTAGTTCGGCCAGTGCCCATAACGCGATCAGATTAATAATGGAAAACCAGAACGTGCCTGTGACGTCCGTCCAGGTAATTTCGGCATGAAGCAGCGTATCAAAGATCAGCGCAGGGCTCAGAATATAGAGGGAGAAGGTTGACAGTGACCGGGTATCCCAATTTTTGAACCGTTTCAACAGAAGGCCTCCGATAACTGGCAGGGATATGGGCAAAAAAACATGATACAACGTAAGCAGAAATGATTGCAGCAACCGAATTCAGTCCTTTCATGATGAAAAACCTATCTAATCATAGCAGAAGTTGGCCTGGATCGTGAAAGAATACACGTATGATATTTCTCCAATAACTTGCATGAGCCCCTGTATGTTGAGCGTGGGAAGGGCTGACGGATTGCTATTTTGATATGGCAGATTTATTATAGAAGAGGTGCAGCTAGACTACATACACATATAGGAGGAAACTGTAATGAGTGAATCAAAACGCTTGCTCGTATTGGTCGGCTCTTATGCCGAAGCGGAAAATGAGGGCATTTACGCATATGAATTGAATGAGGATACAGGCAGCTTAAGCAAGCTGGACGGCATCTCGGGTGTGAAAAATCCAACGTTTGTAAACGTTAATGCCGAAAACAACAAAGTGTATGCGATTGGGGAAGCTGTATCTCCAGAGGGAAACAAAATGTCCGAAGCGGTTGCTCTGAACATTGATCCTTCCACAGGGAAACTATCCTTGCTTAATCGTAATGATTCCATCTCAGCTCCACCATGTCATATCCAGCGTGATCCGTCTGGACGTTACCTGATCCTTTCCAGCTATCACGGTGGACTGGTAGGTCTGCAATCGTTGACGGATAACGGTGAAGTCGGAGCGCTTTTGGACGAGAAAAAACATGAGGGTAAAGGCGCACATCCAGAGCGTCAGGACAAGCCTCATGTACACTCTGCTTTCTTCAGCCCGGATGGCAAATACATGATGGTACAGGATTTGGGTGCTGACAAGATTGCCATCTACACGATTGATGCTGACAACAATGAGCTTGTGCTGCATAGCGAAACAAAAACCCATGCAGGAGCAGGTCCGCGTCACTTGGCGTTCCATCCGAATGGCCAGTTCGCTTATGTGATTAACGAAGTGGATTCTTCCATTACGTCTTACCGTTATGATGCAGCGGCAGGTACGTTGACTGAAGTATCCACTGTGTCGACCTTGCCGGATGGCTATGAGGGCGCTGAAAATACAACTGCTGAAATTACCGTATCGAATGATGGTCGTTTTGTATACGGATCGAACCGTGGACATGACAGCATCGTTGTATTTGCAGCAGATGCTGAAACAGGACATCTGAAACTGGTAGAACACGTTTCTGCTGAAGGTGAACACCCACGTCACTTTGCATTGACACCGAACGGTAAATTGCTCATTGCAGCTAACCGTGATACCAACAACATCGTTACGTTCACTGTAGATCAAGAAAGCGGACGTCTGAAATATACAGGACATAGTACAGGTGCTTCCAAGCCGGTATGTGTAAAACCCGTTTATTTCTAAACCGTATTGATCCAGTTGTACAAGCATAGATATATGAAATAATGCCCTGCCTTATGGCAGGGTATTTTTATTGATATAAGGAAGAGTTTTGTATTCGCTACTTATCCTATAGAGTGTTCCTTAATTAATTGTGATTACTACACTTCACATAACAACTAAACTAAATCGATAGTATAGTGTAGGTAACTACCTGACTTCAAAGTGCGTACTTCCTGAATGGAAAGTCAGGCCCTACAATGAATGAGTAGCCAAGATAAACATTGCATGCATCTGAAGAGGCTGATTGGTGCAGGCTAATTATTTAGAATCCTATACAGCAATAATCATACTTGAACAACAAAGGAGAAATGAATCATGAAATTGCAACTCGCACTCGATCTGGTAAATATCCCTGAAGGTATCGCTCTGGTTAAAGAAGTGGAACAATATATCGATATCGTTGAGATTGGTACACCAATCGTTATTAATGAAGGTTTGCACGCGGTAAAAGCGATGAAAGAAGCATTCCCAAATTTGCAAGTTCTTGCAGACCTCAAAATTATGGACGCTGGTGGTTATGAAATCATGAAAGCAGCTGAAGCTGGTGCGGATCTGATCACTGTGCTTGGGGCAACCAATGACAGTACGATCAAAGGTGCAGTAGCAGAAGCGAAGAAACAAAACAAACAAGTTCTTGTGGACATGATCAACGTGCCTAACCTTGAACAACGTGCTCGTGAAGTTGATTCGCTTGGCGTAGATTACATCTGTGTACACACAGGATATGACCTGCAAGCTGAAGGACAAAGCCCGTTCGAAGATTTGCAAACGATCAAAGCTGCTGTGAAAAACGCAAAAACGGCTGTAGCTGGCGGCATCAAGCTGGAAACATTGCCTGAAGTAATCAAAGCACAACCGGATCTGGTCATTGTGGGCGGCGGAATCACTGGACAAGCAGACAAAGCCAAAGTTGCGGCTGAAATGCAACGTCTCGTTCAACAAGGGTAACGGAATGAGCAGCAGACAATACGCAGCTGACATTCTGAAGGAGCTGGAACGTACACTAAGCCAGATCGACGATTCGGAGATGCAGGCGATGGCTGAGCATATTTTGGCTGCTGAACAGATTTTCGTGGCAGGTGCTGGACGCTCCGGTTTGATGGGAAAGGCTTTTGCCATGAGATTGATGCAGATGGGGCTCCGGGTATTTGTCGTCGGGGAGACTGTCACACCGGGCATCAGTCCGAAGGATTTCCTTCTACTATGCTCGGGTTCGGGAGAAACGGGCAGTCTGGCGGCGATGGCTCATAAGGCCAGCAAAGCAGGCGCTCCTGTCGGTCTGATCACGATCAAGCCGGAGTCCACCATTGGTCAATTGGCCAGCACCGTCGTTCGTCTGCCTGCATCGGCAAAAGAGGACACCGCAACGTCAGGCGCAGCCGTTACAATCCAGCCGATGGGTTCACTTTTTGAACAGGGATTGCTGCTTGCTATGGATGCTTTGGTACTCACATTAATGGAAAAGAAAGAGATGACCGGGGCGGACATGTTTGGCCGTCACGCGAATCTGGAATAGAAGATCGCTCATAGATTTTAAAGACAACATAGGCAGGACCGGTCCCTTATATATAAGAGGGAAGCCGGTCCTTTCTGTCATGCTTAATACGGTGGTAAATCACGTCTCCTATGCATTCGTGCCATGCTGTAGTAGAATGAAGAGAAGCTATATCGAATAATGTACCTGTTGATATAAGAATGTAAGCTAAGGGGGCTCGGAGCCATGGCAGCCGAAGTCAAGGAACGGATAAATCTGAAAGAAATCAACTGTGAGAAGGAATTGACCCTTGCTGTTATTGGCGGCAAATGGAAACTTATTATATTGTGGCATCTGGGCCTGGAAGGAACCAAGCGATTCAGTGAATTGAAACGGTTGATCCCTCATATCACCCAAAAAATGCTGACAAACCAGCTTCGGGAGCTGGAGGAAGATCGGCTGATTGAGCGTAAGGTTTATGCAGAAGTTCCTCCTCGGGTAGAATACAGCTTGACAGACCATGGACATAGTCTAATGCCAGTCCTGCGAGCCATGTACGATTGGGGCAAAAATTACGGTGAAAATGTAATCTGGAAATCAGAATAAGTCAGAGTCAAATAACCTTAAGTCAAATAAACCGCCAAGGTATGGAATATTTCCAGACCTTAGCGGTTTATTTTGATTCGGTTTGAACCAAAAGTCTCAATTTGGGAGATGTCAGGTATAAACGGTCGTAATATGATACGATGAGAGATATTGGAAATGCAAGGAGGAGGACATATACAGATGGAAAAGATACGTACACGCGACGAGGTAAGCCAGGAGTCGACATGGAATCTGACCGATTTGTTTGGGACTGATGCGGAGTGGGAGCAGGAACTCAGATCACTTCCTGAAGCAGCTGTCGATATTGAAACGTTCAAAGGACGTCTGGGCGAAGGTGCCGAACAGCTGCTGGCTTGTCTGGACGCTCGTGAAGCACTTCAGGAACGGATTGTGAAGACCGCATCCTACGCACGACTGAAACAATCAGAGGATAGTACCAATCCGGTAAACATTGAGAACTCGGCCAAAGCGGGAGATATCCTATCTTCTCTGTCGTCTTCCTTGTCTTTTGTCAATTCGGAAATTGCGGATCTTCCGGAGGGTACAGTGGAACGTTATATTGCAGAACTTCCCGGACTGGAGCCCTATGCTCGCAGCCTGAACCTTCTGCTTCAGGAAAAAGCACATCGTCTCTCACCGGAGACGGAGAAGGTGCTGGCTTCCCTCGGTGAAGTATTGGATTCGCCATACCGGATCTACCTCCGCGGTAAACTGGCAGACATGACTTTCGACGATGCGCTGGATGGAGAAGACAATAACCGTCCACTGTCCTGGTCGTTCTATGAAAATAACTACGAAATGTCTTCCGATACCAAGCTGCGCCGTTCTGCTTATGCAGCCTTTAGCTCCAAGCTTAACGATTACAAAAATACTTTTGCCGAAGGTTATGCAACCGAAGTAAAGAAACAGGTTGTTTTATCCAGGCTTCGCGGTTACGACGACGTAACCGATATGCTGCTTAGCCCGCAGCAAGTTAGCAAAGAGATGTACAACAATATCCTGGATATCATTCAGCAGGAACTGGCACCGCATATGCGCAAACTTGCGGCTCTCAAGAAACGCGAGCTGGGTCTGGACAAGCTTATGTTCTGTGATCTCAAGGCTCCACTGGACCCTGAATTTAGTCCGGCCATTACATATGAGGAGGCCTGCACGCTCATCCGTGAAGCGCTTGCTGTGCTTGGTCCCGAATACGGTGAAATTGTGGAGCGGGCATTCAGCGAACGTTGGGTGGATTACGCAGATAACGCCGGCAAGTCAACGGGTGCTTTCTGTTCATCCATTTACGGCGCGCATTCGTATATCCTTATCTCATGGGCTAACAATATGCGCGGTGCGTTTACGCTCGCTCATGAAGTCGGTCATGCTGGACATTTCATGCTTGCCGGACGCTATCAGCGGATCACCAATACAAGGCCTTCTCTATATTTCATCGAGGCACCATCTACCATGAATGAAATGCTGCTGGCCGATCATCTGTTAAAACGCTCTGACAATCCAAGAATGCGTCGGTGGGTAATCTTGCAGTTACTCAACACGTATTACCATAACTTCGTAACCCATCTGCTTGAAGGTGAATTACAGCGCCAAGTATATGCACTTGCGACCAAGGACGAACCGATTACAGCCAAGCTGCTCAGTGAGCTGAAAGGAAACATACTTTCCGCGTTCTGGGGTCCTGACCTGGTTGTAGATGAAGGGGCGAAGCTAACCTGGATGAGACAGCCTCATTATTATATGGGTCTGTACCCTTACACCTATGCAGCTGGTTTGACGGCATCGACTGCAGCTGCCGGACTGATTCGCGAGGAAGGACAGCCTGCCGTGGATCGCTGGCTCGAAGCATTAAAAGCAGGCGGTAGTCTCGCACCTCAAGAGCTCATGAAACTTGCGGGTGTAGACATGTCCGGACCTGAGCCGATTCGTGCAGCCGTGGCGTATGTAGGCAGTCTGGTTGATGAACTTGAACGTCTGTATTCCTGATTACGTTCATATAGTATACGGACAAGGCTAGTAAGGTTGTTCACGTGCACCGTCTCCTTGGCAAGGGACGGTGCATTCTTATTTTGGAGCCGGAAAGGAACGATGATGAATGATAACGAACAACATATCCTCATCGATGGGCAGATTAACCACAGACGGCTTCGGTGTATTTGACGACATGAATAGTGTGCCGGGATTTGAGGGGAATCAGGGAGGTTTTTTTTCGGGATTTAATGAGTTTGGGGCCATGAGTGCATTCGGATCCATATTTATTGGTGCTATATTTCTCATCATTGCATGTGTGATTGTGTACGCCATTATTTCAGGGGTTCGAACATGGTCTTCGAATAATGCAGCAGCACTGCTCACGCTGCACTGCACCGTGGTGGCGAAGAGAACCCAAGTTACGGGAGGCAGCGGGGACAGCAGTGCTTCCACCTGGTACTATGCAACATTTCAACTGGATAATGGAGAGCGTGTGGAACTGAACGTCGGCGGAAGCAACTACGGCATGCTGGTGGAAAATGACCAAGGCATGCTGACATACCAGGGCACAAGGTTCAAGCATTTCGAGAGAGATGTGCAGCCACAGTCCGGCGTAAGTAATGGCCGCTTTTATACGTAATCGAAACGTAATGCCAAACATAAGAACGACTTATCCATGGGATCAGGTCGTTTTTTTGTTGGGAAAGAACAAAACACAGGGTATTCAAACGCTTACAACAGTGATATACTCGTAAAATAAAGCAAAACAGTATAAAACAAAAACAAACAAACAATTAAGTGCAGGTAAAAAGCAACATTTGTATAGAAAGGTTGGTGTAGAGCAGTGAGCGTGTTGGCATATGATTTGGGAGCTGGCAGCGGGAGGGCGCTGCTGGGTCATCTGGATGACCGGGGAATAACGGCCACCGAAGTTCATCGATTCAAGAATGAGCCGGTCAAAGCAGGTGAGCGAATGTACTGGGACATTCTGCGTTTGCATCATGAAGTGCTGCAAGGTCTGCATCTGGTCAAGCAGCAGGGAGAGCAGCCAGGTAGTTTGGGGATCGACTCCTGGGGAGTTGACTTTGGACTTCTGGGCCACAATGGAGAATTGCTTGGTAACCCCTATCACTATCGTGATGGGCAGTTCAACGGCATGATGGAACAGATTCGCAATGAGTTAACCTCCCAGCGGATCTTCGAGCGAACAGGCATTCAATTTCTAAGTTTTAATACCCTGTACCAGCTCGCAACTCTGCAGCGGAACGGTTCACCACTGCTGGGTGCAGCAGATCGTTTTCTTATGATTCCGGACCTGCTTCGGTACTTTTTGACTGGAGAAGCGGTGAATGAGTTTACCAATGCAACGACAACACAGCTCTACAACCCGGTGAGCGGGCAGTGGGACGGAGAATTACTTGCTCACATCGGGGTTTCGGATCAGCTGTTTGGTGAAGCGGTGATGCCGGGTACACGAGTAGGTCAACTCCGCAGCAGTATATCCGGTGAATTGGGGATATCATCAATTCCTGTTATTGCAGTAGCCGAACATGATACGGGTTCAGCAGTGGTCGCTGTCCCGGCAACGGATCGTTCGTTTGCTTACTTGAGCTGTGGAACCTGGTCCTTGATGGGAACGGAGATCGATCATCCTGCCATTACTCCGGAAAGTTTGGCCTTGAATTTTACGAACGAAGGCGGAGCTGGCGGAACATTCCGTCTACTGAAGAACATTATGGGACTCTGGATCCTGCAGGAGAGCATGCGTGAATGGGAGCGTCAGGGGAAGGGGATCAGTTACGCTGAATTATTAAAACAGGCTGAAGCGGCCCCTCCATTTGCAAGTTTGTTTGACCCTGATGACGATCTGTTTATGCCAGCAGGTGACATGACGATTCGGATTCGCCAGTATTGCCGAGATACGGGACAGCAGGAACCACAGGATCAAGGAGCTATTGCCAGATCCATCCTGGAGAGTCTTGCGCTGAAATACAGAAGAGTACTTGAATGGACGGAACAATTATCGGGTCAGTCTTTTAATGGATTGCACATAGTCGGCGGAGGCATCCAGAATCAATTGCTGTGCCAGTGGACGGCAAGCTCTATTGGCAGACCGGTATGGGCAGGGCCGGCAGAAGGCAGTGCAATTGGTAACATGGCTGTCCAATGGATTGCGAGCGGAGCGTTCAAGGACATTTGGGAGGCTCGAAGGGTCATTCGTGATTCGTTCCCGGTAACCGAGTATGAACCGAAAGACAGAACGATTTGGGAAGAGGCATACGGCAGATTTCTTAGGTTAACGGACTCATCGAAATCACAGGCCGGAAGTGAGGTGTAACCATGCTGGCTGCCGAGCGGTATGATCGGATTGTCGAGATGGTTAATGAAAGCGGAAGCATGCGTGTGTCCGAGCTAAGTGATCGCTGTAGGGTAACCGAAGAGACCATTCGCCGCGATCTGGATCGGCTGGAGCAAGCCGGGCGATTAAAGCGCTCCCATGGGGGTGCTGTGAGCATCAAGGATGATCAGCCGGAGATCCCCTATCGCGTGAGGGAAACGACGCATGCGGAAGAGAAGAAGCGAATTGCTCAGGCAGCCCTTGCCATGATTCGCCCAGGGGATCGAATACTCCTGGATGCCAGCACCACTGCAGGTTATATGGCTGCGAACATGCCGGATATCCCGCTGACGGTGTTAACCAACTCGATTCAGGTAGCGACCGAACTTAGCAGCAAGGACAAGATAGAGGTGATCTCTACCGGGGGACAATTGGCACAGCGTTCGCTATCGTTTGTCGGGCCGCTGGCCGAACGTTCACTGGAAACGTATCACGTTGATAAACTGTTCTTGTCCTGCAAGGGGGTCCATCTGGATGGTGGCGGAATTAGCGAATCCAATGAACTGCAAGCCAGGTTGAAACAAAAAATGGTCGGCATCTCCGACCAGGTTATTTTGCTCGCAGATGCCAGCAAGTTTGGTGTGCGTGCGTTCGCCAGGGTAACCGGATTAAATGCGGTTCATGCTGTTATTCTCAATGAGCAGCTGGAGGGTGATCTCATGAAACGTTTGAAGGACTATGACATTCAAATTACGCTTGTATAAGCAAATGGGCATGTAGTCAGCTCGTTCTGACTTGGTACCTAGAGTTAACTTCAATAGATCAACTACTAATTGATTATGGGAGCGTGTATTTATGAAGGTCTCCTTGTTCATTACCTGCCTCAGTGATGCCATCTACCCGCGTGTCGGAGAAGCGATAGTCAGACTGCTTGCCGCTCACGGCGTTCGGTTGGAATTTCCGCCTGTCCAAACCTGCTGCGGTCAGCCTTCTTATAATAGCGGGTATTGGGATGAGACGAGAGTGGCAGCCAAAACGATTCTGGAAGCGTTTGACGACAGCGATTTTGTAGTCTGTCCTTCGGGGTCTTGCACGTATATGATTCATCATTATCCCGAGCTGTTTGGGGATGATCCGGTATGGCTCGAAAAGGCGAAACGGCTGGAAGCGAAAGCCTATGAATTTACGCAATTTCTGGTGCAGGTGCTCGGGATAACGGATCTGGGAGCACATTTTCCTCACAAGGTTACGTACCATCCATCGTGCCATGGCAGCAGGCTGCTCGGAGTCAAAGACGAACCGATGGCGCTGTTGTCTGCAGTGAAAGGGCTGGAATTTGTACCGCTTCCTTATGGAGAGGATTGCTGCGGGTTCGGGGGAACGTTTGCTGTAAAAATGTCCGATATATCCGGCGCCATGGTTACCGAGAAAGTTGATCATATCAAAGAGACCGATGCCGAGGTGCTTGTTGGACTGGATATGGCGTGTCTCATGAATATCGCAGGCAATCTGCGTTACCGGAATGAACCGGTTCGTGTCATGCATTTGGCGGAATTACTGTATGAGGGGGTGCGATCAGGATGAGTCAGCCTGGTGTAATGGATGTGTCTGTCAAAAAGCGTGCGGAACTCGCGCTCAATGATGATTTTCTGCGCAAAGCCGTCAAGTTCACAACAGAACGTCTGCGGAACGGAAAGAAATCGGCTTCGGAGGAACACGGAAACTGGGATGAATGGCGGGAACGGGGACGCCAGATTCGACTGCACACGATCGCACATCTGGATTATTATCTGAATGAATTCGTCAACAACGCCCGTGCTAACGGTGTCCATATCCATTTTGCTGATACATCGGCCGAGGCAGCCGCAATTGCGCTTGATATAGCGGCCCACAATGAAGCTGCGTCCGTGGTCAAATCCAAATCGATGGTGTCGGAAGAAGTACATCTGAACCATGCGCTTGAATCTGCCGGCATTGAAGCCATTGAGACCGATTTGGGTGAATATATCATCCAGTTGGCAGGGGAAGCACCCTCACATATCGTTATTCCGGCGATTCACAAAAATCGTTATCAGATTGCGGAGCTATTATCAAAAGAAGCAGGGGAAACTCTCGAACCGGATACAACCGTGCTCGCCGGGTTTGTGCGTAAAAAGCTGCGTGAAAAATTTCTTGAGGCTGACATTGGCATGACGGGCTGTAACTTTGCCATTGCAGAGACAGGCTCCATGGTGCTGTTCGAGAATGAAGGCAACGCCCGTATGGTATCCACTGTACCGAAGACACAGATTACCTTGATGGGAATGGAGCGTATCATTCCATCCTGGACCGATCTTGAAGTGATGGCCACACTGCTGCCGCGTTCCGCTACAGGACAAAAATTGACCATGTATATGTCAGGCATCACCGGGCCGCGCCGAACAGCAGACGGGGATGGTCCCGATGAGATGCATATTATTATCGTGGATAATGGAAGATCCCTGCAGCTGGGTGATCCTGAATTTCAGGAACTGCTGAATTGCATACGCTGCGGAGCCTGTCTGAATGCTTGTCCGGTATACCGTCATATAGGCGGTCATGCCTATGGTGGAACCTACAGTGGGCCGATTGGAGCGGTGTTGACCCCAGCACTGAATGGGAATATAGACGAGTGGAACGACATTGCCAGTGCTTCGAGTTTATGCGGGGCCTGTTATGAGGCCTGTCCTGTCAAAATACCTTTACATGATATGCTCGTGTATTTACGCAGACGTAAGGTTGAAGAAGGCCACGGAAACAAGCTGGAGGGAGCAGGCATGAAGGGATTTGCCGCTGTGGTGTCCAGCTCCAAACGTTTCAGTGCGGCTATTCGTCTGGGCCAGCTTGGCCAGAAGGCTGTTGTGCGTAATGAAGGAATTTCGCTCAAGCTTGGTCCGCTCAAGGGCTGGAACACATACCGAGTTGCACCGAGCCTGGCCAAACGTTCATTCCGCCAGCAGTGGAGCAAGCTGGATCAGGAGCTGGATCAAGATCGAAAAGAAATGGATAGCAATGTCCGCAACCGGATGGAGCACATTTTGCGAGAACGGGAGCAAGGAGGCGGCAGGCATGAGCACTGAGCATCAGCAGTGGCTGAACCAATTGGAGAAGCGGTCGCGCGAGAAGCAGGAGAAGTTCATGAATGGTATTGCTTCCAAGTTAAGAAGGCCCCGCCAAAATCATGCGCCAACGCAGCCTTTTCGAGGTGCGCCGTCATTCTGGAATGAACTGGAATGGGATGAAGAGAAACGTATACAGGCATTTACCGATAACTTTGTGAGTGTTGGTGCCCACATTGTTCGGGTGAAGAATTTGGATGAAGCTTCCACTTTTATTACAACGAAAGCGAATGAACTGGGAGCAAAGTATGTGATTCGTCAGAACGAACAGGAGCTAGATGAATTGCAGCTTGAAGCAGAGCTGCCGGACGTACAGATTTCCGTATGGAACAGCAAGCCGGATGAAAACTGGAAAGCTCGGGCTGCAGAGGCCGATATTGGCGTGGTCATGGCGGATTATGCGACTGCTTACACAGGTTCAGTTACGGTGCTATCTTCACCAGAGAAGGGACGCGCTGTGAGTCTTCTGCCAACCGTATTAATCATTATCATTCCGGTAGAACGCCTGCATACCCGATTGGGCGAGACGCTGAATCGCTTTGATGAAGCAGGAAGAGAGAACCTTCCCGCTGGTATCCATTTTATTTCCGGCCCAAGTCGGTCTTCCGATATTGAAAATGACCTGACGATTGGTGTACACGGTCCGGGTGTAGTATACGGCCTGATTATGGGATAAGCGTTTATCAATTATCTAATAACCCAGCACAGCAACTGTCCAATGGAGTAGATCCGTTCTCTTCTCAGGACAGTTGTTTTTTTGGCATACTTTCACAATGCATAATAGATAATAGCTATTAAATTAATATGTTTTATATATTTCAACTATAAGATGAACGCAGATATAATTTATGTAAAGAGCCTATTTTAGTCTACTTCTTATGGGAGGCGCTATATATGAATCCTATTTATTCTTATCAAGTTTCTTCAAAGGATGGACATATTGATGATTTATCAAGGTTTGAGGGAAAGGTACTGCTCATTGTCAACACTGCCAGCAAGTGCAGCTATTCCAGACAATTTTCGGAGCTGCAGCACCTCTATGACAAGTATGGCGAACAAGGCCTGGAAATTTTGGCTTTTCCCTGCAATCAGTACAATCATAAAGAACCAGGTAATAATGCAGAGATCACCCAATATTGCAAAAGTAATTTTCATGTGACCTTTTCGATGTTTGATAAGATCGAGGTTACCGGAACATCCATTCATCCTCTGTTTCGTCATCTGGTCGAAAAGGCTGCATTCCAGGGATATGATCTCGAAACGGAAGAAGGTCGGTGGATGGATCATTTTGTAAGGGAAAACCATCCTGCATTGTATTACGGGGACGGGATCAAGTGGAATTTCACCAAGTTTTTGATCCGAGCGGATGGCGAGGTTAGTGATCGCTATGAAACGACAGTTGAACCTTTAATGATGGAAACGAAAATCAGGGAACTGCTGAAGAAACGCTAGATTACATGGTGAAGCTCCCGTGTAAAAATCAAGGGTGGAGAAGGCCTGAAACCGTTTCAGGCCAAGGGACCACCTAGTTCAAAGAGCAGGGCCGACCCGATGGTCCTATGACTTTGAGACTGTTGAAGATTGGAACTGGAAATGTTAGGGTAAAAGTAAGATAACGAAGCGCCTCATTTTTTTTACTCAAAATTGACCGATATACCAAATCGGTCAGTTGGTTCTATTGTGTTTTATCATGATCTTGAATCAAATGTGAGTACTTGTAGAAAATGATGGTATACCTATTTAGTCGAATGCTGAAGTTAACAGTGCCATTATTCATGATCAGTCAACCATATGAGTTGGAATAGGAGTGAAGAAGATGTCGTCAATGTCAGTACCCCAGCCCAAAACCTTTGGACCACTGGGTAACTTGCCACAATTAAACTTGGATGAACCGGTACAATCCTTGGTTAAGCTTGCTGAGGAATACGGACCGATCTTTCGAATGGAATACCCGGGACGGAGCGAGCTGTACATTTCGGGTCATAAGCTGGTTGCCGAGGTGACGGATGAATCCAAATTCGATAAGCGTGTATGGGCACCGCTTGCGAAAGTTCGTGCGTTTGCTGGAGATGGCTTATTTACAAGTTGGACGGATGAGCCCAATTGGAAAAAAGCACATAATGTGCTTCTGCCCAGCTTCAGTCAGCGTGCCATGCAGGGATATCATAATAAAATGATCGATCTGGCCGTGCAGCTTGTTCAGAAATGGTCTAGGCTGAATCCGGATGAAACGGTAAATGTACCCGATGATATGACACGTCTAACGCTGGATACGATCGGGTTATGCGGATTCAATTACCGGTTTAACAGCTTTTATCGGGAAGAACCTCACCCCTTTATTACAAGCATGGTTCGCGCTCTGGATGAATCCATGAGTTCGCTGCAGCGTCTCCGTCTTCAGGACAAATTGATGATTAGCAAAAAGAAACAATTTGAGCAGGATATCCGCTCCATGTTCGCGCTGGTCGATCATATTATCGCCGAGCGCAAAGAACAGCCTCAGGAGGGCGCAGACGATCTGTTATCCCATATGCTGAGCGGTAAGGACCCGGAGACGGGAGAAACACTGGATGACGAAAATATCCGCTACCAGATCATTACGTTTCTGATTGCAGGACATGAAACAACGAGCGGACTATTATCCTTTGCCATTTATTATTTGATGAAAAATCCGGATAAACTGGCTAAGGCGCAAGCCGAGGCTGACCAGATTTTGAAGGATCCGGTTCCAACGTATAATCAGGTTCGGAGTCTGAAATATATCCGTATGGCACTAAACGAAGCACTTCGTCTGTGGCCAACAGCCCCGGCGTTCTCCCTTTATGCCAAAGAAGATACCGTGCTCGCCGGAGAGTATCCGTTGAAAAAAGGGGACAGCGTTAGTGTGCTCATTCCCAAACTGCATCGAGACCGCGATGCCTGGGGCGACGATGTGGAAGAGTTCCGTCCGGAGCGATTTGAGGATCCAAGCAAGGTGCCGCACGATGCATATAAGCCTTTTGGTAACGGTCAGCGGGCATGTATTGGGCAGCAATTTGCACTTCAAGAGGCAACGCTGGTGCTGGGCATGGTTTTGAAACATTTTGACTTCATTGATCATACGGATTATCAGTTGAAGGTGAAAGAAACCTTGACGCTCAAGCCGGACCATTTCACCATCCGTGTTCGTGCCCGTGGTGGGCAGCCTGTCATGGCTGTACCGGGTGTTGCGTTGGAAGAGCCAGCTCCTGCTGTCAAACGAAAAGAGCTGGATACGGCAAATGCCCATCATACCCCGATGCTGGTTCTGTACGGTTCCAACCTGGGTACTGCGGAAGGCATTGCACGTGAGATTGCAGATACTGCGCGATATCAGGGCTTTCGTAGCGAAGTAGAGGCACTGGACAATCGGGTAGGCAACCTGCCGAAGGAAGGTGTCGTCATTATTGTTAGTGCATCCTACAATGGTCAGCCGCCAAGCAACGCCAAGAATTTTGTGGAGTGGATTCAACATGCAGATGCCAATGCTTTTGAAGGCGTGCGCTTTGTTGTTCTTGGCTGTGGGGATCATAACTGGGCCAGCACGTATCAGCGTATTCCGCGTTTGATTGATGAACAGCTCTCTTCCAAGGGGGCAAGCCGGTTATCCCCACTTGGCGAAAGTGATGCCAGCGGAGATTTCGAGAAACAGGTTGAGGACTGGAGCGAACAATTGTGGCCGGATCTGGCACACGCAATGGGATTGAAGTTGAACAGCAGCTCAGGCAGTGAGCGCAGCTCGTTGTCCGTTCAATTTGTCAGTGGGCATGCGGTGACGCCACTTGCAGATACGTACGATGCCCATGCGGCTCACGTATTGGAGAATCGGGAACTTCATGATGCTGGCAGCCTCCGCAGCACGCGTCATCTGGAGATTCAGCTGCCTGAAGGCATGACTTACAAGGAAGGCGATCATCTGGGGGTTCTCCCGCAAAATCCACCGGAACTCGTGGAGCGTGTACTCAAACGTTATGGTTTTACGGGTACGGAACACCTGGTTTTGGATGCATCTGGTCGAAGCGCTGCGCACTTGCCACTGCATCAGCCGGTTAATCTGGTTGACTTGCTCAGCCACAGCGTGGAATTGCAGGAGGCTGCAACACGTGCCCAGCTGAGAGAGCTGGCAGCCTACACCGTATGCCCGCCGCATAAGAAGGAGCTTGAAGCACTTCTGGACGAATCGGTATATATGGAAGAAGTGAGGGGTAAGCGGGTATCGATGCTGGATTATCTCGTGAAGTATGAGGCGTGCGAAATGCCGTTCGAACGCTTCCTCGAACTGTTGCCCTCACTCAAAGCGAGATATTACTCCATCTCAAGTTCGCCTCGGGTACAGCCAGAGCAGGCTAGTATTACGGTCAGTGTGGTTCGAGCGCCGGCTTGGAGCGGTCAAGGGGAGTATAAAGGTATAGCGTCCAATTATCTGGCAAACCTGAAACCGGGTGAAGAGGTGATCATGTTTATCCGAACGCCTGAATCCGGGTTTGAACTGCCATCTGATCCAGAAGTGCCGGTTATTATGGTGGGTCCAGGAACGGGAGTGGCCCCATTCCGTGGATTCCTGCAAGCAAGACGGGTTCTTAAGGAACAGGGACAGAGCGTGGGCGAAGCTCATTTGTACTTTGGATGCCGCAATCCGGAGCATGATTACTTGTATAAAAATGAGCTTGAAGCGGCACAGCAAGAAGGACTTGTCCAGCTTCACACTGCCTTTTCCAGAGTCGATGGACAGGATAAATGTTATGTTCAGCATTTGATGAGGGATGACGCCGAAAAACTGATTCCTCTGCTTGAGCAGGGCGGGCATCTGTATATTTGCGGAGACGGCAGCAAGATGGCTCCTGATGTGGAGGCAACACTCAAGCAGGCATACACCGACATTAGTGGCAAGCCTGTAGATGAGGCAGATGCATGGCTCGAACGCTTACAGCAGGAAGGTCGTTATGCCAAGGATGTATGGACAGGGCTATAATGAGATAACCCAAGTAGAGTCGAATACAGTGTTCATTACATGGATAAGCTTCAATTGGTGAACTACGCGGTGAGACACAGAGAAATTCTGTGCTCACCGTTTTTGGCGTGAAGCGCTAAGCAGGCAAATCGATACAGGTTGCGTTATAATGAAATGGGCCGTATGGATTAGAGGGGACAGCGCCGATTAACGTGTCTGCTTTTTCTTTTTAATTGTTGGACGATGGATGGATTCGATCTGACTCAGGGGAAACAGGATGCGGGAAGGGAATTTGCCGGTTCCCTGCAGCTCCAGATAATCAAGTCCCACGCCAACCAGCCGGATATTTCGAAAGGCATTTTTGGATGGGAACACGGTGCGAATGCCTACTCGAACACCTCGGCGTGTCTGATGTGTATCAAACACACGGATGGACAACAGGCTGAGCGGAATAAACAATTGTCGATTTACTTTGATAAAATGGCGAGAATACACCCGTTTGATCCGGCCTGGTTCAAGTCCTGACCGCGGTGTATTGAGCTCGGCCAGATGTCCCTGCAGCTCCGCCAAACGCTGTTGCAGCGTTTTGCCTGTATGGAGATGATGCCACTTCATAAGTCATCCTCCGTTCTCCGTTTATACCTACTATATGAACGGATCAGGTCAGGTGGTGAGCAATTGCCTGCCCATGTTTTATCGTATTGGCCCATTATTTAAGATATAGGGAGTGATTCCAATGAACGTTGAACTGAATAAAGATTTGGTCAAGGATGACCGCGGAAATTACTATATTGCGGTGCACAAGGAAGGGAAAGAGTTAACACTCGTCAATGCGTTTGTTGAGTCATCCTTTACCCCGGAATTAATATACAATGAAGAGTTTCGTAATCGACACAAGGAGAACGAGGGCGGGTTTGTAGGCAAAATTGCAATGGATCTGCTGCGGCATGACGTGGTCATGGGATTAAAAGAAATTGACCGCAAACTGCTGGATTTATCGGAAGTAGAGCAGGAATACAACGTAAGTTTCATTGATACGATTGAGTTTTATCGCCACCCTTCGTGGCAGCGAAAAGCTTGAGTGAGTCTGTTTCTCTATAGCATTATAAACCGGGAGAAATGGACACGCTCTCCTCGGTAATGGACATGCTTTGGACAAGCAAAGGCGCAGGTGCATGGAGACTTCTCTGCACTTGCGCCTTTTTACTATTGATAACTTGGATAGATCATGCCAATATCCCGGACGGTTTGCAAACCATCTCCAGTGAAGCACTGCATCTCATTTCCTTTAATTCGAATCGGAAGGGACTTCCCCTGATAAGTAAGCTCGCCCTCAATCGTTCGCACGCTCATTCCAATGATACTTTCCAGCCTTCCATCACGATCGGTGATCACCCGGATTCCAGCCGGAGCCTGAATATGAAAGCTGCCTTTTCGATAGACCACCATTTGATCTGGGGAGTTCACCAGTTCAAACGGTTGCCCGTCAACCGTTCGGCTGTAGGCTGTACTCCCGGCAACTTCTTCGCCATGATCCATGGCTGGGGGAAGAAGTCCGGTAAACCACAGCTGGTCTGAACCGACAGGCATAATGCCGGATAACCTTTCCACAAAATCAAGTAGACACAGGATGGCTGGGGAGTAGGTATCCGTGAAGCCTTCTTCACCGGTCCATGGACTAAGGGTTTGAGCAAAACGCTTCGCTCTGGATAACGCAGCCAGAATCGGATTCAGCACCCATGTCAATTCCACATAGCGATGGTGATGTTCGAAGGCATGGGGAGCCCGAATGAGGCTCAGAAAATTAGACGGCCCACCCCAGCTGTTATAGGTGGATGAAGGGTCGAACCGGGGATCATCCATGGCTAGGGACGTAAAGGGATATCGGGCAAAAAATTTGCTTGTATTGAGCAGATATCTTTGCAGCAGCTGGTCGAACAAATGTTGATCACCCACCTCACAGGCCAGCACGCGCAGCAGCACATCCGATTGAACTCGAACAAACTTGTCATTGCGATCACGATCATAAAAGAACTGATCCTCTTCGTCATAACAGTAGCGAAAGAGGCTGTCCAGACTGAATTCAGCTTTTGCTTTCCATTCCTGACCCGATTCGCCAAGTTCCTCTGCCATACGGGACATATACATACGCTGGCAATAAATATTGGCGGTTAAATCCGGTGCCAGGAACGGCAATATCGGAGAATCCGGATGGTATGCACCGGGATCATTCTGGTAAGGCGTATCCGGTACATGCCAGAACCTGGGTGATAGATCATGTCCGGTGTCAAATGTACTGAAAGCCTCTACGCATCCGGTTCCCCGGGTATCCCGATGTTTCGCAATCCATTCGTCATAACGTGTCATGGCAGTATACATCGTACTCAGGAAACTCCAGTCCTTACCGTGAAGCTGATAGTGATTCCATACACTTCGTGCAAGCGGAGTAACCAATTGAATCTGACGGAAGGAGGGACCAGTCTCTGTCAGTTTGTAAGGCAGTAATCCATCCTCCCGCTGATGAGCTGCGAAGCTTAGATAGGTTGCTCGGGAAACGGAAGGAAGCAGGCGGGAGAGCAGTTCTGCGTTAATCGTGCCCGTGCTCTCCAGCCAGCAGCCGAGATAGATGCCTCCTTCCTGGAGAACAGGATCTCCGCTGCTCATGGGAACGATGCAGGCAAGGAGCTTCTCTACTGCTGCATAATAAGCCTGTTCCAGGCCTCCGCCCGAAGCGGCAAAACGGACTCCCGATTCCTGCCACTCTTGCAAGATAACTGCGTCTTTCGGCTTACTGGGCTGAACAAGGTTTGGAATGGACATCTGGCGCAGCCGGTTCAATAGTGCTTCTGCCATGTTCGCCTCCTAATGGGTTGTGGTGGTTATTGCTATTGGTTGGATTCGAAAATTCGGAGAGTACCGCTGTAGAAGCTTGATACCGCCTCCTCGACACTTTTTCGACCAAATCCAATTTCCTGGGTTGTCGTCTGAGCCAGCTTGGAGAATTCCGCAAAGCCAGGAGGATTATAACTTACGTCAAAAGGCTCCGTTTTGGTGGCTTCAGATACAAAATTGGTATAGTCATAAACGAGTTCTTCAACGGCTCCGGCTTCTTCCTGAAGAAGATTCCGATTGGTTTCCGTAACAGGGACGCCGCGGTCATTGCCAAGAATTCGGGCCGCATCCGGATCATTGATCCAGAAGTCCATCAGCATGGCAACCTCTTTAGGATGTTTGGTATTCGCATAGCCAGACAATCCCTGACTGGATTCAAATACCACGCCAGTACCTTTGGGTCCGCGCGGAACCGGATGCAGAATGAGCGGATCCTCCGTCAGGCTCTGGAATGCAGCGAGCTGGTTGGACGGAAGCAGGGTCATGGCCGCTTTGCCTGTAATCAGCAGCGATTTGCTCGTGTCATCATGCGGATTGGAGACCTGCAATTCAGGTGTGACTACACCACCGTCGGCCGATGCCTTTTCCCAGTATTGAAACCATTCGAGAATGTCCTCCTGTGCAAAACCCAACGTACCGTTGGTCATGTCATACAGCTGTTTGCCACGCTGCTTCAGGTAGATATCCATCCCGTCCACCGTAAAGTTATACGTTCCAAATATGCCATCGCCGAGCTTGTCAGAGAGCTCCTTGCTGATTGCGGCATAATCTTCCCAGGTCCAGTCCGCCTCAGGCAGAGGGATGCCAGCTTTATCGAACAACGCCTTGTTAATTACAATTCCACGTGCATTGGCACCGGCTGAAATATGCTGAAGCTTCCCGTCAAGACGACCGTATTCCACCATGGTGGTATCCATGCCGTCCAGGTTCAGTTCATTTCCGACATATGGATCGAGGTTGAGCAATACATCCTTTTTGGCATAATCGACCACATTGCCACCCAGGAAGAATACATCGGGTGCCGTTCCTGATGCCAGCTGTGTATTCAATTTGTCAAAATATCCGGAGGAAGGGGCGAATTCACCTACAATTTTGATGTCCGGATGTTTTTCCTGAAAGACTTGAAGAGCTTCGTTTGTAATGTCTGCCCGTTTCTGATCACCCCACCACATCATGCGCAGTTCGACCTGGCCGTTTGATTCGTTACCTTGATCCGTATTACCGCCAGCACCCGTATGATCCGTACCCGAGCAGGCTGTTGCAAATAGCAGGAGTGAGGCGGCCATTCCCATCATGAGTCGCTTAAACATCGTTCATCCTCCTAACGAATATGGTGATTGCGAAAATAGAACTTACTTCAGACCGGTAGTAGCAATGCCTTCAAGAAAATAGCGCTGAAATACCAAAAAGATAATCGTTACAGGGAGTAGGGATAACGTGGACATGGCAAGCAATGCTCCCCAATCGGATTGTCCTGATGGATCAAACAGGGAACGTATGCCCAGCTGTACGGTGAACAGATCGATCTTGCTTAGGTAAATCATCTGGCTGAAAAAATCATCCCAGCTCCAGATAAAGGTGAAGATCGCCGTTGTGATCAACGCAGGAACAAGGAGAGGCACCACGATTCTGAAAAAAATCTGGGACTGTCCGCACCCGTCAATCGTTGCGCTCTCGTCGAGCTCCCGCGGAATACCGCGGATAAATTGCACCATTAGCAGAATGAAAAAGGAGTCCTGTGCCAGCCACTTAGGCAAAATAAGCGGGAAATACGTATTGATCCACTGCAGCTCGTTATACAGAATATATTGAGGTACAAGCGTTACATGGTAAGGCAGCATAATCGTGACCAGCATGATGCTGAACCACAGCGTTTTTAAATTGAAGCGGAGTCTGGAAAAAGCATAGGCAGCGAGCGAACAGGAGATCACATTTCCCAGAACGCTCATGACCGAGATGAGTGCCGAATTGCCGAAGAATCGGCCGAAGGAAACGCCCTGTAATCCTTTCCAGCCATTCACGTAATGATCCAGTGTGAAGCTGGTTGGAATCAGACTGCTGTTCGTAAAGATTAGATGGTTAGGTTTGAACGAACTGAAGATCAGCCATAACACGGGGTACAGCATCAGCAGACCGAGGAGAATAATGACCGTGTGTCTCCCGGTTTGAATGAGCTTTCGTTTGAACGGCATATGCATTACCTCCCCTCCTGATTGTCGCCATAGAATACCCAGAACCTGGATGTGAGAAAGACGATAGCTGTGAATATACCGATAATGACCAACATGATCCAGGCGAGTGCCGAGGCGTAACCCATATCAAAGAACGAGAAGCCTTTCAGATACAAATACAGGGTGTAGAACATGGTGGCATCAAGTGGTCCTCCGCGACCATCACCGATGACATATGCCGGAGTGAAGGCCTGGAAGGAATTGATCATGCTCATGATCAGGTTGAAAAAAATGACCGGTGACAGCATGGGCAGCGTGATGCGGAAAAATTGACGCAGCTTGCTCGCACCGTCCACATCCGACGCTTCGTAAAGGTCGGCTGGAATCTGCTTCAGGCCAGCGAGGAAGATCACCATCGCCGAACCGAATTGCCACACGGATAAGGTCACGATGGTATAAATGACATAGTCGGGATGTGCAATCCAGGAAGGCCCCGCTATGCCGAACCAGTTCAGGAATTGATTGACGAGTCCGTTACCGTCAAAAATTTGGCGCCATACGATGGCGATGGCAACACTTCCTCCCAAAAGGGAAGGGATGTAATATACGGTTCGATAAATACCGAGGCCGCGAATGCCTTTGTTTAGCGCCATCGCTATTAGCAGCGCAAAGGCGAGGCGGAGCGGGACGGACAAGAATACATAAAAGAAGGTCAGTCCAAGCGATCTGCGAAATGTATCGTCTTCACTGAAGATTTGCACATAGTTGCTGAGCCCCGTCCACGTCGGCGGTGATAACAGATTGAATTTGGTCATGGATAAGTACAGCGATGCAGCCATTGGCCCCAGCGTTAGACAGAACAGTCCGATCAGCCAAGGCAACAGGAACAAGTAGGCTGTCTTATTTTGCTGGCCATATAAGGGCGTGGACATTTTTTTCATGATTTGCCTCCCTTCAGGCTAAGAGTGGTTGAACATTCACAATTCCAATAACTGAATCCGCTTACATGATACGCGATGAACGTCCTGATAACCTCATCTTACCTGGGAGCCGACGCGGCCGGAATCTCATTTCTTCGGATTCTCATCAGTGATTTTTTCGGATTGAAGCACCCGGTACTCGGAAGGACTCATGTGGTGCACCTTTTTGAAGCGGGCGCTGAAATAGCTCGGGGATGAGAAGCCTGTAAGCTCAGTGATATCCCATACACTCAATTGAGTTTCCTTCAGTAAGCGTGTTGCGTGTTTCATCCGGGTTTCCGTCAAATATTGAATAAATGAGATGCCCGCACCTTCCTTGAACATCTCAGAGAAATAGGAAGGGTGATAGTTAAATTGCTCTGCGATGGAGGTGAGCGTAATTTCCTGCATGTAGTTTTCATCGATATAACATTTCGCTGATTCGATCATGGTTGCTTCTGTGGTCTCGGATGGCTGCTGCCCGTCTACAAAATCCTCTGCCCATTGCATCAGCAGCCGTTCTGCTTGTTCAGGAGTCTCCAGCCACAGTACCCATTCAGGAGAGATCCAGCGAGATGGTGTACCATAAGCATGTCGCATGTAGTCCATGGCGGCAGACTCCATCAGCAGTGAAATTTGCAATAGACAGCGGATTAAACGGGAAGTGGATCTGTGAAAGGCATCGTCCAGCTCTTTTCGAATCATGCTGCGAAAGGAATCCAGGTCCCCTCGGAGAAGACATCGATGCATGGCGCGGTTGATCTCCTCGGGAATCAGTGGACTGTGATCAGTTACCTCTGTTGTCTGAGCGTAACCAGACTGGCGTCCGGCCAGGTTCCATGCCAGCAGGGAGTGGACGTACCCTTCCTTCCAGCGTTCGAGTCCAGCCACCGTCAGCCCAATTCCAATCTGCATTTCCATTGTCAGATAGGACATAATCTGTATGCGGAGCCTTTCCACAAATTCATGCTGCATTCCGTCCAATATCATGAAATGTATGATTCCAGGATGAGCTGTGTCCTGAAATACAAGTACAGTTCCCGTATAAGATTCAGCAATCTCGTGACAGATCATTTGGAATGGGAGATGCATGTCCTCCGGAATCCGGATTTCGGAAGCAGGAGCATGGTTTGTTTCCCGCAAACCTGCAGTCAGGAAGCAGACCTCGGAATGCTGCCATTCTTCCAGATGAAATAATCGGATTCGTTCAGGCAGTGAAGAAGGAGGGAGCTTGTTACCCTTGACGAGATCCATAATAAAGTGTGTTTTCATCTGTTGATAGTATTGGGACAGGCGCCATTGGATCCTTTCGGATTCATCCCGAGCCTTGCGTTTCTTATCCAGCTCCTCCTTGATTTTGATCAAAGCCGCTTTCAATTCTCCCCGGGTTACCGGCTTTAATAAGTAGTCCATGGCATGATTACGAACACCGGCTCTGGCATATTGGAAGTCCTCATATCCCGTGATGATCATGATTTCGATGGATGGATTGTGGGTTCTACAGATGTCGAGCAGCTGCACTCCATCCATGACCGGCATATTCATATCAGTCAGGAGCAGGTCATAGTGTCCCGATTGGAGCAACCGAGCGGCTTCCACTCCGTTTGCGGCCTCACCTGAGATGGCAAAGCCCATTCCACTCCAGTCGGCTTTCAGCTTCAGGCCTTCACGGACCTCAATCTCATCATCAGCGATCAATACGTTGTACATGTTTTTCCTCCTGTACGGGTAGAACCAGTTCAATACAAGTGCCCTGGGTATCCCCGTTCGATATATGAATGGCAAAGAGGGAACCGTAATGCAGCCGGCACCGGGCAACCACATTGCCAAGTCCGATATGCCAGCTTGAATGGCGAAGCATCGGTTCGAGTTGTGCGGTAACGGTCTCAGGATCCTGCATTCTGGAGATGATGTCCAGAGGCATCCCCGGACCATTGTCCTTAATCTTGAGGTGCAGGCGTTCCTTGTTCCTGCAGATTCGAATACGCACCCGAGCAGTCGTTTGATGTTGAAAACTGTATTTGACTGCATTCTCGATTAGCGGCTGCAGAATAAACTTGACCAAGACAAGGTGATCCAGTCTGCCCGATTCTTGGGTGGAAATATCGAGCTTGGGTCCGAAGCGGGTTTGAAGAATGGAGATGTAGTGGCGGACGTAGGTGAGTTCCTCAGCCAGTGGCACACGATCATCATTCGTATGCATGGAGTACCTCATCATTTTCCCGAGATCCTCAATGACCTGCACAGTGTCGTCCGTTCGCCGCTGTATCGCAAGACTGCTGACCAGTTCCAGCGTGTTGAACATAAAATGCGGATTGATCTGCATGAGGAGAGCCTTATATTCCGCCTGCTGTCGAAGCAGCTTCAGCTCGAATTCATTCTGGATATGCTGCCTGAGGCGGATGATCATGTAGCGAAATGTAGATATCACATAACTAATCTCGCTCTTCACATTCTGGTCTGGGGGAAGCAGGGATTCGGCCTGATCAAACGAACCCCGCTGTACCTGTCTCATCGCCAGAACCAGGCGGGTTAAGGGCTTGGTTACGCCGTAGGACAGCCAGGCCGCAGCACACAGGGACACCAGGATTACGGCGATTGTCACCACAAATGTTGTCGTCTGGAGTTTGTGCAGAGAGGAATACATCTCTTTTTCCGGTGCCAGACCTACCAGCATCCAGCCTGTGCGCCCGAGTTTTTTGTATACCATCATGTCTCGCCCGCCCACATCATTGGTCAGATATTCAACGCCTGATTTTGGTGTGCGGTTTCGAATATGTTCGATGTCGGATAGAGTTCCGGTCCCAAGCTCATGTGCTTGTTGGGAGAGGAGGGGCCGGCCTTGTTCGTTTAGCAGAAAAATGGTGCTGTTCTTAGCCAGATGAATCCGGCTGAGGGGTTCGAGAAAATAGGACTCGCTTACATTGACCTTCATGACATTCCGTGCAGTAGCATGATGGAAGGTACCCAGAGGCATAAGCAGGCTGACCACCGGGTTGCCATGGTCCCTGACCCTTTCATGAACGTCGGTATGTGCAGCGAGCCACCTGTCACCGGATGTGAAGAAGTTCATATACCATGGTTCTTGCAAAAACGAAGGATCGCCCACGACCTGATTTTCGCCGCCAATCCGAAGCCCGTTCAGCCGATAGATGGACACATCGGAAATGCTGGTATAGCTGTTCGTTGCCTGCGTCAGAAAGCGGCTCATGGCGAGGTTAGCCAGCATTTTCTCTCCCTCGGACAGTTGTGGATCACTCATGGCATTATCCCAGTTTTTCGCCATATCGCTATTGAATACGAGAGAGGCTACATCATAAATTTGCATTTGTACCATATCGATGTAAGAGCCGTATTCCTCCATTTTCTCGAGAGCAGAGGACTCGATATAGGAACGGATTACAGCCCGGGATTCCGCAAACAACAGGAAGGAGAGCGTGCCGAACGAGAGGACGAACAGGACAAGAATTAAGGCAATTAATCGGCTTTTTAATGAAAAGAACATCCATTTCCCCCTTTAACTTCGTGATCATTCAATGTTTGCTTTTGGTTCTTCAAAAGAGATTGCAAATGGAAAAAAGACCGCGTAAATACGCAGCCTTGAATCATGACCGTTGTAGGATCAACTTTCCATCAAATTAAAACTGAACCAGGTTCTTAATGTGGACCGGCATCCCGGTTGAAATTGCACGATTGGCTGCAATACCTGTCAGGATCGATCTTGCTCCATCAATATGGTTGGCAGCACGGGCATACGGATCTTCTGCAGGCTCGCCGAACAGATCATTAAGCAGAACGGGGTCTCCACCGCCATGGCCGCCTTTTTTCTCTTCGACTTGCACTTCATATGGAGTATCGAACATGGGCAGCACACGAAGGGTTTTACCGATCAGGGCACCTTCCAGACTTTTGTCCCCGAGTGAATTGACATAGGACTGTTCAACGATGGACATCTCGATCCGGCCTTTGGTGCCGTTAATGGCTATACGGTATCCTTCCCACGGCTGATAGGCGACAAGCGAATACGTCAAAATGGCTTTGTTCTGATACTGGACGAGCACACCCATCGTATCCTCAATGTTAATGCCATCCCCGAATACGCTCTGATCGCGCTGGTAGCCGTCCTCGGGCTCCGCATCCAGATACATCGCTTTGAGGTGCGCATCCGAATCCAGATGGAGGGCAAACGGATCTTCCTGAGCGAGCGGATTGCCCGTTGCGCGGTTATAAAATTGGGTAACGCCTCGTTCTTCCGCATTCTCACGCCCATAATACATGAGATCGCCGAAGGCAAAGACCGTTTCGGGCTGGGAGCCAATCCAGAAATTGACGAGATCAAAATGATGGGTGGATTTATGAACGAGTAAGCCGCCGCTGTTACGTTTGTCGCGGTGCCAGCGACGGAAGTAGTCTGCACCGTGCCGGGTATTAAGCAGCCATTCAAAATGAACGGAGGTTACTTTACCGATGGTATCGTTCATGATTAGCTCACGAATCTTGGTATGATGGGGAGCATATCGGTAGTTGAAGGTAACGCGGATATTTCGCCCGGTTCGTTTGGCAGCATCGAGGATATCCTGGCATTTGTGCTCATCGATGGTCATGGGTTTCTCGGTCACGACGTCACATCCAAGCTCCATCGCCCGAATAATGTACTTGTGATGCGTACGGTCAACGCTGGTCACAATGACGGCATCGGGTTTCTCGTTCTCAATCATCTGGTCAAACTGGTCTGCTGTATAGGTAGGAACCTCATTGTATTGATATCGTTCTCTCAGCAGTTGATTCGCATAATTCATCCGCGTTTGATTAATATCACAAAAAGCTGCAAGCTCGGATTGTTCACGGAAATTTTTCGCTAGTGCTCCATAAAAAAATTCTGCACGGCCACCGGTGCCGACCAGTACATAGCGTTTTTTGCTACCCATATCTATCGCCTCCTTGAATATAGCTCTAGCCTATAACAAGGGAATACTTCTTTCGCCGCATTTTTTGCGTAATCGCTTTCAAACCCCGCTTATTTTGCTATAATCCTTGAAAAGGGGGCTGCTTCATGTCACAGCCGTTTCGAGCGGATTACCACGATTCTACCGGATTTTTGGATATTGAATATGATCGCAGGGTGGGCTATTATTCCATGACCGCGGATCATCTCCACGATCATTATGAGCTCTATTATCTCCTGAAGGGGGAACGCATCTATTTTATTAAAGACCGTTCCTACCATGTCAAAGCCGGGGATTTTGTATTTGTTGACCGGAATGCCGTACATAAAACCTTGGAAAGCGGAAGGCCTGATCATGAACGAATTGTACTGTATCTGAAGCAGGAGCTTTTTAAAGAGATGAGTATTGCCCCTGCGTTGATGGAGGGGTTAAAGGAGCCATTTGAATGGGAAGTTCCTATGTTAAGGCTTCCATCACCTATTAGCGAAACGGCAGAACGGATCATTCATGAAATGATCGATGAGATGATTCAGCCTAAGGTTGGAAGCAGCCTGCTGCTGCGCCACCGCTCCATTGAATTGCTATTAATTGCGTATCGTAATCAGGAGCAGGGGAGGGTATATCCAGTCGAGAGCGAGCCAGTCCTTCATCCCAAGACGCAAGCCGTTGTTCGCTATCTGAATGATAATTATCGGAACCCTTTGACGCTGCCGGAAGTCGCAGCAGAATTCCGAATTAGTCCGCATTACCTCAGTCGATTGTTTAAACAAACCACGGGTTTTACCTTCATTGATTATTTGAATTTGCTTCGCGTGAAGGAAGCGCAGCGACTGCTGCGCGAGAGCGAGGATTCCATTACGGAGATCGCCTGGCGGGCAGGCTTCAGCAACTTTTCTCATTTTGGCAAAGTGTTCAAGCGAACCGTACAGATGTCTCCACGAAAATACAGGCAGGGGGATGGGAAGTCGCGTCCATCATAATCGATGCAGCGATTACAGGATCATGCACTGATCATACAAAAAGACCTGATTAAGCCTGCAGCAGCAGGAACATGTTCAGGTCTTTCCGTATTTTTTTCACAATATAAAGGGTGCTAATCATCTACCTCATGTGGTTCAAACAGAAATATGACTCTCATCTGTCTCCGGACGAAGCTGGATTTGCAGCTCTTCATCCCGATTACAGACCATAACCCCATCCACAACATCCAGGCGTGCAGCTTGAATGGAGGAACGACGAGCAGGCTCACTGGCATGATCTACTCCTTCAATGCGATCGGGATGGGTGAAGTAGAAAATATAAGCTGTATCATCCTGGACCACTACATCTGCATGCAAACCGATAACGCCATCGTCTTCACGTGTCCCCGGCTGATCGAGAATCATGCTGTTCCATACCCAATTCTCCAGATCATCCGATTGGTATACAGCCTGTCCTCTCCATTCATCCACAATCATCCAGTAGCTGTTATGAAAGCGAAAAACGTTGGGACCTTCATGGGCACGACCTGTAATGACGGGACCGATAACATCCCAGTGGTGAAGATCCGTGCTGTCTGCGGCATAGGTATGAGATCCATTTGCCTCATCTTTGTACCACATCCGAAAACGACCATCCGGCAGCGGATAAATACAGGCATCAATGACACGGTCCGAACTGAGCTCCAGTTTGCCATGATATGTCCAGGTCAGCAGATCGGGGCTTGTGTAATGCAATATGTGGCGGTCATGATCCGGCCAGTCATGGGGCACGCCTTGAATATAACTGACATACATGTGATACGTGTTATCATGCCAGAAAATTTCCGGCGCCCAGAACGTATTATGTCCCCATTCATGTTCCAAACCGGTTAACGTACCACGATAGGTCCACGTCTGTCCTCCATCGGACGATGAGGCAACGCCGAGATCCGTGCCATGAACCCAGGCAAATTTAGGTCCTCCTGCGGTAGCTCTGCGGTTGGTGTAGATCATCCACCAGGTCTGTTCAGCGCGGTTCCATACAACGACCGGATCAGCGGCTCCATCGAAGATGGGATCACGAAATAAGGGTGCATTCAAGATAACGTCCTCCTTTGAGTAAACAGATCATTGCTGTACTTGTTTGTAACTATCGTAATAGAGAATGGCAGGAATTACAATATAACGTTTTCAAAAGATCAGAATTAATATAAGAACTAATCCTGAAATGGGGATTGCATTTTAGAAGCGTTTTTGGATGATCCGATGATCTGATAAACTATAAGTAGCGGGATTAGAGCATAACGTTACTTCATCAAAGTGACATTCATAGAAAACGAAAGGTTAGAGTTCATCATGTTCAAAGCGAATCATTGCTTAAGCGTAAGATCGAGCGTATATTAATGTTTATCCAAAATAGTAATATATTGATAGATTTGCGTTTGGATATCTGTCTCTTGGGAGGGGAAGCGATGATAGCAGCGAGATTGAATGAACTGGGGATTATTTTGCCTGAGGCAAGCGCTCCAGCTGCGAAGTATGCCAATGCAGTTATTGTAAATGGGTTAATGTATGTATCAGGGAAAGGTCCGGATACGGTGGAGCGTGGCAAATTGGGAGAGGACTTCACGACCGAACAGGGATACGAATTTGCCCGCAATGCCGGGATTGAGGTGCTCGCTGTAGTCCAGGATGTGCTGGGTTCACTGGACCTGGTGAAACGTGTGGTCAAAGTCCAGGGTTTTGTTAACGCATCGGCTTCCTATCAGGAACACCACAAGGTGTTGAACGGGTCTGCATCGTATCGATTGGAATGCACGCTGCTTCGAGATCGGCTACTGGATCAGATCGTCGCGTGCAGGTGAAGGATTAATGACGGAAGCTGTCCGGGGAATTGAGCAATTTGCAATAACATATCTGAACGCTAACCGTCTGGAGATTCGCTGTGATTCTCGGAATGTACGCAGTGCCAAGGTCGCTGAGCGTTCAGGTTACACCCTGGAAGGCATAATGCGAAGTATGCGCCGGGACAGTACCGGTACCCTGGTCGATGTCATGGTGTTTAGCAAAATCAGGGGCAAGGAATTCGAATAAACGCTGGAGGCTAAAGTATGAAGCTTATTGGTCAAGGTCGAACTGCGGACATCTACGCCTACGCTTCCGATCAAATTTTGAAGCTGTATCATCGTAACTTACCGCTTGAAGCCATCCAGAATGAATTCAGAATTACACAGCTGTTAAATGATAAGAAATTACCCGTGCCTCAGGCACGAAAAATTACGGTTGAAGGAGATCGTACAGGTATTGTATTTGAACGGATCGAAGGTCAGACGATATTCTCCATGATGTTCCACCAGTCTTTAAGCCTTCAAGAACTGGTACATCAGCTGGCTGCCTGTCATCAGGAGCTTCATGCCCAAAGTGATGATGGGAGAGTCCTGCCTTCACAGAAGCAGGTTTTGTCAGGGGCGATTCAGAGAACACAGCTACTGTCTGCAGAGGATAAAGCCAGGATACTTGATTATCTCACCCGTCTCCCTGAGCGAATACAGATCTGTCACGGTGATTATCATCCCGATAATATCATGATGAACGAGAAGAAGAACGCCTACAATGTTATCGATTGGATGACAGGCATGTCGGGCGATCCTGCAGGAGATGTGGCACGCAGTTGGGTCATCTTAACGAGCGCATCGCTGCCGGAGGATGCTGATCCTGCGATACGATTGGGGTTTGAAAGGTCTCGTGATACGATAGTGGACGGGTACATCAACCATTACATGCGTCTATCAGGCGTAACCTGGCAGGAGATCGAACGATGGATTCTGCCCGTTGCAGCTGCTCGCCTGGGAGAGAGTTTGCCAGGGAATGAAGCAGAAAGGGTGCTGAAACTTGTGGTGGATCGATTGAACCGTCTAGACAGATGAATTGAACTAAATAACGAGGTGAATGTCAACATGCTGCACTCATTAGAAGCCATACATTCTTATAGAACAGGCAACATCCCAGAGGATAAGCAGCGATTATGGCTGCAGCTGCTGGCGGCGGCCGAGCAGCCCCATATTAATCTTGAACGCATTTATTCCATGGCTGACCTTGAGGGAACCAATCCCGTTCTGGACTACGTCGAGCGGACCTTGCACGTCCTGGATCAGCTGAACGTTTCCTTTTGGGTACGAGAGGTCGTGGAGGAAGTACTGGTCTGGTCGGAGACAGCCAAGGCCGGCTCAGTGCAGCAAAGGAAGGCATGGCAGCGCGCAGGGGTGAATCTGTTTGTACACAATAGGGGTTCTGCACAGTTATACAGGGAGTATGTTATTAATCGCAGTACAGGAAACATCGGTAGTGACGATAAAGTTGTGGTTGAGGTCAATGAGGAGAATCCAATTCAGAAGAATGGAGCTACGCCAAGACAGGAAATGATCTATGCTCTCATTGGAACGCATGGACTGATTGGACAATACATACGCGGGGAGATACCTTTTGCCGAGAATGCTCCGCTGCATGCTTTTATCACTCATGGCTGGCTGACAGCTGAAGAATTGCACACGGTTCTGATGGCGCTCAACCAGTGCATCATTGCTGGTGTTGATCCGAAGCTATGGCAGCAGGTTAAAGCGGAAGTAGAGCGAATGGTTGGGTGGATTATCAGCGGACCGAATCATGCAGACTGGCCTTTGAAGGAACGTTTATCCCGGCTCCGAAGCTCGTCCATTCGCGAAGGCGAGGCCCTGGATGAGGCGTACGCTAAACTGCAAACAGAGCTTGATGTAGACAAAATGCTGGCTCCTCTGTCTCGTCGTACATTGTGGTATGTGGAATCCGCCCTGCAGGATTTCTCCCTGCAGGAAATGGTGAAAGTGTTCCTTCTTACCCTGCATAGTGAAGGCATGGTTCAAAGGGAATCGAATTCAGATGATGTACGTCATATCAGTTTCGAACCGTTAATGAATACGATGTATTACGACTATAAAGGTGTCAAAAAGCTGAACATCTACAAAAAAAGAATGATTGAAAAGTACCTTGAGCAATGGTCATGGAAGCTGATTGAAGAGGAACAGTCGGTCGTTTATCCGCACTTGACCCATCGCGTAGTACGTCAACCGGATCTGCCGGATACGGTTTTTGTGACCTTTGAGTTCTCGCCGGCGGCCGAGAAGCTAATTGCGTTCTGTATTGAAGCCGAGAAATCGCCGCTATATGAGAAGGCCGTATTGCTGCTCTTCGATTTGTTCGGACTGCGGCGTGATGCGTATGACCGGTTCCATAATGAAGAGACGTATTTGGCAGACATGAACAGCTCAGGGGATTATAAAAAAGTGCTGCTGGACTACATCGTTGGCAAGCGTGTACTCGATATCGGTCCAGGTGGCGGTGTTCTGCTGGATCTTATTGAGCAGGAGAAGCCCGAAGTGGAGCCGATAGGCATTGATATTTCTGCCAATGTCATCGAAGCGCTGGAGCGCAAGAAACAGCGAGAAGGTCACCGCTGGCAGGTCATGAAGGGGGACGCCTTGAGGCTGGATCAATACGTACAGCCAGGCACGGTGGATACGGTAATCTTTTCGTCTATTCTGCATGAATTGTACTCCTATATAGAGCGGGATGGACGGAGATTTAACACGGATACGGTTGTCGCAGCACTTCAAAGTTCGTTTCATGTTCTGTCGCCGGGTGGAAGAATATTAATCCGTGATGGCATTATGACAGAACCTCAAGAGCAGAATAGACGGATTCGGTTTTTGGAGCCGGATGGTATGCAGTGGCTGGAACGATATGCTCAGGACTTCCAGGGCCGGAAGATTACGTTTGAACGTGTTGCTGAGAATGAGGCGGTTCTTAACATTAATGATGCCATGGAATTCCTGTATACGTATACGTGGGGCGAAGAAGCTTACGTTCACGAGATTCAGGAACAGTTCGGCATCTTTACACCATCGGCTTACGAGAACTGTATTCGTGAAGCGCTTGGTGAGCAGGCAGAGATTATTAAGCTGGAGCATTTTCTTCAGGAAGGATATACCGAGGCACTTGAGGGACGCATTGTGTTCATGAAGGAAGACGGACAGCCTGCATCCTTGCCAGACAGTACTTGCCTCCTTGTGATTGAGAAAAAGAAGGGGCTGGCTGACGGATGAGTAACGAGTCCAAAACCATCTTGTATTTTGTGCGGCATGCAGAATCCGCCTATGTGGAAGGACAGGAACGAGAGCGAGGACTCACAGAGCTTGGGTGCCGAGATGCAGCGAATGTTGCAGAAGTTCTCAGTCAGGAGAAGATTCAATGGTATTACTCCAGTCCATATCGGAGAGCGGTTGATACCATTCAGGAACTGGCTGACAGATCGAGCGCCCCTGTGGTGATGGAGGAAGATTTGCGCGAACGTCAATTATCCGATGAACGTGTTAAGCATGCCAATTTTCTTGAATCAAAACGGCGATTATACCTTGAGCCTTCCTTTGCATACCCTGGCGGAGAGTCGGGGGAGCAGGCAGGTGCACGAGCGGTAGCCGTAATTGAGCGAATTCTGGACACACACGCTGGACAAAAAGTAGTGATTGGCACACATGGAGATGTGATGACTCTTATATTCCAACACTATGATACGTCCTACGGTTATGAGTTCTGGAAGAGCACGACGATGCCGGATATCTATAAGCTGGAATTTAACATGGAGCATGAATTGGTACAGGTCACCCGTCTGTGGCAAAGGGGAGAGAACATATGAAAATCACGTTTAATCTGGATACTTACGTGGTGGACGAGCTGCATATCCCTAAGCTTCATGAGCATCTGTACTACATATTTGATCTGGAGGGAACAGGAATTCACCCTGACCAAGAAAGCATAACCCAGTTCGGCGCAATGGAATACAAACGTGGAGAGGATCGCCACTCAACAGTATGAGAAGAGCGGACTGAATCATTTTACAGCCGATCCGACCCGCAGCATACGAAGATTCGAAATACCTGAAATGTACAGCAGCATCACAGAAGATGGAGGGAATACCTAATGAATAGAAGAGAGGCAGAGAAGCTTCTTAAGAAACTTAATGAAGGCAGGCTCATTACTAATGAGATGTTTCAAGGGCTGGATATCGACAGCTACCTGGACAAGCGTGATGATCCGGCTTTTGCAGATGAATGAATGCGGGCATACGGCAAATGGGTACAAGATGCTGATTCTATCGCGGAAGATGAATTGCTTCGTGCATCGAGGGAACAGGCATTCAAACAGACGCTGCACCATACAGGGCATCCCGAATTGGCTGGTTATGTGAGTGATGATATTGGCCTTATTGGGGCTGCAATGCTGCAGGGTGAGAGTGAGCATTCCTTCGTAGGTCAATTGCTTGAGAGTTACCATAACGGAAAACTGCCTCTGCTCTAGCAGGGGCAGGGGTGGTCTGTAGCTTTCGTTTGTATAAAAAAATGGATTCAAATGTGTATTGTGAGTGTGGTGAGGCATAAGGTACAATTCACCTTAGACATTAATTGAGAATGATAATCATTGTAGATAGGCATTCTCTTTAATACAGCTGATTACATAGGGGTGGTGGAGAGTAGTATGGCAAGTTTTAGTAAAGGGATTAAAGGTTGGGGAATTACAGTTCTGGTCCTGGCAGTATTCATAGCGGGATGCAGTTCGAATTCGGGAGCAGCGGAGGAACAGGCTCAGTCGCCAGTAACGGAGAATACAACTGCTGGCAGCGGCAATTCTTCCGAGTCGAGCCAAGAAGCAGAAACACGTGTGGTACAGGATGAATTCGGAGATGTAACGATTCCGGTGCATCCGAAGCGAATAGCCGGGATCTATGTGGAAGATTACCTGAAGGCTCTGGAAATCACACCTGTCGTACAATGGTATCACCCATCATGGGGAATACAGGATTATCTGAACCTGGATGTCCCACAATTTGATATATCCGGGAATATCGAAGCTCTTCTGCAATATGACCCGGATCTGATCATTGTGGATGGTGCCGCGGATGCAGAGAAATATGAAATGTATTCCAAAGTGGCACCGACATATCGTTTACCTGAGAGCACCTTGCAGGATTCCAAGCAGATGCTTGCCAAGATTGCCGATGTAGTAGGGGAACAGGAAAAAGGTGCGGAAGTGGCTGCGGCTTACGATGAGAAAATCAGGGATACCAAAGCCAAGCTTGCTGAAAGCGTTGGAGACGAGACAGTGGCGGTTGTCCGCCTTAATGTGGATGATAACAGCCTGGCACTGTTCGGAGTGAAAAACCGCTATACCGGATTTATATATTCCGAACTTGGCTTGACACCCCATGCCCTGGCTGAAAGCATGGAAGCCTTTCAAGAGGTTCTGTCCGAGGAAGCGGTCCCGCAAATCGATGCAGATAGAATCATCATATTCCCTTCGGATGGAGATTGGTCTTCTCCGGAGAATCAGGAAGCTATCAAGGTATTGGATAGCAAGCTGTGGAATTCTCTGCCTGCCGTGAAAAACAATAAAGTGTACAAGATGGAGAGATCTCACTGGCAATCTGGGGCAATCACAGCAAACTCAATGAAAATGGATGATCTTCTGGAGAAAATGACGCCATAACGAACATCGATCGGGTAATGTATACAAGAAAGTTCTTCAACCAGGGTTGAAGAGCTTTCTTTTTTCGTTTAGACTAAACTAAATGATAACAATTCTCAATTAAGGACGATGACGAATGTCTCATACCATAGAACAGATTCTTCCCATGCCCTGGCTGTGTTCACTTCAGCAAATTCAATATGTTCAAATCCCTCTCTCAGAACCTTACAACCGTGTGGAATACACCTCTTCGGACAGCCATTCTATACTTGTAGTAACCCAAGGACAAGGAGAACTGGTTTCGCAAGATGTCGTCTTCAAGTTAAAAAAGGGGATGATTCTTTTTTTCGCTTCTGGTATACCCGTCTTACCTCTGCAAACTGGAGATGGTTCAGAATCCAAGCTGCATTATTATAAGCTTGATTTGACCGCTGGTGAGACAAGCAAGATTGGATCCACCACTCCACTCGAAGAGACAAGTCCTGCTTTTCCGCAGTCTCAAGTCATCACGGAATCATCATCGCCTATTGAGCTGGCCTACACCCCCTGGAGCTCTTGTCTGGATATATTGGATCAACTGTTACAGCAGCAGGCGAGAGAGGATTGGCTGAAACAATGGGACTGGCAGCTTCGTTTCCAGGAATGGTTTCGGATGCTGCTTCTGCAAAATGATTCGAGCAATGCTTCCATGGATTATCGAACTCGCTTACAACAATCCATTCGCTATATCCGTGATCATTATAACCAGCCCATTACGGTGGATGATCTGGCGTCAGGTACCCGGCTCACCAGGTCCAGTTATACCCGACAATTCAAGGAGATGACCGGCAAGCTTCCTCTGGATTATGTGAATTCGATTCGCTTGGAACGTTCCAAACAACTGCTGCAGCAGACAGATGATCGGCTGCACGATATTGCCCAAAGTGTCGGATTCAGTAACGAGTACTATTTTAGTCGTCGGTTTAAGCAATATGCAGGCATCTCACCGGGAGTATACAGACGTCATTATCGTCAGGACGTGCGAGTATTTGCACCGTACCTCGAAGATTTTGTATTAGCGCTAGGCGTGGAGCCCGTGCTTCAATACGCTCACCATTTGTGGGGCAAACAGCACTACTTGGGGATGGATAATGTTCCTGAATTCGATGTGACCCATCAGGATGCAATGTTTCAAGAGAACCATAAGCCGGACTTTATTATGCTGAGTGATGGCTATGAGCGGTGGAATCTGGCCCGTTTCGAACAGGTGGCGCCTACGTTTTATGTGAATCATAAGGGAGAGGACTGGCGCTCCATATTAAGATCAACAGCGGATGTATTGGGAAAAGGAGATCGGGTTAGGGACGTCGTAGGTTCGTATGAAGAAAAAGCACGTGAGGCCAACGCTCGACTAACACGATCTGCGCAAGGAAAGACGGTAGCTTTCTTGCGGATCTCTGCCACTGAAATTGTGTTGTACGGCGTACAGCAGGGTTATGTGGGACCTGTGATGTATCAGGATTTGGGGTTAACGCCACATCCTCTGGTGCAGCAATGGGCACTGAAAGAACGTAGAATTAGCATAAGCGTTGATCAATTGAAGCTATTGCAGGCGGATCATTTATTTATTACATTTGACTGTCTGGATTCTGCAGTGATTGGAGATGAACGGAAGCTGCTGAACAGCAGGGAATGGAGACAGCTTTCAGCAGTAAGAAACGGATGTGTATACGAAGTGGACTTTCTAACTTGGATGAATTACGGGGTTATCTCCCACGGGAAGAAAATCGATGATATCCTGCGTGTATTGGCTTAGACTACCTTTGGAAGGAGAGCAGTCATGGAACGTAATATTACTCAGAATATGGATAAGTCAGCAATCGCTAAAATTATTGCGGAGTTGAATCAGCACCATGAGCATCATATTGGGTATTGCGGCAAGGATGCGCTTGAAATTGAGCAGGCAATGATGGATGCTTTTGGTGATCAACCGGACCTGTGGATTAGTACCCTGAATGAGAATGGGCAGCTGACAGGAGTGCTTGGGATGGATACAGATACGGATACGGGGACTGCTGAATTGTGGGGGCCATTTATTCAGTGTGCTCCAGAGCAGTGGCAAGAATTAGCATCTTGTTTGTGGGAGCAGGGAATGAACAAATTAGCAGAAAACCGGATTCATATCCAGAAAGTTTACGGATTTTATAATGAACATCATGCGAATGCCATCACGTTCATGAAGGACAAGGGAGCTAAGCTCAAGAGCAGGCAGGTTATTTTGCATAATCGCTCATTGAATGAAGTAAGCCTGGACCAGGGTGAAAATAACAGGATTCAGACCATTACTCCAGATCAGTATCCATCTTTTATCCAGTTACATAATTCCACCTTTACCGGTACGTATTACGATGGTGAAACACTCATTCAGCGCTCAGACAAGCAGCATCATCATTTATACGTTCTGTCTGGCACGGAAGGGGAGATTCACGGATATGTCTACGCCGAGGCTGATCCGGAATTTGGTGAGGGTAGTATTGAATATATTGCGGTGAATCCGGATTACTTCAGGCAGGGACTGGGTTCGCTTTTACTGAACAAGGTGTTATATGAGCTCAATCAGAAGAGCCAAGTGAGTGAAATCCGCTTATGTGTAGATGAAATGAATTCTGGAGCACTATCGTTATACCGTAAAGCTGGCTTCGAAACGGAGCATGTGCTGGAGCTGTATCAATTAGATCATATGTATGAATAGCAGTTAAAAAGGCGGCTGACTCTTTGTCAGACGCCTTTATTGTGTAAATATGAAGGGTGGCAATCATAGCGCCCGCCTAAGTAGGGAGCACAGGGAGCACGATTCTACTCTCTTTCCATCACAGCGAAGTAGTTGTTTTCATCATCTGCAAAGTTAAAGACTCTTCCGCCCGGAATCGTAACCAGTTCACCTAACGTAACCTGCTTGCTGGCCAAATCCGCATAGAGCCCATCAAGATCTTTGGTGAAAAACATGAGCGAAGGTGTGCCCAGATTCAACTCGGGGGACATTTTGGCTACGAATTCCTTGTCGTGAAGGATAATGGTTGTCTCGGCACCTTCTTCAGGAGCAATTTCAACCCAGCGCATACCCTCGCCGTTGACTTCGGAGACCACGTGAAAGCCTGCTTTTTCTGTCCAAAATTGAAGGGCCTTGTCCTGATCGTTGACATACAACATGATTTGACCAACTTTGCTAAACAATGATACTCACTCCCCAGTTATCGTATTGTTCCAACCTTTAAATTGAAGGATTCACCATTCTTAAGTTCATTCGTATGAGCCATTTTTATAATACCATAAAACTCTTTTGATCAACGTTTACATTCCGAGTACAAAATGCATACACAGATGTCCTTGACTGCGCGTTTGCATCATACCATTAACTAGAGGGTGATTCGCAACAACTGAATACCTCTAAGCATAGCCATGGAATGGCGGATGGGAGCGCTGTAATGACGACACGGGTAGTTCTGTTGGAAGAAGGCACGGCAGAGATGAAAGGACTATTGGGCAGTAAAGGAGCCGCGCTTGCGGAGTTATGCCAGGCGGGGTGGCCTGTTCCGGCAGGATTCACCATTACAACGGAACACTGTCACGATTTCCTTAGCTGCTCAGAAACAACTTATGCCGAAGGTTCCGAAGATCTGGCCAGGGCAGTCCGTCAGCTGGAACAGCATACAGGCACAGCCTTTGGTGATCCGGAGGCTCCGCTTTTGCTTGCTGTGCAATCTAGTGACGTGCTTCCCCGGGATGCGAACTCCTTGGTGCTGCTAAGCGTAGGACTTAATGACATTACAGTAGAGGGACTTGCCCGGCGCATTAACAACCGCCCGTATGCACTCAACTGCTACCGGGTGCTGCTGCAGAATTATGGCTGGTTGGTTCATGGCATCCCGCTTGAGGTTTTTGATGAACGATTGGGAGATATCACGAGTTTGGATGAAACGAGACTGGAGTACGCTATTGCGCAGTATAAAGACGTCATTGAAGAACAGGGACATTCCGCTTTCCCTCAGGATGTGCAGCTTCAACTGCACAGGATCATCCAGGCATTCTCCCTTTCTGATCCAGGATTGCATAACCAAACCTTGAGCTCCACTTCGTTCGCCTATGGTATGCCCGTTTTGATTCAAGTGATGGTGAATGGAGAGTGCGGAGACCGCTGCGGAAGCGGTACAATCTACTCACGTCATCCGTTGACTGGGGCCCAAGGGATCTATGGCGAATACATGTCGTTTGCAGGCTCAGGGTATGACCTGGAGGAGCTGGAACAGATCAGGGATGCGGAACCAGAGCTGGTTGGCCAGCTGTTGCAAGCAAGTCGTGAGCTGGAGAGAGTGAACACCGCTGTTCAGGAAATTAAATTTGTCATTGAGTCGGGGAAGCTGTACCTTTTACAAGCACGGGATGCCCGTTTAAGTCCTGAAGCTGTGATCAGGACCATAGTGGATTTTGCAAATGAAGGTTTAATAACCAGGGAAGAGGCACTGCTGCGTGTCGAGTCTTCTAACGTAATTCCCACATCTGAACTTCAGCAGTTGCTTGAATGGGCTGATGATGTGAAAAATATAACGGTACTCGCAAATGCAAGTCATCCTCGTGATGCGGCCATGGCCCGTAAGTTTGGATCCGACGGAATTGGCATCTGCCGAACCGATCATATGTTACTGTCTAGCTCGCGGATGCCTTATGTGCAAAAGATGGTGCTGGCTGAAACCAACGTTGAGCGCAAACGTGGTCTGGAACGGCTGCTGCCCATGCTGCAGTCTGATCTAGAGCAGATTTTCGAGGAAATGAACGGATTTCCGGTAACGATAAGACTATTCGATCCTCCATTATATGAACTTCTCCCGGGTTTGGATGAGTTGGTGGAACGTCAAGAAGGATTACAGGCAGGGCATGCAAGAGGACTTGATGTAAATCAGGAGGAGCTTAGTCGCATGGCCCGGCTTGTAGAGCGGCTGCACGAGCAGCATCCGATCAGCAGGCAGCTTGGGTGTCATCTTGGAACCGTTTTCCCGGAAATTTATGAAATGCAGGCAGAGGCCGTCTTTCGTGCAGCGCTAAAATGCATTCGCCAGGGATTGTGGGTTCGCCCCGAGATTCTCGTAACGTCGAGAGGACCAGGTAGTGAGCTGCAAGTAATCAGAGAACTGATTGATCAAGTGGCTGAACAGATTCTGGGGGAGGAGAGACGTCACTGCCATTACAGGGTAGGTTCGCTGATTGAAGGGGCTCAAATGGCACTAACCGTGGCACATACAGCCAGGCAGGCTGATTTCCTGTCTTTTGGAGCAGAGATTCTGCATCTGGATGGGGGAGAACAACTACTGGAACGCGCTGTCGTTCAGGCTCGGCTTCGTAAACCTCATTTGAGAGTAGGTCTCTGCGTGGAGGAACATGTTGACCTGAGTACCTTTACCTACAGCCAGCGTATGGGAATGGATTACGTAAGCTGCCCACCTGAACAGGTGGCTTTCGCCAGAATTGCCGCTGCACAGGCCGTACTCATTGCACGGATGCAGAATAGTAACGTACAGGATGATGATATATCGACGACAGCTTGACCTATGGCAATTGGCATGAGTCAATGAATGTCTTCCAAATAGGTGAATTATAAATTATATTAGACGTTCTTGTCTTAATCACAACGGGGACCGGATGCTGCAAGATGCTGGTTACAGGAATTTGAGTCCGTTCATGGAATACAAATAGCAAAACTGTTATACTGAAATATGCGTTTTGTAAAACGAACGTAAAATTTCAGATAAGGGTTGAAAGCGACCATGTTAAATTCCAAAAACGAACGGACCTCCTCACGGACTTTATTTGCCGTCTTGTTTATCCTTATGCTGCTGAAGCTGTCGCTTTTGCGGTATTTCTTTTTCCAAGGCCTGTCCGGGATCGGTCTTGTGACGGATGCATTAGGAGCTCTGACTGTCGTCTGCATCCTGGATCTCATTGTGCCGAAGCGCTGGAAGCGGATGGTGTACGGCGGGTTTAACCTGCTCTTTTCCCTCGTCCTGTTTGCGGCAACCCTGTATAACGTGCATTTCAGCTCCGTACCCACATATACGGCGCTCAGCGAGATCGGGCAGGTAGCACAGGTACGGGGAAGTATTGGACCACTGATACGGCCTTCCCATTTTTTGTTCTTTGTTGACATCGTGCTTGCACTGCCGGTTTGGCTCGTTATGCGTCGTCGGCGGTCGGGTGTCAGAAACGGAAGTTACCGGGACAGCGGGTTGCATTTCGGTAAAATGCGCAGAAGATACTGGGGCAAGCTGGGGGTAGCTCTTACGGCTGCATTCTGTATCGTGCTGTCAGGCAGTTTTATTGTCAAAGGCGAAACAATTGATAACGAACTGGTGCGAGCTGAGAATCTTGGATTTCTGAATTATCAAGTGTCGTCCGCGATATTGACCAGCAAAGAAAACGAAGCTATAGCGAATGGCAATATCAATGAAACGATTGACAAGATTAATCAACTGGTGAGTCAATATCCATATCAGGACAAAACTAACCAGGGATCGGCAATCAAAGCCAAATATTTTGGTGAGGCCAAAGGCAGCAATTTAATTGTACTGCAATTGGAATCCTTTCAGAATTTCCCGATTAACGCTTCCCTGGATGGTCAGGTATTGACACCGGTACTGAACGATTTAGCCAAAGAAAGCTATTATTTCTCTCATTTTTTCCAACAGATCGGTCAGGGAAATACCTCGGATGCCGAGTTTATGTCCAATACGTCCATCTATCCAACCGGGGTTGTTCCGATGTCAGCCGGATATAGCGACCGCGAGCTGCCAAGTCTACCGAAGCTGCTTCGCAATGAAGGCTACCAGTCAGAGACTTTCCACGTCAATGACGTGACGTTCTGGAATCGGAACAAGATGTATCCGGCCCTCGGTTTTGATCGATATTTCGATAAGCCGAGCTTCGAGAATGACCGCTTTAACGATTTTGGTCCTTCGGATGAGGAGTTATATCGTGTAGGTGTGGAAAAAATGGCTGCCCATCAAGCGGCAAATCAGCCGTTCTATGCCCAGTTCATTACCGCATCGAGCCACTCGCCATTCACGGTTCCAGCGGATCGGGCGCGCATTACCATTCCTGCAACGATCACGAACACATTGCTTCACGATTATTTGCAGGCCATTAATTACACCGATTATGCAGTCGGTCAGCTCATTGATGAGTTGAAAGCAAACGGGCTATGGGAGAATACAACACTCGTTATCTATGGGGATCACTTCGGCTTGCCCGCAAATGACGAGATTACCGAACAGATTCAAGCGAGCCTGAATGTCCCATATGATGGCAAGGTGAGCCGGTTTAATATCCCACTCTTGATTCACACGCCAAACCAGGTTAAAGGTCAATTGATTGAACAGCCTGGTGGTCAGCTCGATATTCTGCCTACAGTCATGAACCTAATGGGTATTTCGTTAAAAGAAGAACAGTTCACTGCATTTGGGCATGACCTGCTGAATATGGACCACAATGCATTCGGTATACGGTATTACTTGCCGACAGGCTCGTTCGTCAACAATGACATTATGTTTATACCAGGTGCAGGTTTTGATGACGGGACAGCATATTCACTTAAAACCTATGAACCGGTTACCGATCTGGAGCCGTATCGCTCCGATTACGAGCATGTGCTCAGCCTCATGAGGCTATCTGACGAGTATGTGAAGCTGCTGCCCAAACGAGCACCATAATAGAACAAAAAGCTTTCATTCAAATAGGAAGTGCCACCAGCGGTTG
>NZ_JBYTCE010000027.1:0-68010 GCF_058789975.1 Paenibacillus sp. FW104-T2 | reverse complement strand
ACCGCACCGTGTTTCTCGTGTTTTCTTGGCCGGAATTAGAATATACCATGTACAGATTTTTTATGCAAGTACTTTTTCTAAAAAATTATATTTACTACATACACTTCAATAACCAGATCATAATCACTTCCGATACTATGTTTTATTACCTGCCTGGATGTTAGGGCTATAATGGACATGTACAAACGGTCTCAATGAGCACATGTCCATCTGGTGATACGGACGTTCTGAATAATTGAAATATTCTCTACTCCACTTTCTTCATAGGCATCTTTCTGGGCCAAAGGGTATAACTGAAACTGATTATGAAATCGATGACCAATATAACTCCCCACACTCTTACGATGTTCACGAATGCTTCAGTACGGGCAGGATCACCAATCCACCAGATCATAATCAATAAGAAAGAACTCCCTATGATGTAGGCAGCCAGATGTCGAAACCATCCATGCCGTTCCTGACTTGCATGCTCGCTTCCGTATGCTTTCCTGCTGCGTGGTTTCTCTCCACCTCTAAACCAAAATAGAAAGTATCGATCTGCCCATGCAATCATCTGATGACCAAAAGCAATACTGACACCTATATATATGGCTGCGATGCCATGCACCGTACTCGCTGTAGCCCCTCTTTGCAGATCCATAACCGTAGCCACTAATAACAATAAATCGATAACAGGTGTCGTCATCAGTAAACCAACACCCAGACGCTTCATACCTAGCAGGTATCTTACAGATAGTCCGGCAGCAACGAAAATCCAAAAGGCAATTTCACATCCTATTATGAAATAGGCAATCACGATAACCCCTCCCTTTATAACACAATTGTGCTAAATACAATTTAACACGTTTGTATTATATTAAGCAACAGTGTTATAATTCACATATGCCTAAAATAGTAGATCATGACAAACAGCGACTCCTTGTTGCTGAAGCAGCTTGGCGCATCATACGCAGAGATGGCATGGAGCAAGCATCTGTCCGAAATATTGCTGAAGAAGCAGGAATATCTGCCGGTTCAATGCGTCACTATTTCTCAACTCAATCCGAATTACTCCTATATGCAATGAATCTGGTATCCGAAAGGGTATCAAACCGAATTAAGCAGATGTCGTTCAACGGTTCTCCTATGGAGAATATGAAACTTCTGCTGCTCGAATTCATGCCGAACACGGACGAAAAAATGGCCGAAATGGAGGTGTGGTTTGCTTTTACAGCCAAGTCTAAAACTGATCCGGCTCTCAAAGCACTCGCTGACAAGGTTTATGATGAAATCAGACAAGCTGTGGCTACTGTCATCACGTACATTGTTAAACTTAATCTCTCACGAGCTAACCTCAATGAAGAACTGGAGATAGAGCGTCTCTATGCCCTGGTGGACGGACTGTCCATTCACGCAGTACTCAGACCCGATCAGATGACCTCTGAAATTATGGAAAATGCTCTTTCACTACATCTTGCAGCATTGTGTCGTGCAGAAGAATAAAACTTTGTACTGTTTTATTACAACTAGACTTAACGAAACCTTGAACAACAGAAGACATGCCCATAAAACAAAAAAACCGCCAGACGTTTCGAGTCCACTTCCTGTTATTGCAGGAGGTAGACCGCTGTCTGACGGTTTTTCTCTATCCGATAATAATCCGGCCTTCCGGATGACGGTACAACTTCTTCTCTTTACGCGGACGAAGCGCATACGCAATGGTTAATGGTCCGATCCGGCCAACAAACATCGTAAAACAGATAATCAATTTTCCTATATCCGTTAATTCATGAGTCACCCCTACGGACAGACCCACCGTACCTATCGCAGAAGCAGCTTCAAACATCAGTGGCAGGAATGAGGCATCTTCGGTTGTAAGCAGGAGCATGACCACAATCATGAAGATGATTAACGAGACCATAATGATGGTCAATGCCCTCATGAGCAGTTCTTTGGGAACACGAGAACGGAAAAACACAATATCCTTATTGCCGCGGATCATGGCATATACCGCTCCAATCATAATCAGGAACGTCGTTGTCTTGATTCCGCCACCGGTTGAACCCGGTGAAGCTCCAATAAACATGAGCAGTATGAAGAAAAACTGAGTCGCCTGTCTCATCTCCGTTATATCAATCGAGCTTGTTCCAGACGATCTTGTAGACACAGACTGGAAGATAGAAGCATAGATCTTCTCGGGCCAGGTCAGCGAAGCAAGTGTATGTCCATTAGTGAATTCAAAGATAAACACCACAAGGGCTCCAATACCAATCAGCGCACCAGACACGGAAAGTACCAGCTTCGACTGAAGCGACAAACGACGACGTTTATGAAACTCAAACAGGTCATTTAGAACCACAAAACCGAGTCCACCAGATATAACGAGCACAGATGCAGTTAGGTTAAACAACAGGTCCCCGGTATAATGCTGAAAGCTGTTGCCAAACAGGTCAAATCCACCGTTATTAAACAGGGAAACCGAGTGAAATATCCCATAGTAGGCTGCTTGTCCCAGAGGCATTTCGGCTGCCCAGCGCAAAGCCAGGATCACAGCAGCCACACCCTCAATCGTAAAGGAAAAAATCAGTACCTTACGGATAATGCGCACAATACCTTCCATGCTGTCTGCATTAATGGCCTCTTTCAGAAGCAGTCTGTCTTTGAGGGATATCCGTTTACCCAGGACAAGTGCAAACAGCGTTGCAATGGTCATGAAGCCGAGTCCACCAAGCTGCATGAGTACCATGATGACAATCTGTCCAAACAGATTAAACGTCGTTCCTACATCCACAACGACAAGTCCGGTCACACAAGCTGCTGAAGTCGCCGTAAATAACGCATCAATGAACGCCAGATGCTCACCGCTTCGGTTTGAAATAGGCAGCATCAGCAGAATGGTACCAATAGAGATAATCAGTAGGAAACCGCCAACCAAAATAAGCGGGGGTGACAGAAATTTGGCAATGTGAAGCCTGAATTTCATGAAGGGCACCTCTTTTAACATAATACAATCTGTAATCAGATCAAAACGAACCAAGGAGCCTTGGAAAGCGTCCTATGTAAACCTAAAGAGGAACTTGCCCCAGCATGATACTGAATGGCAGGTTCCTCTTCTATTATGAACGTGTAATACGTTCCTTATTATTCTTGCGTACGTGGACGCATGTGAGGGAAGAGCAGTACGTCACGAATGGACGGTGAATTGGTGAGCAACATGATCAGACGATCAATCCCGATACCCAATCCGCCTGTTGGCGGCATTCCGTATTCGAGTGCACGAATGAAGTCGTCATCCATTTCGTGTGCTTCATCATTCCCGTGTTCTTTCTCCAGCAGTTGTGCTTCAAAGCGTTGACGCTGATCAATTGGATCATTCAACTCGGTGAAGGCATTCGCGTGCTCACGTCCAACGATAAACAGCTCGAAGCGGTCTGTGAAACGCGGATCTGCATCACTTTTCTTCGCCAGCGGAGAAATCTCAACCGGGTGTCCCATAATAAACGTTGGCTGAATTAGTGTTTCTTCAACAAACTGTTCAAAGAATGCATTCAAAATGTGGCCAAACGTCATATGCGGCTCTACCGGAACCTTGTGCTCTTTGGCCAGCTGGTGAGCTTCTTCATCTGTCATTTGCACGGAGAAGTCCACACCAACGACTTCCTTAACCGCATCTACCATCGTTACACGGCGCCATTGCGGAGTAAGATCTACTTGGTAGTCAGCATATTGGATCACTTGTGTTCCAAGCACTTCCTGCGCAATATGAGCAACCAGATTTTCGGTCAATTGCATGATATCTTTATAGTCGGCATAAGCCTCATACAGCTCAATCATCGTGAATTCAGGGTTGTGACGAGTCGACATCCCTTCATTCCGATAGACACGGCCGATTTCATACACTTTTTCGAGTCCGCCTACAATCAGACGTTTCAAGTGAAGCTCAATTGCAATACGCATGTACAGCTCCATGTCGAGCGCATTATGATGCGTAATGAACGGACGTGCAGCCGCACCACCAGCGATGCTGTGCAGTGTAGGAGTTTCCACTTCAAGATAGCCAAGGGAGTCCAGGTAGCGGCGCATCGACTGAATGATTTTGGAACGTGTAATAAAGGTCTGTTGTACTTCCGGATTCATGATCAAGTCCACATAGCGCTGACGATAACGCAACTCTACATCAGTGAGACCATGATATTTATCCGGAAGCGGGTACAGCGACTTGGACAGTACCTCCAAATCTTTTACTTTAACTGAAGTTTCACCGGTTTTGGTCTTGAAGACTACACCGCTAACTCCAACGATATCACCGAGGTCCAGCAGGCTGAAAGCCGCAAACTTGTCCTCAGCTACCGTATCCTGACGAACATAGATCTGGATTCTGCCGCTCAGGTCCTGAATATGCGCAAAGCTTGCCTTACCCATTCCCCGCTTCGCCATAATCCGTCCGGCAATACTGACTACGATCTGCTTCTCTTCCAGCTCTTCCTTGGTCAGTGTTTCATACTTCTTCAGAATAGAACCGGCTTCTTCGGTACGTACGTATTTTTGGCCAAAAGGGTCGATTCCCAATTTGCGGAGCTCGTCCAATTTGTCGCGGCGAATTTGCAAAAGCTCGCTAAGTTCGGTTTCCTGATTCAAGACTTCATCCGTCATGATCTATATTCATCTCCTTATTTACATTGCAGACATCCTCAGATGTATTCTTCCTCAAATGTTGAAAAAAGCTTCCCTAAGGAAGCTTTTGTCTCAGTGCCCGACTGCTTCATTACAATACTAACTATTGCTTCTTAATATCTACAATTTTATATTGAATTACGCCAGCTGGTACGCTTACGTCAACAACGGTGCCTTTTTTCTTGCCCAAAATGGCTTTTCCAACAGGGCTTTCGTTCGATATTTTGTTCTGAAGCGGATTGGATTCCGCGGTACCTACAATGGTGTACTCTGTAATATCTCCGAATTCCAGATCTTCTACAGTTACGGTTGCACCTACGCTTACCGCATCGGTATCAATTTCATCGCTGTTGATGATCCGCGCATTCCGAAGCATTTTCTCCAGAGTGATGATACGACCTTCAATGAAGGCTTGCTCATTCTTCGCATCTTCGTATTCGGAGTTTTCACTGATATCGCCATACCCGATGGCTACTTTGATCCGTTCAGCCACTTCGCGGCGCTTAACCGATTTCAGTGTTTCCAGTTCTTCTTCCAGCTTCTTGAGTCCCTCTTGTGTAAGGATAACTTCCTTATCGCTCATCTCAACCGATTCTCCTGTCATGGGAATAATTTGATTGCACGGGAACGGAACCAATGCTGAATACAGAGCTCCGACCGCATATATCTTCAAAACTATATGAAGTTCTCCAGAGAAACAGAACGTTCCTCCTGATGCACTAGCCTTATAACGCACATGGCGAATTTATACTGTGAAATTATAGGGGAACGGTCTCGAAAAGTCAATGTTACGCCCCTTATATCTGTAAACGTTTTACAGGACAGGATCAGGATGCATTTTCGGCTACTGCTGATTCCGCATCAACGTGCTCTTCATTTTGAATCTGGCCTACAAAGTTCTCCAAAATCTGTACCATCTGATCACGTTTAGTTCCTTCCATAATAACGTCCTTGATGCGTGCAGAGCCTTTCAATCCTTTCAGGTACCAAGCCAGATGTTTACGCATCTCCTTAACCGCTACGGCCTCATTCTTCAAAGCAATCAGACGATCCATATGGAGAATGGCAACACGGATTTTCTCTTCTGCACCCGGATCAGGGAGCAATTCGCCGGAACTCAGGTATTGAATAGTACGATACAGCATCCAGGGATTACCCAGTGCAGCTCGGCCGATCATGACCCCATCACAGCCCGTTTCGTCCAGCATGCGGCGTGCATCTTCAGGAGAAGATACATCACCGTTTCCGATCACCGGAATGGAGACTGCCTCTTTTACATTTTTGATATGGGACCAGTCAGCTGTACCTGTATAGAGCTGCTCTCGTGTACGGCCATGCACACTTACCGCCTGACCTCCAGCACGTTCTACCGCGAGTGCATTTTCAACGACGAAAATGTGCTCGTTATCCCAGCCGATACGCATCTTGACGGTCACAGGCTTCTCGACTGCGTCCACAACAGCGGATACCATATCATAGATTTTGTTCGGATCAAGCAACCAGCGCGCTCCTGCATCACAGTTCGTTACTTTTGGCACAGGGCATCCCATGTTGATGTCGATGATATCCGCGTTGGTTTCTTTGTCTACAATCTTGGCTGCCTCTACAAGCGCTTCACGGTCTCCACCAAAAATCTGCAGGCTAAGCGGTTTCTCCCGCTCATCTACAAACAGCATCTCACGTGTACGCTTGTTGCCATGCACGATGGCTTTGCCACTTACCATTTCCGCACATACAAGCCCTGTCCCGAATTCCTTTGCAATCAGGCGAAAAGCCGGATTACACACGCCAGCCATCGGCGCAAGTACGACCTGGTTTTTCATTTCAATGCCACCGATTTTCAGCATTTCTGTGTTTCTCTCCTTCTGAATACCGCGGATTCTTATATGAATCCCGGTCCTGGTGTGCTATATACAATCAACGATTAACGATATGTGTCTTCATAAAACAATTTATATACTCATGAGCGACTATATAGTGAATGAACTCTATTTACCCTGCATTTCTTCAACGCTGATGTTCAGCACGCTCGCAATGCGCTCCAGCTCCTGTTCGGATACCTTGCGGTTCCCCCGTTCAATCGTTCCCAGAATAGCAAGCGATATGCCAGTACCAGCTGCAAGTTCCTGTTGTGTTAAACCTTTCAGCTTCCGAAAGGCCCGGATGCGGCTTGCCAGTTGCACGTTTTCCAAAGCTGTATTCCATCCTTTCCATCAAGTACAGACAACGATGAGTGTACATAGGTATACAAGCCTGAAAGCTCGCCTTCAGGTACGATATCTGACAATGGAACAAGCACAAATGCCCGTTCGCCCATCCGCGGATGTGGTAATTGAAGCAATTCGGTATCCCGACTCTGCCCATTCATCCAGAGCAAATCGAGATCTACTGTTCGAGGACCCCAGCGAATATCGCGAACTCGCCCAAGCCGATTCTCGACATCCAGCAATTCGGTCAGGAGCTGCTCGGGAGTAAGACGCGTCTGTACTGCAGCAGCCATATTCAAAAATGAAGGCTGATCCACATAACCTACAGGCTCTGTCTCATATAGCGATGAACAACGAAGGACTTCTATATCAGGGTGTGCATCGAGTAACGTCAGCGCTTCAAGCAGCGTCTGTTCCCGGTCACCCAAATTGGCCCCTAAAGCAATATAAGCCTCTGAATGTTCAGAGGTCGAATGTGCAGTCATGATCGGTTCTCACTTTCTTGTGCGGCGAAGCTCTACCGTTACGCCCTCAAAATGAATATCAAACGGTGGATGCGGCTTCGTCACCTTAACTGTCAACGCATTGATAATAGTATAAGTGTCCAGTAACGAAGATGCAATATGTTCGCCCAAAGCTTCAATTAACTGGAATGATTTGTTTTCAACAATATGTTTCACAAGCTCATGAATTTCGGCATAATTAACGGTCTTGGTCAGATCATCTGTACGCCCAGCTTCCCCAAGATCCATATCCAATTCCAGATCTATGTAGTAGCGTTGTCCGAGCTTCCGCTCTTCTGCAAATACACCATGATATCCGTAATATTCCATCCGATGCAGCACCATTCTATCCATAAGATTCGCCCGCTTTCTATTATTATTGAGATTGTTTATTACTACTCGTTCGTTACCTCGTGCAAAACGCTGCGCTCCTAGAGCGGGTCAATCGGACCCGCCAGGTTATTTCCTCCGCAGACCCGGAGAGGTATACAACATGGCATCACACATATCCGCCGTCCTACGAATCGGCTTCACATCATGAACCCGAACCATCTGGCAGCCTTGGGCGATGCCGAATGCAACCGTTGCTGCCGTCCCTTCCACTGCGTCACTTGCCTGCACTTGAAGGGTGTTCTGGATGAATCGCTTTCGTGAAGTAGCCAGCAGAACCGGATACCCCAACTCATTAAGAAGCCCAAGGGAGGACATCAGAGTCAGATTCTCCGTAATATCCTTCACGAAGCCAATACCAGGGTCGAGAATAATCTGATCCGGTTGCACTCCGGCGTTCAAGGCAATTTGGATGCTTTCCTGCAAATCTTGAACCACATCATCCAGATAACTTGTGTAATCCCGCTCGGGTCTATTGTGCATTAAAATGATTGGACATCCCAGATCTGCAGCCGTGCGGGCCATATCCGGGTCTGCCTTGGCTCCCCATACATCATTAATGATGTGAGCACCGGATAGGATAGCCTGCCTTGCAACTTCCGCCTTATAGGTATCCACGGATATTGGGATATGCGGTGCCTGAAGCTTCAATGCTTCGATCACAGGTATGATTCGGCTGAGTTCTTCCTCGGCACTGACGGTCTCCGACCCTGGGCGTGTCGATTCGCCTCCGATATCAATCAGATCTGCTCCATCCTCCATCATCTGTATCGCATGGGCAACTGCCAGGTCTACCTGATTGTAGCGTCCGCCATCGGAGAAGGAATCCGGCGTAACGTTAAGGATACCCATGATCTGTGTCCGTGTACCAAGCTTGAGTTCAGCTGGCCCCCATGAATAGTTCCGTTCGTAAATGACTGGTGTGAGTGTCATGAAGTATACCCCGCTTTCTGACGGTACATACCCAGAAGTGCTGCTGTAACCGGGCCGATATGTCCGTTACTGATTATCGTTTCGTTTCCGTTCTGTCCTCGTAAAGTCGTAACCGGCACGAGCTCTGCTACCGATCCTGTCAGAAATATCTCATCTGCTTCCTGCAGCTCATTCCAGGTGAACAAGCCCTCGGCGCTCGCTAATCCCATATCAGCTGCAAGTTCCAGAACTGCTGCCCGAGTGATGCCTGGTAAAATCCCTGTCTCGATGGACGGTGTATGGAGAACACCCTGCCTCACCCAGAATACATTGCTGACAATGCCTTCCGCCACATGGCCTTCCCGGGTCAGCTGCAGGCCTTCCGCCCCTTGAGCAGGCTTACCGTATCCATTCAATTCCCGTTTGGCCAGGATGCTGTTCATGTAGTGCAGTGATTTGAATCGTATATTCCCTTCAGGTGTGTTGCGAACCGTCGATAAGCACTGAAGCATTTTGCCCTTCTCGTATAAGGATGGAGAGGGCTCAGGTAATGCTTTTGCAAATACAATATGATTGGGGCGTTCATAGTCCCCGGAGGGCAATCCTAGCGCAGCTTCACCTGCCGAAACTGTGTATCGTACGTAAGCATCCTGAAGCCCATTTGCCTGCAGCAGACGATCGATCCAGTCCTTCAGTTCCTCAACTGTCGTAGTAAATGGAATTCCAAGCTCCGCACAACCTGCGGCCATTCGTTCCAGATGGCGTTCCAGCAAGAAGGGGACGCCCTGATAAGTCCGAAAAGTCTCGAACAAGCCCAGTCCGTACAAAAAGCCGTGATCCGTTACCGGAACCACGGCTGCCGCCATATGAACCACATTTCCGTTTATCGCGGCGTACTGCATTCCTATACCTTCACCTTCTGGGACAGAAAGTTACGCAGCATCTGATGCCCATGATCGGTAATGATCGATTCAGGATGGAACTGAACGCCCTCAATGGCAAACTCCTTATGGCGCAGACCCATAATTTCACCTTCTGCCGTCTCGGCTGTGATCTCCAGGCAATCCGGCAAACTGCTGCGCTCTACAATAAGGGAGTGATAGCGGGTTGCCGTAAACGGGGAAGGCAGTCCTGCAAAGACAGACGTTCCATGATGATGCATTTCTGAGGTTTTGCCATGCATCATGCGATCTGCACGAATAACGTTGCCTCCAAAAGCCTGTCCAATGGCTTGGTGTCCCAGACAAACGCCAAAGATCGGAATACTACCCTTGAAATGATCGATGACAGCCAGACTGATGCCTGCTTCATTTGGGGTACAAGGTCCAGGAGAGATCAAAATATGATCAGGTGCCAATGTCTCAATGCCTGCCAAGTCAATCTCATCATTCCGGCGAACCTCCACCGTTTCTCCCAGCTCACCCAGATATTGAACCAGGTTATATGTGAAGGAGTCGTAATTGTCGATAACCAGTATCATATTCTTGTTCCTCCTCTTCTTCCGTCATGTAATGACGGCTGCTTCGATTAGTTTAGTTTGACTGATTCCGCTTGCTCACTGTAGTTCACGGCCCTCATCATGGCTCTCGCCTTATTCCGGCACTCCTTGTATTCCCGATACGGGTTGGAGTCAATAACAATGCCTGCGCCCGCTTGAACATAGCCCACTCCATCCTTGATGGCAAGTGTTCGGATGACGATGTTCAGCTCCATATTCCCACTGTAGTCCATCCACCCAATGGATCCTGTATAGGGGCCTCTCCGCACAGGCTCAAGCTCCTCAATAATTTGCATGGTCCGTACTTTGGGAGCCCCGGTAATCGTCCCACCAGGGAATGTGGCTGCAATGACATCGAAAACGGATAAACCATCGGCAAGCCTCCCCTCCACTTGGGAAACCAGATGCATAACATGCGAATACTTCTCGATGGTCATCAGTTCGGGTACATGAACCGACCCATAGGCTGCAATGCGCCCAATATCATTGCGCTCCAGGTCGACCAGCATAATATGCTCGGCCCGTTCCTTCTCACTGTTCACCAGCTCAGCGGCCATGGCTTCATCCTCGGCTGCATCACGACCTCTTCTCCGGGTGCCCGCAATCGGGCGTGCACTTACCTTGCCGTTATCCACTTTGACAAGAAGCTCCGGTGAACCACTCACCAGTTGAAAGTCCGGACTGCGAAGCATTCCCATATACGGCGATGGATTAACAAGACGCAGCCATTCGTATATATGCTCGGCAGTGGATTGGATTTGCTTTTCCTGCCGCAGCGAAAGGTTTACTTGGAACACATCACCCTGCCGGATATATTCCTGTACGGTGCGTACAGCCTGTTCGAAATCTTGTTGGGGAAATGATGTATGCCATCCTTCCGTTTCCCTGTCCGCCTCTTCCTGCTTCTGCGCCAGATGCATGTGCCTGCTGCGAAGCTCCAATGCTTGCTGCTGCTCCTCTGCCTGAGCATAGCCCACAATATGCAGCCACCGCTGCCGCATGGCTTCAGCTCGCTCTTCAGCTTCTGCATACAAGGCTTGAAGGTGTGCCTCGTCCGGTTCAGCTCTTAGCGGCAGATGGACCATACAATACAGTGCCTCTTGTTCGTGGTCATAGGCCCAAAGCTCTTCAAAACGCATCCACCAGTAATCCGGCAAAGCGGGATTGTCTTCAGCGAGCGTTGGCAGCTTCTCCAGTGATCTGGCTACGTCATAGCTGAGGTAACCTGCACTCCCCCCACCAAAATCAGGAGCCTCACTCACTTTAGGGGCACTGTACGGAGCTGACCACCTTTTTAACACGTCCAGCGGCTTACCCGTATCTGTGGACGTCAATCCATTTTTCAGATCATAGATGACCGCTTCATGTCCCTTGCCTGAAATAACGGATACCGGGTGCAATCCCAGAAATGTATATCTTCCGCCCTTCCCGTTCTCCAGCACCATGGAATAGGGCGAAGCCTGGTGCCAGGCTGCTTCCCATGTTAACGGTAAACCGCCATGAACCGGTCCCTCATCCGACTTGATCATGTACGGCATCATGGTCCATCCTTGTCTGGCCCACTCTGTCCAGTCGGCATATGTTGTCATCAGGTGTGTCATTGCGGTTAGCCGCCCTCCATCTGTCGCTAGTTCTATTGTCTGATAGTATACTAAAGCGCCGCATCTTTTAAAAGCATTCAGCAAAAAATCCCCCATACCCAGCATGTGGGTACGGAGGATTCATATCATTATGCTTACGATTAAGCTTCGAAGTTGTATAGTGGTGTGCTGAGGTAACGCTCTCCGTTACTTGGCACGATAACAACAACACGTTTGCCTGCACCCAGCTGTTTGGCTACTTGCAGACCTGCACGAATCGCTGCACCGGAAGAAATACCGGACAGAATGCCCTCTTCCTTCGCAACTTGACGGGCCGTTTCGAACGCATCATCATTCTCAATGTGAATGATCTCGTCATAGATTTCCTGATCCAGAATTTCAGGAATGAAGTTCGCACCGATTCCTTGAATTTTGTGAGGACCCGGCTTGCCGCCTGCCAAAATTGGAGACGCGGCTGGCTCTACAGCAACGATTTTAATCGAAGGGAAGGCTTCTTTCAATACTTCGCCTGTACCTGTAATTGTTCCGCCGGTACCAATCCCTGCAACAAAGGCATCCAATGTACCACCAACAGATTGAATCGCTTCAACGATCTCCGGACCTGTTGTTTCACGGTGGATTTTTACGTTTGCTTTATTCTTAAATTGCTCAGCCATGAAGTACGTTGGGTTTTCCTTAAGCAATTCTTCCGCTTTTTTGACAGCACCGTTCATTCCCTCGGATCCTGGTGTGAGCACCAGCTCAGAACCATAGGCACGAAGCAAGTTACGACGCTCCAAGCTCATCGTTTCAGGCATAACAATGACAGACTTGTAGCCTTTGGCTGCAGCTACCATTGCAAGACCGATTCCTGTGTTACCGCTAGTTGCTTCAATGATGGTATCACCTGGCTTCAGCTTGCCTTCTTTTTCCGCTTCTTCCACGATGCTGATCGCAATACGGTCCTTAACGCTCGAACCCGGGTTCTGATACTCAAGTTTCACGAATACTTCAGCACTGCCTTCAGGTACGATACGGTTGAGACGAACAAGCGGAGTACCTCCGATGAGTTCTGTTACGTTATTAACAACTTTAGCCATATGAATGCCCTCCTTAGTGGGATGAATAATACTTAAGTCCTGTTGCATGTATTGTGCGGCCGGAGCAGCCTCTTGATGTTATAGAAGAACTGCGGAAATCCCTTACTCCATCTGGCCCAAATGCCTATCCATGGAATGGATATGAGGTTTCCGAAGGTTTCTTAGGGTTAAATATCGCTTTTAATCCGAGTAAACGAGTAGGTATTTATTATTTTTATCTTATCAACGTTACACGCCATTGTCAATATGAGTACTCAAAAAAATACTCTGTCCTGGGCCCTAAGCCCGTAGACAGAGTATTTTTTATCACGGTGCAGCATCCCAAATAATTATCCATCGATCAGTAAAAATCAGGAAGCGGGAATTTCAGCGATAATCACGGCTTCATATTTGTTGCGCAGCCTCTCTTCCACCTGGGGAAGTGGATCAGCCTGGCTCAGAGCCAGCTGCATCCGGATATCTTCACGTACCTCTTCTGCGGATTGAACCTGGGCATCCTGCTTATCGTTTAATTTGATAATGGCATATCCATCTTCGACCTGTACTGGCCCAGCAATATCGCCAACATCCAATTGTTCAGCCAGGTTCATGACGTCTTCCGGCTGAAACGGATCATTCTGTTCAATCCAGCCAAGCCGCCCTCCAGCGTCACGGGTGAAGCTGTCTGTTGATTCAGCTTTTGCTATATCTTCGAAGTCTGCACCCTGCTCCAAAACATCCAGTAACGAATCGGCTTGCTCTTCATCTTCCACTATAATCATGGACAGATCGTATTTCTCTGGAGAGATGAAGTCCTCGCGATGCTCGTCCCAGTAATGCTCAATGTCTGCATCCTTGACCTGAATGCCGCTCGTAGCGATTTTCTCCAATAACAGCCGATAACCAGCTTCCAGCTCAAGCTCTTGTCTCGTCAGGCCAAGCTGGGACTTCATCTCGTCAAAGTATGCCTGCTCCGAATCATAGCCATCCATCGCAGCAGATAGTTCCTTCGCTATTTCCTTTGGAGTGACTGTCAGGTTCCGATCAAGTGCCTCCGCATAAACCGCTTTGCGGTTCAGCATCTGAAGGAGCATATCGCTCCCATAACGCCGTTTCAGCGCATCGGTCCATTCCTTGTCCGTAATGACCTCTCCGTTAATTGTGGCAATGGCGCTTCCTTCCTCCTGACCTGTATCATGAGGTGCATCTGCATCATCCCGACCTGATCTCATACCCTGGACAACCATTACCGTCCCCATCACCAGCATGCCGAGCGTCAGGACAATTACAGCTGTCCACAGCCCTTTTTCCTGTCTCGTCATTCCGCGTCCCGTCCCCGCTTATATCAGTTCTTGGCTTGTTCTAGAATGGTCTCGAGTTGTTCTTTATTGAAATCATAAGCTTCATTGCAGAACTGGCACACCACTTCTGCTTTGCCTTCTTCTTCGATCAGTTGCTCCATTTCATGCTGACCCAGACTGATCAACGTTTTTTCGACCCGTTCCCGGGAGCATTGACAGCGGAAGTGAATATCCATTCCATCCATAACCTGTACATCCGGCAGTACACGCTTCAGCAATTCTTCCAGTTCAAGCCCTTGCTCCAGCAGCGTTGTCACAGCAGGCAACGTACTGATGGCATTTTCAATTACGGTGATTTCATCGTCGGTCAGCCCTGGCAGCAGCTGTATAATGAATCCGCCGGAAACAATGACCGAATTGTCGGTATCTACAAGTACGCCAACGCCTACAGCAGAAGGTGTCTGCTCCGATTTGGCAAAATAGTATGTGAAGTCTTCGCCCAGCTCTCCCGAAACAATCGGTACACTGCCACGATAAGGTTCCTTCAGGCCGAGGTCCTTTGTTACGTTCACAAAGCCTTCTGTGCCCACAACTCCTCTAACGTCAAGCTTACCCATACTGTTGCTTGGTAAATGCACATGCGGATTCGACACATAGCCACGAACTTCCCCTTTAGCATTCGCATCGGCAACAATCTGTCCAATGGGACCGTCTCCCTTGACCTGAATGGTTAGCTTCTCTTCACCTTTAAGCATTGCACCCATGATGGCTGCAGTGGTTACCGTACGCCCCATGGCAGCTGTAGCCGTGGGAAACGTATCATGTCTTCTGCGCAATTCCTCAACCAACTCTGTTGTTTGGACAGCAAAGGCTCTAACCCGTCCTTCCATTGCTGTACCGCGAATCAAGCGGTCCTGTTTGTTGTTTTCCAAGTCATTCAGCCTCCTTTGGCGTATACTATAGTATCTCTGATACACGATATATAAATTGAATGTGATATTCGTTCAACTTATAAACCCGTTCAATTTACAGAAAAAACGGCACAATACGTAAGACTGTAAAATCAGCCCGCTGCATGCCGTCTCTTTCCTTACCTTTCCCGGTTCCGCTCATAAATGATACGCAGCCCTTCCAGCGTAAGCAGCGGATCAACTTCCTCGATGCTGCGTGTTTCCTCTGCAATCAGCGGTGCAAGTCCCCCGGTTGCAATAACTTTGGGCTGTACACCCATCTCTGTACGAATGCGATCAACAATTCCGTCGACCTGTCCAGCATAGCCATATATGATACCAGCCTGCATGGCATGCACCGTATTGCGTCCTATAACCTTCTTGGGCTTCTCCAATTCGATGCGAGGCAGCTTAGAAGCCCGCTCATAGAGCGCTTCAGTGGCAATATGAATGCCCGGTACAATGGCTCCACCAAGGTAGTTGCCCTTCTCATCAATACAGTCGAAGGTCGTCGCAGTACCAAAATCAACAACCACAAGTGGACCACCGTATCTCTCAACGGCTGCCACTGCATTGACAATGCGATCTGCGCCTACCTCACGCGGGTTCTCGTACCTTAGGTTTAGGCCTGTTTTGATGCCAGGTCCCACAACCATTGGCTTTTTGCCAACATATTTTTCACACATCGTTTCCATCACATGCACAAGCGGAGGAACCACCGATGAGATGATGACTCCTTCAATGTCGCGTGTGGATATATCCGACATATGAAATAAATTATAAATCAATACGCCGTATTCATCCACTGTGGACTGACGGGATGTGCTCAGACGAAAATGGTGGAGCAACGACCGGCCTTGGTAAACACCGAGTACAATATTACTGTTGCCCACGTCTACAACAAGAATCAAAGAGGTTCACCCCTCTTTCTTTTCGTTTAAATCTAGGCTGATATCAAGGCTCTCGAAAGAATAGGTTAACCTTCCAACCGAAATTACATCCACACCACTCTCGGCAATTCCACGGATGGTCTCCAGAGAAACATTGCCTGATGCCTCCACCTTCACATGCGGAGCCTGTTTACGAATAACCGTAACAGCCTCACGCATCTGATCCGGATGCATATTGTCCAGCATAATGATATCTGCACCTGCCTGCAAGGCTTCATTCACCTGTGTCAGATTCTCAGTCTCCACCTCAATAGTCATCGTATGAGGAATGACAGCTCTTGCCCGCTTCACCGCTTCTGTGATGCCGCCTGCGCCTTTAATATGGTTATCCTTAATCATAACCGCATCGTACAATCCGAATCGGTGATTCGCCCCTCCACCGATCCGTACTGCATATTTTTCAAGCATGCGGTGTCCAGGGGTTGTTTTACGTGTATCCACCAATCGCGTAGAGAGGCCCTCTAATGCATCAACATATGAACGTGTGCGCGTTGCAATCCCCGACATGCGCTGCAGCAGGTTTAGCGCTAGACGCTCACCTGTAAGCAGACTGTGGGTGCTTCCTTCCACCTCTGCCAGCGTTGTTCCCCGAGTAACCTCATCTCCATCTTGTACCATCGGTCTAAATACGAGCAATGGGTCTACTACCTGAAATACCAGTTCAGCTACCGATATACCTGCGATGAACCCGTGGTCTTTGGCGTGAATAACTGCCTTCGATTGATGACCTGCCGGAATCGTCACAGTCGTAGTGACATCCCCTGCCCCCACATCCTCGCGAAGCCAGTTTTTGATGGATTCGATGAGTCCTTCATTATATCCGTTCAGTATCATGACATCAATTCCTCCACAATCGCTTGTTCTCTTTGCTGCAAACTATGCTTCTGCCAAGCCGCATCATCACGAAGCGGGAAATCCTCACGGTAATGTGCTCCCCGACTCTCCTGACGATGTAATGCCCCACTTGTGACCAGCCAGGCACAGGTTAACAGATTGGCGTATTCCATCTCTTCCTTATGTGTCAGCAAATAATTGAAGATGTCCATTTCACTCTCCAGTTTATCCAAGGCTCTCTGTAAGCCGGCACCGTTACGTCTCAGACCCACCTGACGAACCATCATCTTCTGCAAACGCAAACGCCATTCTGAAATCGGCTGCTGCTCTTCCCATGTTTTATTCCCGACACTATCCGGCGGCAATTGGGAATCAATTTGTATTGAATTTAGCGGTGGCAGTGTTTGAATGCGTTCAACAATTCTGTGCCCAAATACGATGGCTTCAGACAATGAGTTACTCGCCAGACGATTGGCTCCGTGGACTCCCGTTGAGGAAACTTCACCACAAGCAAACAACCTTCCAATGCTGCTCTCCCCGTTCAGGTCCGTTTTGACGCCGCCCATCATATAGTGTGCTGCAGGAGCAACCGGAATCCAGTCTGTGGTCATATCCAGTCCGTACCGCATACATGTCTCATATATGGTAGGGAATCGGTGCTTGATTAACTCAGCCGATTCATGAGTAATATCCAGATACACGAATGTACTGTTTGTCATCTCCATCTCACTAACAATCGCTCGTGCAACAATATCGCGCGGAGCGAGTTCAAGCTGTGGATGATAACGTTCCATAAAACGCTCACCTTTGATATTTCGCAGAAACGCTCCTTCGCCCCGTACCGCTTCAGAAACCAAGAAGCGCGGAGCACCCGGATAACATAGGGATGTCGGATGGAATTGAATGAACTCCATATCGCGAATGACTGCACCTGCACGATATGCCATGGCAACACCGTCAGCTGTGGCAACCTCCGGGTTGGTTGTATAGCGGTACAATTGCCCCGCCCCACCGGAGCAGAGCACCGTAGCACGCGCTTTTACAAACACCTTTGTACCGTCAGACTTCTGAACCAATGCCCCTACACATTCTCCGTGATCCGTGATCAAGTCAATGACAAAATGCTCATCCCAGACTTCAATACCTGAATGTGCACTTGCCTGAGCTGCGAGAGCCCTCACGATCTCGTATCCAGTCGCATCACCATTTGCATGCAAAATACGGCGGTGACTGTGCGCACCCTCCTGCGTCAACGCCAGCTCGCCGTTCTCCACATCAAACAATGTACCCAGACGGATTAGTTCCTGTACTCCATCCGGGCCTTCGTTTACCAATGCTTCCACTGCCTCGCGGCGACACAGGCCCGCTCCAGCCACAAGTGTATCCTGTAGATGGTACGCAGGGGAATCATCTTCAGCGATTACCGCAGCGATGCCACCTTGTGCATAGCGGGTATTGCTCTCCAGTAACGACTTCTTTGTAATCATCAATACCTGATTATGTTTGCTTGCCCTGATGGCTGTATATAATCCGGCAATGCCAGAACCAATAACTAGTACGTCCGTCTCCACAATGGGCAGCTGGGACAGATCAAAATCCACTATATATTGCGGTATCATCCTATTCACCTGTCTCGGAGCAAGAGTAGCGCATGCTACTTCACCAGTAACATGCGCTCTAGCGATTCTCTGGCTTTGTCGGCAACGGCCGGTGGTACGTAAATTTCCGGCTTCATCGTTTCCAGGCACTTAACCAGTTTCTTCAGGTTGTTGACCTTCATGTTTGGACACACCAGGAACTTGGTGGCAAAATGAAACTGTTTATCCGGGCTATCCAGTCGCAGCTGGTATCCTGTACCATCTTCCGTCCCCACGATAAATTCCTTGGCAGAAGAATTTTTACAATATTCAAGAATGGCTGTCGTGCTGCCTACAAAGTCTCCCATCTCCACGACTTCTGGACGACATTCCGGGTGTACGACAAACTCGGCATTTGGATATTTAGCTCTCATCTCAACGACATCTTTTACAGTCAGCATATCGTGAGTGTTGCAATACCCTTCCCAGATAATCATTTTTTTGTCTGTGTGCTGCTGAACATAATGTCCGAGGTTTTTATCCGGCACCCAGATAATCTCATCAGAATCAACAGATTGAATAACCCTGACTGCATTGGCCGATGTACAACAGATGTTGGTCTCCGCCTTAATCTCAGCCGAGGAATTGATATACGTCACTACTTTTGCATTGGGATGCTGCGCTTTCAGTTTACGCAGGCCCTCAACATTGACCATGTCTGCCATGGGGCATCCAGCACGTTCATCCGGAATAATAACCGTCTTGTTTGGGGCCAAAATCTTAGCGCTTTCACCCATAAAATGAACCCCGCAGAATACAATGACATCCGCATCCGTTTGTGCGGCTTTCTGTGCCAATAGAAATGAATCCCCACGAAAATCGGCTACTTCCTGTACTTCGTCACGTTGGTAATAATGAGCAAGAATAATAGCATTACGTTCCTTCTTCAACTCCATCAGCCGCGCTCGCAGCTCCCGGTTCATCTCAGCCTTGCGCTCTAAAGCCAGAGCTTCCACCTGTGATCCTCTCCTTTGACGGACAGCGCCATGCGCCGTTTCCTGTGACTATCTGCGTCGATATTTTCGCTTGAGAAACGAATCACAAGCGGTTTAACACCTAATGTACACAACGTTCACGACTCTGTCAATAAATGAAAAGGGCACAGAACAACACCCTAATCAACCGTTTCCTGCGTAGTTCGCGCTCTAGCTCGCAGTTATCATTATCTCTGCAATTTGAACAAAACGCACAAAAAAGAGAGCCTCTCGGCTCTCTTTGATCTGTTCTCAGAACAGGTTCTGTTAGACATTAAGACGTTGGCTTCGTACCACCATCATCTGGATCATTACTGTTGCCTTTATCCAGATTCGGAGCATCGTTAGGGATATCTCCGGCAGGTGGTTCAGGTGTTTCGTCTTTGCCTTGAATGCGAACACGCACATCACCGATGTTATCGACGATTGGTTCTCCGCCTTCACTTGGCGTACCTTCGTTATCATTATCGCTCTCCGGTTTTGGAGTCAAGGAACCGGTCTCGATCAATTGTTTGATCTGATCCATTTCCAGTGTCTCCACTTCAAGCAACGTTTGAGCGATCAAATGCATTTCTTTGGAATGCTTTACGAGCAAGTCCTTACATTTCTCGTAACATTCATTGATAAAGCGCTGCATTTCCTGATCGATCTCATAAGCGATGGAATCCGAGTAATTCTGTTCATGGCCAATATCCCGTCCAAGGAATACCTGTCCTTGTGAACTTCCGAATTGCATAGGTCCCAATTTCTCACTCATACCGTACTCCATAACCATGCTGCGAACAATACCTGTCGCTTGCTGGAAGTCACTGTATGCACCAGTACCAATTTCACCAATGAACAATTCTTCTGCCACACGGCCCCCGAGGAGCCCTGTAACTTTGTCCAAGAGCTCTTGCTTGGTAACCAGCATACGGTCTTCTTTTGGCAACATGATTACATATCCACCCGCACGTCCGCGCGGAATGATGGTCACTTTATGTACCATATCGGCATGTTCCAGGAAGTATCCTACAATGGTATGGCCTGCTTCGTGATAAGCAACAATTCGTTTCTCGCGATCACTGATGACACGGCTTTTCTTCTCCGTACCTACGATGACACGGTCGATCGCCTCGTCTACCTCACGCATGGAAATATCTCTTCTGTTACGGCGTGCCGCAAGCAATGCCGCTTCATTCAGGAGATTCTCGAGATCCGCACCAGAGAAGCCTGTTGTACGCTTCGCAATAATATCCAGTTTCACATCTTTTGTGAGTGGTTTGTTACGGGAGTGTACTTTCAGTACCGCTTCACGACCTTTTACATCAGGGCGGTCAACCGTAATTTGACGGTCAAAACGTCCCGGACGCAGCAAGGCAGGGTCCAGAATATCTGCACGGTTCGTTGCAGCCACGATGATAATACCCTCGTTGGCTCCGAATCCGTCCATTTCAACGAGTAACTGGTTGAGCGTTTGTTCACGTTCATCGTGACCACCGCCAAGGCCAGCTCCACGCTGACGACCTACAGCATCAATCTCGTCAATAAAGATGATACATGGGGCGTTTTTCTTTGCATTTTCGAACAAGTCACGTACACGGGATGCACCGACACCGACAAACATTTCGACGAAGTCAGAACCCGAGATACTGAAGAACGGCACACCCGCTTCACCTGCAACGGCACGAGCAAGCAACGTTTTACCAGTACCCGGAGGCCCCACGAGCAATACGCCCTTAGGAATCCGTGCACCTACAGCTGCGAATTTGCGAGGATCTTTGAGGAAGTCAACGACCTCAACAAGCTCCTGCTTCTCTTCATCCGCACCTGCGACGTCTTCAAATGTAACCCGCTTCTTCTCTTCGTTATAGAGACGGGCACGGCTTTTACCAAAGTTCATTACTTTACCGCCGCCGCCTTGTGCCTGATTAAACAGGAAGAAGAACAGCAGGAACATAATGATCAAAGGAATAAAGGATGTCAGAAGTGTCAGCCAGATGCTGTCACCTCTCATTGGCTCCTGATTTAACTTGAAATTATTAGCTTCACTTGCCGCTACAAGCTCACTAATCGCTTCATCCGTAGGAGGAATGTACGTTGAGAAATTTTCTGATTTGGCTTCGCTAGGCTTCTCTCTATATTGACCGGTCACAAGAAAAGACTGACCGTCGAATTGAACCGTCAATTCCGAGATGTTGTTCGCCTTAACCGCCGTGCGCAACTGATCATATCTAGGATTATCTGTGGCTTCGCCGCCATTGCTGACGAACTGCACTATGCCCACCACGACTAAAAAAAGAATCAAATAAAAACCAGAATTCCGGATGAACCGATTCATCCCCTACCTCCTCTCGAGACACTTTAATTATTTTAACATAGCCCGACATGGCTTCTCAACAGAAGGCACGAGCAGAACTGGGCTTGGAACTAGCATGCTTATTAACTGCTGTATACTTCCGGTTTCAAAATCCCGATGTAAGGGAGATTTCGGTACTTCTCGGCATAATCCAAACCATATCCGACGATGAAAGCGTCTGGAATGTCAAAGCCGGTGTAATGAGCTTCAAGCTCCACCTTACGGCCTGAAGGTTTGTCAAAAAGCGTAACCACGCGCACCGTTTCGGCACCGCGATTTTGAAGCAGTTCAATTAAGTAACTGAGCGTAAGTCCACTATCGATAATATCTTCGACAATGAGAACCTCACGGCCTTCAACCGAGACGTCGAGATCCTTGATGATCTTAACAACGCCTGACGATTTGGTGGATGCTCCATAACTGGATACTGCCATGAAATCCATTTCAACAGGTACCGTTATGTTTTTAACCAAATCAGCCATAAATATAAACGCACCCTTGAGCACACAAATGACCAAAGGATTGCGACCTGCATATTCGGCACTTAGTGTTGCGCCTAATTCCTTGACTTTACTTTGAATTTCTTCTTCACTGATCAATATTTCCTGAATGTCGTTCTGCAACTGTGCGAACCTCCTAAGTTATACTATGAAAGCCTTACCTGAACCATAACCACTACCCCTGAATCGCTGAATTGCCTACAGTCATGTACAGGATGGCGGAAGTATCCTCCTTCACCGGTGCAATACTCGACCGGCGAACACCCGGCAACCAGACAATGTTGCCTGCTCCGTCACAAACCACGGGAATACGCGGACGGACAGAGGGGGGGATTTTTTCATCGATGAAAATATTTTTCACCTTTTTGCTTCCGTTTAATCCCATGACTTTCATGGTATCTCCAGGTAACCGTGAACGCACAACCAGCGGCATGAGCAGTTGATCCGCATCAAATGCGGCCTGATCTGCCGTTTCCGGTACAAGATAGTCCTCGGGACTCATAGGAACGATCCGAAGATATCGGTCAATCTCCCTGAGTGAAAGCTCATAAGTTCCGTTCCATTGCACGAGACGATACTCGAAAGATTGATCCTGTACGTCTGTCCGTAAGCCAAAGGAAACCAGATCATACTCCCGGGTACAAGCGAGTGTCTGTCCTAAATCTAGGCTCCAGGTCTTCGCATAAGGCTCTATCACCTTGCGGCGAATGGTTTCGATACGGGTAAAGTCGACAAAATCACTGTCCAAAGGCAGATAATTCAATATTAGTTTAATCAACCTTCGTTGTAAAGCGACATGTAACTTCAAAAAGGAAGGCACCTCAAAGGTTTGCCTTCCGCCGATCACCTGCACTAGACACCTGTATGCGTCATATGCACCTTGCTCCATGAAATCGTCTTCATCGCCCACAATTTCGGCAAGCCGATTCAAAGACGGCGTGAGCTGTCCATTATATTGCCCCAAATAAGGAAGCACATCCAAGCGAATGGCATTGCGCCGATATTTACGCTGGGAATTGCTTGCATCATTAAAGTACAGAAATCCCTGAGTATTACAAGCTTCTACAAGGTCTGTCTTGTTTATACGAAGACATGGACGAATAAGTTCCACATTTTTTTCACGGCGTTTAAACTTCATTCCGGACAGTCCGGTTAACCCGCTGCCACGTAATAAATGAAGCATAACGGTCTCTGCCTGATCATCCGCATGATGTGCCAGAGCAATGCTTGCTGCACCATATTTATCAGCTACCTCATGCAGAAATGCATACCGCCTATCGCGTGCTGCTTCCTGTGATCCCTTCCCTGTAAGCTTCATATAGGAAGGAATATCGGCCTTCACCCATTCAAAAGGAATATTCAGCTGTGCTGCCATTTTCCCGACCATTTCGGCTTCTTCATCGGATTCTGCGCGGAATCCGTGATGTACATGAGCACAGACCAGTTCCAGCGGGACATGTCTCGTACTGATCTCATGCATAATATGCAAAAAAGCCACCGAGTCCGGTCCGCCCGATACTGCGACAATGATCCGATCCCCGGGAACCCATAACTGATGCTCTTCCGCTGCCTCCAGCACATGATTCACCAGCTCGTTCCAGCGTAAAGCCTCCATACCTGTTCCTCATTCCTTGCGTTATGTATATGCACCTGTAAAAATTAAAAACGCAGTGCATAGATGAGTACCCCAATAAGTAATATAACGGATACAGCGAATGCATTTTTAAGCCAGCGTGGTGTAGAGCTTGATGAACGCCGGCGAAGAGGTGTAGGCCGGGCCATCATGTCTTTCCAGGCCTTGGCTGCATGTCCGGCATCCCGGAACTGTCCCCGAAGGGCCTGAATCGTCCAGTTACGAAAAGGTCGGAGCCTTTCGCTCCGCTCCACCAGGGCCGTGAGCTGATTGACACTCCGCAGTTGTGGCAATCCTTCGGCAGCCAGCGCCTTGAGTGCTTCCCCCTCCAATACATGAATCAGTAACAGGGCAAAAGCAAAAACATCGTAGGTGCCATCTGCTGTTCGGCTTCCGCCATTCCAGAAGCCCCTGTCATACCATTCGGTAAACTGTTTCACACTTCGTCCAATCGACGTTACTCCACCATAATCAATGAGCTCCACTTGACCAAAATCGGATACCAGTACGTTCTGAGGCTTAAGATCACCAAACACCCATCCCGCCTGATGTAATTGTGCCAGCTTCTGCAAGAGTCTAAGCCCAACCAGCAGTGTCCAGTCCGTCCCTTGACGCCTGATGAAGTGGTGAAGAGCTTCACCCCGAACATAACGCATCACATAAAAGGGAATGTCCCGCCCCTGAATGGCATAATCGTCCACATCCTTGAGATAGGAAGGAATACCACTCTGCTTCAGAGCCTCATGATTACGCTGTAGCTGAAACGATTTGAGCACATTGATCTCTGATTGCAGATCGAACGGATCAAATCCCATCTTAAGTGCATAGTGCTTGCCATTCTCACCCCGCTGGACAAGAAAAACGATGCCGTTGGCGCCTTTGCCCAGCAGCTTGCGAATCGTATAACGGCTGCGATTCCATTTTCCCGTAATTACTGTTCCTGGCGGGAAAGAGGCATCAGACAACGTTGTCACCGAGCATCCCTTCTCTTTCAATGCGATAGTTCCCTTCTATTTCCTGCTGTCCCTCCAGTGTACCATAACGGTAAAAATCAATCACCTTCTGAATCGCAGGACCTGTCGGGGTCGCACCTTTCATCTGCAGACGTCCAAACAGCGAACGGACACTGCCCAGATCCGATGTCCAGTTGATATCCATCACAGCCTCTTCTCCACTATGGCGACCCGGGAAATGAAATACCGAGAGCTTGCTCTGCCCTACACGCGACTGCAAGCTCAACATCAAATCCCGGATTCCTTCTTCAACCGCAGCGAGCTTCGGCTTCATGCTTGCACTTACATCGATCAACAGGATTACCTGAAGAGGGGCTGTTTCAGCCAGATTATCTATTACTTCTACCACCTGAGCACGCTGTGCAGGTTCAAGGTCTGTTACGGTTTTGGACACCTTCTCTCCCAAAATTTGTGTTAACTCTCTATTAACCGCCTGCTGAATGGTCTGAACCACCGTTTTCCTTGTCATCATCTGCATCGTATGGGCAAGCTGCCTTGTGCCGACAATCTGGCTGATCCCACCTCCAGCTTTCGCAATATCCTCAATCTCCCGGCTACCCAGTTCACCAATGGTTCCATAATCGATCACACCAACCACATTGACCGTGATTCCCTCTTCACGGGCTTCCGCTGCTGCCAGTACCGGACTTGTACCTACATTAGAACAACCGTCGGTGATCAACAAGATCTGCTTCATCCGAAATCCCTCCGTTTTTCGTTACTCTCCAATTCTATGACTAGCATTGCCAGAATGAAGAGACTTCAAACAGAGAACGATGCAATTAACTTACTGTACGGGGACGCTCCATCCGGTTAATGCCCGGTACTCGCAATGTGGCCCATTCCGGACGGTAGTGCTCTACTTTGCCTACAACGACAGTCATATCATCCAAAATCTCATGCTGCTGATATCGAATCACGCTCTCAAGCAGGCAGTCCGCTACCTCCTGCGGATCGTCACTATCAATCTCCTGAATGAGACGTTTCATCCATAGCTCCTTGTTGACGGCATACCCTGGGGCATCATAAATCCCATCCGTCATCATAATCAATATATCGCCCGGTTGAAGCTGTACAGTGACCAGATCCACTTCGATATCTTTAATAATGCCAATGGGCAGGTTGCTGGCCGATACCTGAATAACCTCCTGTCCGCGTTTAATAAAGCTCGGAGTTGAGCCGATTTTCATAAATGTGGTCTCTGCCGTATATTCATCGATTAGAGCCATGTCCACCGTGGCATACATCTCTTCAGGTGAGCGCAGCATCAGCACAGAGTTCACGGACTTGATCGCCAGCTTCTCATCCATGCCCGATTGAAGCAGCTGTTCCAAAATATTTAACGCGGCACTGCTCTCCATGCGCGCACGTTCCCCGTTGCCCATACCATCACTAAGTGCCACCGCAAAGGTACCATTCCCCAGTTCAACCGTGCTGAAGCTGTCCCCGGATAACAAATCTCCCCCTTTGGCAGCCGCAGCTACCCCTGTAGTCACCTCATAGGTTTTGGCTGATCCAAAGGTAACGGTTGCCAGACCCTGACGCGGATCCGTCATCGTCTCATGAAGAACAGCAATATGCTCGTCCAGAACATCCGAAATCAGCGGTGCGATCATCTTCCGGCATTCATCAAATCCCCTCGTGTAGGCATGAACAATCTCGATTTCCACATTGCCTGCTTCCAGATTGATAATCTCAATCGAATGAATGGACAGGCCCAGCGACTCCAGCGCATCCCGAATCTGTTCCTCCTGCTGTACCATCTCCTCACTTTCCCGTTGGATTTCTCTGGCCAGGTCCTCCATCACCTGGGATACTCCGGATAATTGCTCGGCAACCAGCTGTCGGCTGTCCACAATCTGACGCTTCCACTGCATATTATGCTGGTAGAGCCCATACTGGGCACGCATAACCTCAAGCACCTCCTCCGGTTTGGCACATACCCTGTTCCACTCCACAGGAATTTGTTTGCCCGACATCTCCGGATTGGCCTCAATGGAACTCATCACATCCGTCATGTATTTATAGGTTTGAATAAACTTTGCATCCCAGCACTGTGCACGTTTGAAGCACCCTGCACACGTTCCCTCTGCTACCGCATTCATGAAATGCTCCATGCCGCCTTCGTTCTGTACCGGTTCCCCCGTACCGGACATCTGATCGAAGCTGCGGGAAAGCTGGCGGAATACCTGCGAGAAGCGGGTCACCCGTTCTGCCGTGATATCCCGAATTCGCTTCGCATATTCATGCTGCGATTTGGTATGATCCTGTGTACCTGGCACATATTTGGATATGGCCGCCATCATGCTTTTAGGTGTAAGCATGAAAAGAACAATAGCTGCGCACGTCTCCCATAAGGAGTTCATCACGTCACCTGGGCCGCCCAGATAAATGGATAGAATGGATGAGCCGAGCAGCATCCCCAGTGCAACGCCTGCACGTTTGCCCTCTCTAAGCATACCCGCCAGCATCCCGGCAAAAGCGAGCAAACTCATTTGGTATACGGCGGACATGTCAGCGAGACTCAAAATCAGCCCCGTAATGACCCCGACGGATGCCCCAAGGGGGGCTCCGCCCACCAGCGCGAAGATCAGAATTAAATAACGAGAGAGCATATGCTCTACGGAAAGGGACTGAATGGTCCAACCCACCGCGCCTGTCATAACGGAGGCCAGCAATATGATCAGGCAGAGGATCTCCTCGCTCTTTAGGTTGAATTTCTTTTTGCGGTACGTAAAAATCGGTATGGCTTGTATAAAAACCAGGGTAAGCACGAAGCTGAGTACGGAGTCCATCGTGAGCATTAACATGGCGTACCAGCTGAAAGACGGCCCAATGACGACTGCGAATAACTTGACCATAAAAGTAGTCGTAAACACCATTGTTGGTGCATAAGATAATTCAGCACGGTCATAAGACTCCAGCCCTCTGAACAAGAGATAGAAGATCGCCATCTCAGACGCAACGATAAGTGGAACCGGAAACGGAGCAAACAGACTCCCCGCCAGCAAAGCGGCCCCAACGGGAATAATGTAATCCCTTCGCATGAAGGCAATCACCGCGAAGTAGGCAATTGCAAAGGGCGATAGTTCATTCAGGATCATGGCCTTCCCTAATAAAAATCCCATAAATGTAAGGAGCAGCACCCATTTGCGTGCAGCAACGAACTGGACAGCCTTGCGGGAGGTAATCCACTGTTTGAGACGTACGGACAGCTCCTCCCGAGCTTCTGTACTCCCTTTACCAGCTTTCATTCCCGGAAATTGAATGACATTCCACTTTTCCATCATCCCAAGGCACCCCATTCGATTATTTGTTTTCGTGTTTCATTCTCGATGGTTCTGATTATAGATAGATTAGAAGACGTAGTTTGTCACAATAGGTGGACAGGGTTCAAAAAGTTTACGACAAAAGAAACAAGCCTGGCGCGGAGGAGCGAAACCCCCGGCCTTATTGTCATTCCATCCTTTACAACCTGATTCACCGAGGACGGGGTTGTCTTATTTTGAATGGCATTTGTTCTGCCTTTAACTTGAATTGAACGGGATACCTGCGGAATGGCATGGAAACATGTCGGTAAAAAATGGTAGACGACAAATGTTCTTATTTCCTATGGTCCTTGTGCGAAAAAAGTGCATCTGTGGAGCACTACTTTACAAGAAAAGCCAGGAATCCAGTGGAACGCGCATAGGCGACGGTAAAACCCAAAAAATATGCGCAACCAACAGACTAAAAGAAAAAAAGGATAAAACGCAAAAAAGCCGTCGACCCTTACGGGTTAACGGCTTTTCTTATATTTTAAATCAGGTTGATACAGATTACACACGCTTGGCTCCACGGCCTCCGCGTTTGCCCTCTGTGTTCTTCTTGAGCGAAGAGATCCGCTCTTCACTATCTTTCAGGAAGCGTGACATTTTATCCTCAAATGAAGGTTTGCCTGCTGCGGGCTTGAAAGAACGGCCTCCACGGTCGCGGTTAAATCCACCGCCGCCGCCACGGCCTTGGCCGCCACTTGGGCCTCCACCGCTGAATCGTTCGCGATCTCCTCCACTGCGTTCCGGTCTTGGAGCTCTTGGGGGTCTGGATTGTGTTTGTTGCTCAACCGGTTTGTCAACAGCTTGCTTAATGGAAAGTCCGATTTTGCCATCCTTGTCAACGTTGATGACCTTCACTGTAACGACGTCATTAAGTTTCAGGTGGTCGTTGACATCTTTGACATAATTGTCGGCGATTTCCGAGATGTGAACGAGACCCGTGACACCTCCTGACAGATCCACAAATGCTCCAAAATGCGTGATGCCTGTCACCTTGCCCTCTAACTTGGTGCCCACTTCAATTGCCATAGAATAAAATGATCCTCCCTTAAAAATATACAACCCGATTTTTTAGATGCCAAAATCAATGCTGTGCTAAATGTAATTATACCTTATGCCGCAAACCAAGGTCAACAGAGCTCTACCCCGCAGGGGAGCCTATTTTTTACAATATACCGGCTTCAGATATATGGATAATAATTCTTGCTCAGTCATGAGCGTAATTCCATCAGTTCCCTGACTCTTCAACCTGGATTGGCGTCTCTTCAGGCAAGTAATAGCCTTTTTTCCGCGCCAGCTGTCCTATGTATTCAGGGTCCTTCAACCGACTGACTTCATACTTCAACTGATCCAGCTTCTTCTGCGTCTCTTCCTTCGAAGCCTGCTGTGCGGCCAATTGCGAACTCTTGTCCGAAATCTGTGCATTCTGTACAAGGAACGTATATCCTGCCCAAATGACAAATACAACGACGAATGTCATCCAGAGCATGAGGCGTCTTCTTGCGCCGGCAGATTTCCCTTGGCCTGTTGGGGCTGCAGATCTCCCCACAGGTGTTTTACCCATTTTTGGACCTCCTTAAAACCAGCGTTTCCATATCGTTGCAATACTTGAACCCGCACGGATCATCCAACGGGGCGTTACCCAATGCTTCAGGAGCGGCCTAAACATCCAGCGGAACAACTTGCCGAAAGGTACCAAACATTGCAATACCAGCTTGCCCAGGAATATCAGTATCGCGATCACAAAACCCAATATCACGCGAACTAGCTTGTATAGTCCCTTCGCTGGCATAACGAACAGGATGTTAAGGATATGTCCACACCAATGAATAAGTGTTCTTGCGAGTTTAATTAACATTACCACAAAACGCTGGGTTGTAACACTTAAAAGCCAAAAATAGAAGCAAACCCCTATAATTAGCCCCAAAAAGACATAAAACCGCAGCTGTCCGTGGTTTCCGGCATACAGCATCCGGAAAACGAACAGCGCGGAAGCAACCCAGTACAACAGGTCAAGCGTGTGCATGCTCCATCTCGGGAAGCGCAGCTGACCGGACAGTACCCGGTAACTGTCGTAGGCCATACCCATTACGATTCCCGACAACAGCATCCATGTTAATGTGATCCACTGCGTGTCCAGACTCATCGGAACATCTTGCCGAACAGGCCTTTACTATTCTTGTTCTGGGAACCGGGGTCCAGATATTGCAAAGAACTGACTGTACCTTCAATGGATAGCAAACCTTCCTCCAGGCTCAAGTTTTTGATATGTAAATTGTGCCCCCGGATGGTCAGATGCCCAAGTTCAGTCTGCAGCAAAAATTCCTCACTGTCGAAGCTCTCTACATTGGAGACACCTGTCAGATCCAGCAGTTTGCGATTTTGCATGCTCAAATGATGCTGTTTCGGTTTACCGTGCTCAACCATGGCATGTACCCCTCCTTCTTACACCTAGCTTATGGAGGCGAAGGCGGGAATAGAACCAGGGATCATGAAGGAAATGCTTCTGCCTATGCAAACACAAAAGCACCCTTCCTATATAGGAAAGGTGCTTCTATCTCACTTACTTTCATTCATAAAAGAGCATATCGGGCCGATGATTACCAGTTCAGCCCGTTATCCTTGGCGATCGGCTCTTCCTTAACCAAGGTATAGAGGCTGCTCGCCTCGTCCTTCTTAGTGCTCTCAGCAAGACGTTCCACCTTCACGGTGACCAGCTTCTGACCGAACTGAACCGTCAGCTCATCGCCCACTTTAACAGCAGCGCTTGGCTTCGCTTCACGTCCGTTAATCAGAACACGTCCCTGTTCGGAGACGTCCTTGGCCACAGTGCGGCGTTTAATCAGCCGGGAGACCTTCAGGAATTTATCAAGACGCATTATTTTACGGCTTCTTTAAGTTTGTTGCCTGCTTTGAATGCAGGAACAGTGGACTCAGGAATAACGATTTCATTCCCTGTTTGTGGGTTACGTCCGGTACGACCGGAGCGTTTGCGGGTTTCAAAAGTGCCAAAGCCGATCAGTTGTACTTTGTCTCCGCTTGCGAGTGCATCTGTAATTTCTCCCAAGAAGCCGTTCAATACGGACTCAACGTCTTTTTTAGTCAAACCGCTTTTGGTGGAAATGTTGTTAATCAGATCTGTTTTGTTCATTTTTAAAAGCCTCCCAAATTAAAAAGAAAGTATCTGCGAATCCTGGCAATCCGCCTGATTGCCGCGGCTTTCGCGCAAGGTTACTACACATGTATTCTGGCTTGGATTCTGAATTCCTGCCTCGGCCAGCGACTTTTTTTGGCTGATGATGAACCTGTGCCTATGGAAAGTCTAAGTCCAATACCCGGAATGTTGTCCGATCAATCAGGATTAACTCTAATCCAAACATGAACACATGTTCGTATAAGCATATCATACCATTGAAAAACATGGAACAAGGATATTTGAACAGTTTACTTGGTCTACCCTGTTACAGTCCAGCCTTCTTCGCCGCTTGCCAGAACTGCTCCATTTCTTCGACGTTGCTATCTGCAGGTGTCCGTCCAAGTTCACGAAGCCGCTCCTCGATATATTGGAAGCGCTGAGTGAACTTGCGGTTGGTAGCGGCAAGAGCTTCCTCCGGGTCCGTATCAATGAAACGAGCCACATTCGCCGTAGCAAACAGCAAATCGCCCAGTTCCAGCTTCCGCTCTTCGGCCGATTGATTGCTACGCACTGCTTCTTTCAGTTCTGCCAGTTCTTCTTCAATCTTGGCAAATACGCCATTCACATCATCCCAGTCAAAACCAACCTTGGCTGCTTTCTTCTGGAGCTTGTACCCTTTCATCAAGGCAGGCAAATCGCGGGGAATACCATCCAGCACCGAAACGGTCTTTTGATCGGTCCCTTTACGCTTCTTCTCCTCTGCCTTCATCTGTTCCCAGTTCTGCAGTGCTTCATTCGCATTCTCGGCCTGATGCTCGCCAAATACATGAGGATGACGGAAAATGAGCTTGTCGTTAAGCCCTTCAATGACATCATACACATTGAAGGTGCCCACTTCCTCTTCCATCTGGGAATGCAGCAGAATCTGCAGCAACAAGTCCCCAAGCTCCTCTTTCATGTGATCAGGGTCATCTTCATCGATCGTTTCAATGACCTCATACGTCTCTTCAATCAGGTTCTTGCGAATCGACTGATGGGTTTGCTCCTGATCCCACGGGCATCCGCCCGGGCTGCGAAGAATATTAACAATTTCATGCAACCTTGCAAAAGAGCGGCGTCGCAGGGCATCATCCGTGTTTTTCGGCACGTAAATGAGGGAGAGGTTTCCGTAACCTTCAATCCGGTCCAGCTCATGAAGCGGTACCTTGTGGATGATCTCCTGATCCTGTACACCGAGGGCGTGTCCAACAAATACCGGATAGTCATCTGGATATACATCCATCAGGCATAGCTTCACATCAGACGCAGTAAACACATCATAAACCTGCCCGATCAAGGTATGCAGCTGAGGCTGCACTAGTTCCGTGCTCAGGCTGCTTGCATCAAGAAGTTGGAAGCCTTCAATGGGATCAAATCCGAGACGGATAAAGGCTTCATCCAGAAAACTCTCTCCCCCCATGACACGAAGTGAGATGCCCATTTGCGGACAGCGTTCCTTAAGCAGCCGTACACTCGCCTCTGCCACCATCGGATGGCCTGGCACAGCGTAGACAATCTCAGTTCCCGGCTCTCCCTGACGGGCAGCCTCAATGAGGCGACTCGCAATCTCGTCATAGACCTCCGGGAACGATGCTTTCGCCTCGTAGATTGCATCAAATGATGTCATCTCTAGCCCTTCCTGCTTCAGATCATTCAGCACAGGATGATCCAATGTGCGGACATACAGCGTAGCCGCTTGTTTCATTTTCTTGATAATACCTACTGTCAGCTGATCTGCATCTCCTGATCCGAGACCAACGACGGTCAAAGCTGCTGCGCTCATTTTCAAGCCTCCATCCGAACCATTCTGCAGAATGCCTCCCATTGTTACATCGACATGAGGAACATACGCAGAACAGCGCTCTATAATTACACGTATTATAACAGAATCCGTGGATATCCAATAATTTCACACGTAAAAGGGTGAGACAGGGCTACCGCAGGACATGCAGCCTGCGAAGCCATTTGGCCAGGCGCGGTCCAAGCTTCGGGATCGCGGCCAGATCTGTGGCGGTCAGCAGCCCGGTACGCGCTGACGCCAGCAAGAACACGGCTGCGCCTGCCGCTATGCCAAGCAGGCTTATGCCTACCGCGGCCAGCCTGCGATCGGCCGCGATGCCCATGCCGCCGAGCACCGCTCCGGCAGCCCAGGCCATGCCTGCCGCCGCCAGGCTCATGGCGGCGATCACCAGCGCCGGCTTCAGCAGGACGGCGCCAGGGGCAGGGCGCATCGCGGTACGCCGCGCCAGCAGGGCCACATTCAGGCCAGCCGCCAGCATATAGGCGACTGCGCCTGCCAGGGCCGCGCCGCTGATGCCCAGCGCGGGCACAAGCATGACGTTCAGCAGCGCCTTGACGCCTGCGGCGGCCAGCATGCTGAACGCGGGTGCGCGCACGGCGCCGAGGCCCTGCAGCAGCGCCGCCGCAATGATGCTGACGGTGCTGCCCGCCGCCGTCAGCGCCATATACCGCAGAGCTTCGGTGCCTGCGGCATCACCGTACAGCATGCGGTTGATCGGTTCTGCCAGCACCGCCAGACCAGCGGATGCAGCCAGACCGATTAACCAGAACCAGCGCAGCGCGATGCTTGCCTGCTGCCTGACGGCTTCCGGCCCGCCCTTCAGGCGAGCTTCGGCCATCGCCGGAATGAACAGCACGGATAGCGACGTAGCAAGCATCGTCACGAGCTGTACAAGCGGCAACCCCCGATTGTAAATTCCGAACGACACCATGGATTCGACCTCATCCAACCCTTCACTTCTTAGAAGCCGGGGCACCGTGAAGGTATCCACCAGGTTCATCAGAGGTACAGCGAGCGAACCCAGACAGACGGGAATGGCATATACCAGCAAGGTTCGAATCCATTGACCATTGGTGGGGAGCTTCTCCGGTCGAGTCCCGTTTTTTGTCCATTGCTGTAGTTGTCCCTCCCTGGCTTCCGATCTCTGCAAGCCTTCCATCACTTCTTGGGATAGACCCGTTTTCCTGCTCTTTCGCCGCCTACCGTACATATAGGCGAGCATGGTGAGTAATCCCGCGATTCCACCGGCAACAGAACCCAACATGGCTCCGGCAGCAATGGTCTCCAGCGATGCATCCTGCTTCATCAGCCATAGCAGCAGCACAATCATTACCGTCACACGAATCGTCTGCTCTACGACCTGTGACACAGCGGTCGGCACCATCTGCTGTAAACCCTGAAAATATCCACGAAGTCCAGTCATTAGCGGGACAAATAGCAGTGCAAGCGCTGCAGCCCGAATCGAAGGAATGACATGTCCATTACCAATCAGATGACCTATAAGTGGTGCACCAATGTACATCAGTATGGCCAGGATTAATCCGATGCCTCCAAGAAGCATGGAAGACAGACGGATAATCCGTTTACCCTCCTCCGGCCTCCCCAGCGCATGTTGTTCGGCTACAAATTTGGATACGGCAACAGGCAGTCCGGCGGCAGCAATCGTAATAATAAGCATATAGAACGGATATACCGTGTTATAAATGCCAAAAACACCGTCGCCCCCTAGATTCTGTAACGGAATCTTTTGAAAAGCACCGATGATTTTAGAAATAATGGCAGCAAGGCCAAGCACAAATGCACCCTGCAGCAATCTTGAGCCAGTAGTAGACGGCTGTTTCATAAGTCCCTCCTACAGTTATCCAAGCGATTATATCCAGTAAGCATACTTTGCTATTATACCTGCCTGAAGCCGCACAGACTAACCTTCTGTTGAAGTTCCCTTTGAAGTCCCCTCTATCCGCTCTTAATTCAGCCTTTTTAAATGCAAAAAACTCCTGTCTGCCGGATAGGCATCAGGAGTTAATCTGCTGTTTATTGTTCCATCTGCTTGCCAAGGAAGCCAGCAGCTGTCTCAGCCATTTTTACTTCCATCTGGGACATCTTCACGGATTCATCCTTGTTATACAGAATGACGGTTCCAATAGGGTCTCCACCCGAAATGATGGGTGCAATGACGAAAGAGGATAATGTTTCATCATGATCCTTGCTGATCTCATAGGAGCCACTACCTGTCTCAACGATGGTCTTGCGATTTTCCATGCAGCTCTCTACCAGCTGACCTACCTGCTTGTCCAGATATTCCTTCTTGGAGCCACCCGCTACCGTAATAATGGTATCGCGGTCAGAGATCATGGTTACATGACCCGTACTCTCATACAAGGATTCAGCATATTCTTTGGCGAAATCGCCCAGTTCGCCGATCGGCGAATATTTTTTTAGAATGACTTCTCCATCACGATCCACAAAAATCTCAAGCGGATCTCCTTCACGAATTCGTAACGTACGACGGATTTCTTTTGGAATGACCACACGGCCGAGGTCATCAATACGGCGGACAATACCAGTAGCTTTCATTTCACATGTTGCCCCACTTTCTCGAGAAGATTTTTCAACTACTGTTCCTTAATGGGTAGAGGAAAGTCCCAGAACGTTTAGTGTGATATCTTGACCATAGTATTCATCTGTTCCCATTTCCTTATACATACTTTGAAGAATATAGTTGTGTTCTCTTCGCAGAAGGTGACCATGTACCCATTACGCTGCTGTCTGTACAAAAAGAAGCAAGGGGCAGGCCATAAGTCCTCCCCTTGCTTCTCTAAGCTTGTCCAGAAAGTAAGTTTGCTGCAGCTCGTTTCTTACTTGCTGCTTGTATCTGCGCTATCGCCTGTTGTTGCATCGGACTCTGTTTTAGTACCTTGATCTGTCTTGGCGTCAGTACCTGTGGACTCGTCCGTTTTGGATTTGTCACCTTCGGTTCCAGTTCCAGTACCCGTTGTGCCTTCAGTACCTTCCGTAGTACCTTCCGTAGTACCTTCTTCAGCCTTGTCTGTCTTCGGCAGGTTTACTTCCTTCACGATCTTATCCAGTTCATTTGTCATGAACGTATCGATCTCTGCAGCTGCCAATTGGCTTTTGAGTGTTTCTTTTTGCTCATCTGTCAATTTGCTGTAGTCTGCTTCCGTACGGGATTCCACTTTCATCACGTGATAGCCGTATTCCGTCTCAACCGGATCACTGATTTTGTTGATCGGCAATGTTTTGGCAGCCTCTTTGAACGCTTCTACCCAGTTGGATACTGGGGTATTTTCGTACAATCCGCCATTATCTGCAGAGCCTGGATCTTCGGAGTATTCTTTTGCAACTTTTGCAAAGTCTTCACCGGCATCCAGTTTAGTTTTAACTTCTTTCGCAATTTTCAAGGCATCTTCTTTTTTACGCTCTTTTTGCGTATCTGGGTCCGTGAAGTTAATCAGGACGTGACGAACCGAAGCGGTTGTGAACTGATCCTTGTTTGTATCAAATTCTTTTTTGATTGCATCTTCCGTAACGCCAGTCTCTTTATCCTTGATAACGGTCATGATGCGAGTCATGTAATCCTTGATGTTCTGATCTGTCAGGTTCTGAGCTTTCAACATTTCAGTCCATTGATCCGCTTGAACTTGTGCTTTCATTTTGTCGAATTGTTCAGTTGCTGTTTTGGCACCTGCTGTTTTAGCTTCTTCACTCGCTTTGCCACTCAAATATTCATAAGCAACTTCCTGGCGCACCAGGTAGTCCTTGAAATCGTCCATCTCCATCATTTGTGCATATTCCGGATAGAGGAATTTCATGACCCGCTGCTCCATATCGAATTCATTGGCTGTAATTGTACCGCCATCATAGGTCGCTACAACAGCGCTTGTATCATTGGTTTCTGGTGCAGCTGCTTCATCCTTCTTGCCGCATGCAGCAAGCAGTGATAAGGACAGTACTGCAACCATACTCACGGAGAGTACTTTCCCTACTTTTTTATACTTTGGTAACATCCTTTGGTTCCCCCTTTGATTTAAAAGCACTCTTCATGGACTCCAGAAATTTCTCTACCAGCTCCATCAGTTGCTTGTCCCCAAGCCCTTTGCCTTTGACATGAATAAGCATATGGGGTCCTTGTTCAAATTGTACACGTCTTTCGAACTGATTTCCAATGTGCGCAATTTTCGAGAGCTCAAACGCATGCTCACGGCCTTCGTAGAATTTCACGGTAAGGTCGTCACCACGCTGCGTAATGGACTCAATTCCGTACATTTTCCCGTATACTTTCAATCTGGCTACAGCCATAAGATTAATGACAGCTTCCGGAAGGTCGCCGAATCGGTCAACCAATTCGTCTTCCAGCTCCATGGCATCGTCGAAAGAGGCAATAACCGCCACTTTTTTGTAAATCTCAATCTTCTGTATACTGTCATAGATATAATCACCCGGCAAGTAGGCATCGATGCTGAGATCGAGCGTGGTGTTCCATTGATCGGAAGGTACCGGCTCTTCCCCGAGCATGGTGACTTTGCGTTTGTTAATTTCCTCGGCCAACATCTGAGAATACAAGTCGAATCCGACTGAGGCAATGAAGCCGTGCTGCTCTGCTCCCAGCAGGTTCCCTGCTCCGCGGATCGATAGATCTCGCATCGCAATTTTGAATCCCGACCCCAGCTCGGTAAACTCCTTAATAGACTGCAGACGTTTCTCTGCAACCTCGGTCAGCACTTTATCCCTTTGGTACGTAAAGTACGCATAGGCAATTCGATTGGACCGTCCAACGCGCCCACGCAGCTGGTACAGCTGGGAAAGGCCCATTTTGTCTGCATCATGAACAATCAGGGTATTTACATTCGGGATATCTACCCCTGTCTCAATGATGCTTGTGCTTACGAGCACATCATATTCGCCATCCAGGAAGTCCAGGATGGTTTTCTCCAGCTCTGTCTCCGACATTTGACCATGGCCCACGCCCACTTTGGCTCCAGGAACCAGGTCAGCAATTTCGGCAGCCATTTCCTGAATTCCTTGAACTCGGTTATACAAATAATAAACCTGACCCCCACGTGCCAGTTCCCGCTCAATGGCTTCCCGAACAAGCGCCTGACTATGTTCCACGACATAGGTCTGCACCGGGAACCGATTCTCTGGTGGTGTTTCAATAACCGAGAGATCACGCACTCCCAGCATGGACATGTGGAGGGTACGCGGAATTGGTGTAGCCGTCAGTGTGAGCACGTCCACGTTTGTTTTCAGCTTCTTCAGCTTCTCCTTATGGGTTACACCGAACCGCTGCTCTTCATCAACAATAAGCAATCCTAGATCCTTGAATACCAGATCCTGCGATAACAACCGGTGCGTACCAATGACAATGTCGACTGTTCCACTTTTAATACCTTTGGCCGTCTCATTTTGTTCCTTACGGGAACGGAAGCGGCTAAGAACATGAATATTGAATGGATATCCCGAGAAACGTTCACGGAATGTCTCATAATGCTGCTGTGCCAAGATCGTGGTCGGAACGAGTACCGCAACCTGTTTGCCTTCAATAGCCGCTTTGAAAGCAGCACGAATGGCAACCTCGGTTTTTCCGTAACCGACGTCTCCACATAGCAGACGATCCATGGGACGATTTTGTTCCATGTCCTTTTTAATTTCTTCGATCGCACGGACTTGGTCACGAGTCTCATCATAAGGGAACATGGCCTCAAATTCCTGCTGCTCGGCAGAGTCCTTCTCGAAGCCGAAACCTTTTGAGGTCTGACGCTCCGCATAGAGCTTGATCAGATCGTCAGCGATATCCTGTACAGATGAACGAACTTTATTTTTAACCCGTGTCCACTCGTTACCACCCAGCTTGTAGATCTTGGGCTCTTTCTCTTCTGACCCGACATATTTCTGGATCAGGTCGATCTGTTCGATCGGTACCGACAGTTTATCCCCACCAGCATAGAGAATATGCATATAGTCCTTATGAATACCGCCAACCTCAAGCGTACCAATGCCTAAATATTTACCAATCCCGTGGTTCTGATGGACAACATAATCGCCCACCTTCAGCTCACTATACGATTTAATCCGTTCTGCATTATCTACATTACGGCTTTGTTTGCGTGCCTTGCGCTGCTTTTGGGAGAACATCTCACCTTCGGTTACGACGGCTAAATGAATGGACGGCAGTTCGAATCCTGTCTGCAGGTTACCGATAAGCATTTCCGGTTCCGGTATATCGTAGTCCATGAGGACTCTCCGCATACGATCGAGTCTTTCTTCACCGCTCGCCAGCATAAGCACATGCACTCCGGCTTTCTGCCAGCGCTCCATCTCGGCCTTAAGCACATTCATCTGTCCGTGGAAATCCTGCATGCCCCGACTGATAAAATTCAGAATGTTTTGAGGCTGTGTATGTGGAACCTGACGCAAGAAGATCGACATAAACAGCGTCTGGAATGGACGTTCATATAACAGCTCATCCCCATCTGCTGACAAATGAAGATCAGGCAGTGTCTTTCCGTTTTGCATCAAATGCAGGTTCCACTCCGATTCATCCCGGTCGAGCTGCTTGGACGTTTCAGCCAGCCGTGCAGGTTCGTCCAGAACAAGAAGCGTGTCCTCCGGCATGTAATCGTAAATGGTTTTATGCTCCGGATAGAGCGGTGATATATATTTATACATTTCAGAGAAATACACATGCTCACGCAGCAGCTCAATCTCCCGGTGAATTTCTTCACGGAGACGCAGCTTGGCCTGGCGGTCAGTCATTTTCTCCAGCTGTTTTTCCAGTAAAACGACAGCTTCATCCGCAGCCTTCTCCATACGTTCGCGGTCAGCAATCAATTCCTTGCACGGCAGCACCGTAACTTCATCGATTCGTTCAATGGAGCGTTGATCCGCTGGGTCGAATGTTCGTATGGAGTCAATTTCATCGTCAAACAATTCCACCCGATAAGCAATGGACGATGTCACTGGATAAAAGTCGATAATTCCTCCGCGCACGCTCATCTCGCCGCGAGATTCAACCCGTTCTACACGTTCATATCCAAGCTTCACCATCTCCAGAAGGAACGAGTCCAGATCGAGTGTATTCCCTTGTTTGATGGTAATCTGAGCATTTGCCATCACTTCCGGAAGAGGGACATAACGCCGCACGCCGGAAAATGGAATAACAACAACGCCCCTAAAGCCTTGGGCGCAGCGAACTAACACATCAATACGCTGACCCAGTGTTTCCGGACTGGAAACAGCGGCTTCAGCGGCTACAAGTTCATTCGCAGGATAGAGCAGCACCTGATCTGGTGAAAGCGCTTCCTGTAAATCTTCTGCGATTTTTTGTGCGGAAAACATATTGTGTGTAACGACGAGCAGTGGTCGGTTCATCTCTTGGTGCAGAGCTGCCAGCATGATCTGGCGCGCTGATCCGGACAATCCTGAGACCAGCTGCTCTTTCATACCGGACGTAATACCGGCAGTAATGGATCCAAAATCGGGATCTTTGGAAAAAGCCTGTATAAGTGCTTGTAACAAAAGGGGCACCTCTCTTATAACTTACTTGATTAGTTCACGCCTAAGCGCAGTATTATCATTCTGAATTGGATACAAATTCCTTTTTGTCCTGTTTCATCATATCGGATTACTCGCTTCATTACCACATCAGGTTCAACCAATAACCCAAATTCCGTCATCAGCATTTTCATTCCCAAATTGAAAAGAAGCCTCAGCAGGCTGCCAAGGCTATAAAGGTGGAGCGGTATTCCGCGGCCCCCATCATCTGTTATCCATCTTCGCTGCGAACCAGGCTTATTATTGAAGCGGGCTCGCCAGTAAGCTGAGCTCAGGATTGAGTTCAAGCGCTTCTTTGCAATAATCGCATGTAATCCGAACGGTAATATCCCCACCGGAATTATACGCTATTATATCCCTCCGCTCGTCGGGGGTCAAGAAATGAAAGCCCAACTGTTCTTCTGATATTCGGGCAGAATCGATTCGGCCAATAAAGGTACGGCAGTGCCTGCACACATAATTCACTGACATGTTTATGCCTCCTGAACATGGTTTATACGTCCAGTATGCCCATTATGACTGAATTGAACCCGGTTTTGATCATTTTTCCCAGCATGCCTTCCAACAAGTATTACCCGTTAAACTTAGCCATTGTCTGCTCAAATGTATGATTCAAGCTATGCTCCAAAGCATCACAGGTTTGCTCAATGGTATGTTCTAGCGCTTCCTTCTCTTTTTTCATAAATGTAGACAGTACATAATCAACAATGGCGTGTCCAGGTTCCGGGCGTGAAATGCCCATCCGTACACGGTTGAATTGCTGTGTGCCGGTATGCTGAATAATGGATTTGATTCCATTATGGCCGCCAGCGCTACCTTGATAACGCAGTCTGACTTTGCCAATCTCCGTGTCCATGTCATCATAAACGACAATCAGATCTTCCAGGCTGACTTTGTAAAAGTCCATATATGCCCGTACCGATTCACCGGACAGATTCATGAATGTCATGGGTTTGATCAACACGGTTTTCACACCGCCAATATTGCCTTCTCCAATTAACGCTTTGCATTTGCTCTGAGTGATGGAAATCCCATGACGACTGGCCAGTTGGTCCAGTGCCATAAAGCCAATATTATGTCGTGTTTTGGCATAGTTTGAGCCCGGGTTACCCAGGCCTACAATCCACTTCATCTTATTCCCTCCTTCGGATCACATGAGGTGAGGCATAGACTTCGAATGTTATATTTCATATAATATCAAGAAAGTGAACTTCCTATTTACTGTAATTTTCACGATTATTATCTTATTAACCCAGGAAGGTGAGCGGGTTTTGCGCGAAGATAACGGACAGCTGACTCAACATAGTGATTTTATCTATCATCTCGAATACCATGTACCCGTACAAGTATATGATCGCGACACCCATATTGAGATCGGATTGATTACACGTTTCGATAATCAATTTGTCGAAATTGCCGACACTCTTTTTCATCGGCGGCGTTTTCGCTTCATTTCACGGCCAGGATATTAATCATCCGGCCTCTCCATGCATCGTTATAATGGCACGCCGACAGGGGTTACATTTTCCGTTCGACCGGAAAACGTAACCCCTCTACTACTTTGTGCAGACATCCTTATTCAATTTCAAACAGCTTGCTGATTGACAATTCCTCATGAACCCGGATAATGGCTTCCCCGAGCAAAGGTGCTACAGACAACACTTTAAGTTTGCTTGTCGGATTGGCATGCGTGATTGGAATCGTATCCGTTACGATAACTTCTTTCAGTGGTGCATTCTCCAAACGCTCCATCGCTGGTCCGGACAATACCGGGTGAGTACAGCATGCGTATACTTCCTTCACGCCGCCTTCCATCAGTGCATTTGCACCCAGCACAATGGTTCCTGCCGTATCGATGATATCATCGATCAGGATCGCTGTTTTACCTTCAATGTTACCGATAATGTTCATAACTTCACTTACATTCGGCTCCGGACGACGTTTATCAATGATGGCCAGAGGTGCATTCAGGAAATCAGCCAATTTCCGTGCACGAACTACACCACCGTGGTCAGGGGATACAACGACCGGATTTTCAATCTGTTTGGAGCGGAAATATTGAGCCAGAATCGGCACACCAAGTAGATGATCCACTGGAATATCAAAAAAGCCCTGGATTTGCATGGCATGCAAGTCCATCGCAATCACGCGGGTAGCTCCTGCTTTTTCGATCAGATTGGCTACCAGTTTCGCTGTAATTGGATCACGCGAACGTGCCTTACGATCCTGTCGTGCATAACCGTAATACGGAATTACAACGTTAATTGTCTTGGCTGATGCCCGTTTCAGTGCATCAATCATGACGAGCATCTCCATCAGGTTGTCATTAACCGGCAAGCAAGTGGACTGTACAATGTATACGTGACAGCCCCGAACGCTCTCGGAGAGCTTCACTTGAATCTCACCATCACTGAAGCTGGTTGTGTGAGATTCACCCATAGGAATTCCGATATAATCAGCAATTTGATGGGCAAGCTTGGGGTTAGAATTGCAAGTAAATATTTTTAATTTCGAATCAAAATAAGTCATAAAATAAAAACCCTCCGTGCTGGTTCATTGGAATCTATAAGCGTCTGCGACATGTCGGCACCTCCCGAAGATCGGGAGGCAATCAGAATATCAATACCCCTTATTCGGGTTTGGCATTTTGTTTCTTGGCTTTGGCACGTCCGCGAATTTTCTCCGCGTAACCAGGTTTGTTCTCCTGGCGAGGACGAGCAATAGCCAGATCGTTCTCCGGAACGGAATGTGTAACGGTTGAGCCGGCAACCACATAAGCGCCTTTTCCTACCGTGATCGGTGCAATCAGATTGACATTGCTGCCTACGAACGCATCATCTTCGATTGTCGTTACAGCTTTATTATATCCATCATAATTAACCGTTATTGCCCCGCATCCAACATTTACGTTCTTCCCTACTTTAGCATCCCCAATATAGCTGAGATGTGATACTTTGGATCCTTCGTCAATTGTAGCATTTTTCACTTCGACAAAGTCACCAATTTTTACTTTCCGGCCCAGCTTGGTGCCAGGACGCAGGTAAGCAAATGGTCCTACCGTTGTCTCTTCGCCTACTTCGGCCTGGGACAACACGGAATGTTTAATCGTCACACCGTTCTGAATAACACTGTCTTCAATATCGGCCTGAGGACCAATATGGCAAGCTTCACCAATGGAAGTTGTCCCTTTCAGAATGGTTCCCGGATACAATACCGTGTCTGATCCAATCGTAACATCCGCTCCGATATATGTCGATGACGGATCAATGATCGTAACACCGTTCAACATATGTTTTACAGCCAAACGTTCACGCATATATGCTTCTGCTTGGGACAGAGCAAGCCTGTCATTAACTCCGATGGATTCCGCGATATCATCTGACATATAAGCTTCAACCACTTCGCCATCGTTACGGAAAATCCCAACAACATCGGTCAGGTAGTACTCTCCTTGGGCGTTCTCGTTGGTCACTTTCTCCAGTGCAGCAAACAATTTCGCATTATCGAAACAGTAAGTCCCTGTGTTAATTTCTTTCACAGCATCTTCCTGCTCGTTGCAGTCCTTCTGTTCCACAATGCGTTGTACAGAACCGTCTTCTCCGCGAATGACGCGGCCGTAACCTTTTGGATTGTCCAATTGAGCCGTTAGCACGGTTGCAGCAGCTCCGCGACTCTCATGAAGCTTCATCAGACCTTCCAGCGTTTCACTGGTTACCAGTGGTGTATCTCCACAGACAACTATAGTAGAGCCTTGCTCACTTCCAAGCAAAGACTTCACTTGCTTCACCGCGTGACCCGTTCCCAATTGTTCAGCCTGAAGTGCATACTCTGCTTTGGAACCCAAAAATGACTGCACCGCTTCGGCACCATGACCGACCACGACTACACTGCGCTCAACGCCTGCGCGTAGAGCTGCATCCAGCACATGAGCTACCATAGGTTTACCGCATACGGGATGCAGTACTTTGTACAATTTAGATTTCATTCGTTTGCCTTGCCCTGCAGCAAGTACAATTGCCATTCGTTTCAAATTTCACGACCTCCTGTTCTGAAAACCCCATCTGGAAGACCCATCTTAATGGATCATCCCTGATAAGTATCGTTCAGCCGGCCTGAAGCCGGTCTTGTTCATCGCCTACTGTCTCTGTTATCACACGTAACAACGCGGACACGAGCAAATCGTGACCTATATGTATACGCCGTGTACCTGCGAGCCTTAACCGAATCCCAATGACTCTTAAGATGCCGCCCTGTCACCAAGCGCACGCTGCGCTAATGTTTCCTTCAACATTTTCCAGCAATAAAGCTGCTAAATGTTCCTGTTTGAATAAACTCAATACTGAATATATCTTATTCCGGTCAAAAAGAAAAGAGAGCCATAAGACATGGCTCTCTTTTCCTTCGAACCCCAATAATGTTCTCAGGCACCTTCTTCAATGACTTCTTCCTCAGTTGCAGCGCGGTCATACTCAGTCAAAACAGCAGCCTGAATCTTCTCACGAGTACCGGAAGAGATCGGGTGGGCGATATCACGGAATTCTCCGTCAGGAGTCCGCTTGCTCGGCATAGCAACAAACATTCCGTTGTTCCCATCAATGACGCGAATGTCATGAACGACGAATTCGTTATCGATGGTAATGGATGCGATAGCCTTCATTCTCCCTTCCGAGTTAACACGGCGGAGTCTGACATCCGTAATTTGCATGTGTGTGTTCACCACCTTTTTCCATCAGAACTTGGTGTATAATTCCACACAGCCTATACGAACTCCTTCTTTTTATAACCACAAAAATGTCCTAATTTCAGGAATTTTTTTATTTAATACACAATTCGACAACGTTAGTGCCAGGTCGATGGAAAAGAACCTTTCCCGACATGTTATTCGTCATCTTTCTACAGGTCAAAATAGTTACCAGGCTTGACCGAAATGTGTCTGCTTTTTGCATCCACGGCTGTTAGCTGCGCAAGAGATACGTAATCGGTCAGCAAACGCTCTTCCGAATCAACTGACCCGGATTCTACCAGTACCCCTACGCCTGCTACCGTTGCATTAAACTCGGCGAGCAAATCAATCATGCCCTGTACCGTTCCACCGGCTTTCATGAAATCATCCACGATCAGAACCCTTGAATGCTCACGCATCGCTCTGCGGGATAGGGACATGGTATGGAGACTTTTATGGGACCCCGATACATAATTGATACTTACGGCCGATCCTTCCGTAGCCTGATGGTCCCTGCGCACGAGCACTACAGGCAGGTTAAGCTGGGCTCCAGTCGCATAAGCCAGAGGAATACCCTTCGTTTCTACCGTCATGACTACATCGATATCCATGTTGCCAAAAGCAGTCGCAAATATTTTACCTGCTTCGTTCATCAATGCAGGCTGTCCAAGCAGGTCAGACATATAGAGATACCCGCCTGGCAAAATACGGTCAGGCTGCTCCAACTGATTGCTTAGTCGTTCGGCAAAAGCCAGAGCATGTTCTCTGGACACTTTCGGAATCCATTTAACTCCCCCGGCAGCCCCTGCCAGTGTCTGCAGTTCTCCCGACCCACCTTCTTCGAACACTTCTTTGATAATCGCCAAATCCTCACTGATTGACGACTTCGCGGCACCATAACGTTCGGCAAAAGTGGTTAACGGAATAACCGTATGCGGTCTTGACAATAAATACTGCGTCATTTCAACCAGCCTAGCGCTTCGTTTTAATTTCTTCACAGAGATCCATCCTCACGATCACGGAAAACATCCAAATCCGAATAATTATTTAAAAATATACCACCTTTATACGTGTTTGTACATTATAAAAGCGAATTCTAAGTCAACATGCGTACTGCATACACTTCTTTGCAGAAGCCGCGCAGCCCATTATAGATCCGTGCAACCTTTGCTTCCTTGGAGACCAATCCGAATACTGTTGGGCCACTACCCGACATGAGCACCCCATCTGCACCCAGCTTCATCATCGCATCCTTCAGATGCTGAACTTCCGGATACAGCTTAAGCGTAACATCCTCAAGTACATTCCCCATCTGTCCGCACACCTCTGCAAAGGAATGATTGCGAATGGCCTGCTCCATTTTGGCCGCACTTGGATGCCGAACAATCTTGTCGCTGCGAAATCTTCCGTACACATCCGCTGTCGACACATTGATTGGAGGCTTCGCCAAGATGACCCAACATTGCGGTGGGTTAGGCATTGGTTTCAGTTTCTCTCCACGGCCTGTAGCGAGCGCTGTACCCCCAGTAATACAAAAAGGTACATCCGAACCAAGCTCTGCCCCAAGCTCCTGGAGCTCATGATCCGGGATATTCAGACGCCAGAGGCGGTTCAAGCCACGCAGCGTAGCTGCAGCGTCACTGCTGCCTCCTGCCAGACCGGCAGCCACCGGAATTTTTTTGTCCAGATGAATGTGCACTCCAGTACGCACGTCATAGCGCTCTTTGATTAATCTGGCCGCCTGGAATGCCAGATTCTTCTCATCAAGCGGAATATACCCGGCCTGACTGGAGATAAATATCGTATCGCGAGGCAGTTCCGACATTTCCAGCCGGTCTGCCAAATCGACCATGGTCATGATCATCTCGACTTCGTGGAAGCCGTCGCTTCGTTTATGTAAAACGTCCAGCATCAAATTAATTTTAGCAGGCGCTTTTTCGTAAATTTTCAAGGCGTTCACCCGTCCTCACCTTTTCCCTAAGACAACTTAACATATTATATCAAAATGGGGCTGTCAAGTCATTTTTATTCCGAATTCATGGGGAAAAAGCGAGGTCAACCTCGTGGAAGGCCCCGCTCTCCAAACCGTCTAGATCGAATTACGATTTGCGTGCTGCCTCTTCAGCAAGCTGAATGGCACGCTTCACCATATTGCCTGCATCCTTGGCTTTGATGCCACCCCAGCCTTCCTGCTGTACCGTATCATAAAATCCCAGGTCTTTTGCCAGCTCATACTTGAGTTCATCTGACATTACACTTCTTCTTCTGCGGCTCATGAAACCATCCTCCTTGAAGTAACAGTTCTGATTAGTCCATTTCACCAGGATTCTTCCTGACAGCTTCAGAGCCACCATTTTAGATGAACTGTTCAGCATATCAGTATGGGCCTGTTCAAGTAGTATGCCGTTTCTGGTTAAACCTCATTCCTGCAGATGCCTGTCTGAACGGTATTTCTACACAATAAAAAAGCAGTTCGCCCCAAGGGGCAAACTGCCTGTAAAACGATGCTTACGTCTCCATGTAGGAGTTAGGCGTCTGGTCGCCTGGGTTAAATACCATGACTTCCACCGACTCCGTAAGTATATCTGCATAACTGTAAGAGACTCGCTTGAACGTTTCTTGCTCCTCATCAAGCTTGACAATAAAAACAGAAGGGTACGTTTCTTCCAAGACACCCGTACGCTCGATAGTCTTACGGCGGCCACCATTAGCCCGCAACATAATTTTTTGACCTATATGAGCATCGAGATTGCGTTTGATATCCAACAGCGTATTTTTAGCCATTGTCGACGACCACCTCTTTTCTTGTCCATTATACCTGAATTTACAGTCAATGTCAAATCAAAACTAAATATTATATCAGCATGGAAAAGTTGCTGTCAATGAATTTTTTTGCAAATGAAAAAAGCCCCAAATTGGGACTTTAATTGACCTGTATCAGACGACTGATGGATTAACTTTAAGTGTAGATAAATCATTCAAACCAGGCAGGCCAACGCGGTAACTGCCGCGTGTTTCGACACCACCTACACCCTGGCTGCCACTAATTGTGTTATGCAGAATATCATTCATATTCACCGTTTCCCTAACCGATGTAAAGGCCGCCTTGGCAGCCACATATACCGGGTCAAGGGCATGAATCAGAATTCGGCCTGGTGAGCTGGCAAAGTTCGCACCTGCCCGCAGAAGTGCCTCAAAATGGGACTGACATGCTCCTGCAACGATCGTGAGCGCATCCAGATGACGCTCATATTGTCTTGCAACCTGGATCGCTGCTACAAAATTTTGCGAATTCTTATAACTTCCGAGACTGTATAAGTCGTAAGGCTGACGGGTCTTCAGCACTCCGTCATGGCCCGTAATGACTACAATATCAGGCTGGACTTTGGGAAGAAGACGATACAGGGCATCAGCCATGGCTGACTCATGGACATATTGACCCTCTGCCGGAACACGAAGCTGCTCATAAAGAGCCATACTTTTCTTCAGGTAATTTGGATCCCCATCCAAGTGAAGCACCTTGCCTGGCATTTCAAAATAAGCAGGCTCGCGCTGTCCAGACCAGTCCTGCGTCAAGCCTTCACGGTTGCGTTCCGCTTGTTCAATCCGGTTCTGCTGTAGCCTGGAGAGTGTTTGATGTGCTTTTACATGTGCCTGCCTGGTCTTGGCACTCTGCGGCTCATAAGGAACCTGTATCAAATCGTCCACCGGGGAGTCGGCAAGCAGCCGGAATTCGGTCCCTTTAATGACCGCGCTATCCAACTGGAGGCCTTCCACCCGAAAAGTCACATCTCCACCGTATGACTTACGAACGACCAAGTCTCCGATATTCATCAACATAATCACCTCTACCCCATCGTATGGGCAAAGACCCGGTTTGGTTCATCCGAATTTATTTACAGGCCGGCACGAACTCCTGCATCCCACATCACCGTGCTTAGCGTCGCATATTCCTGCAGACTAAGTGTCTCACCCCGTCTGGAGGGCTGAATGCCAGCCTGCTCCAGCAATTGATCCGCCTGCTCCCGGTTTTCCTTGGTGAAAAAGCGGGCTTTGAGATTGTTCGAGATGGTTTTTCTGCGCTGGGCAAATGAGGCTTGTACCACTTCGAAGAAATGTGCTTCACTCGGCACTTCGACAGGAGGCTGCTCACGCACTTTAAGCTTGATGACGGCAGATTCCACATTCGGTTGCGGAATGAATACCGTTGGCGGCACAATACAAACCAATTCAGGCACACTGTAATATTGGACCGCAATGCTCAGACTTCCGTAGTCTTTTGAGCCGGGTGCAGCTGCCATACGTTCTGCTACTTCCTTCTGAATCATAACGACAATGCTGTCTACTGGCAGTTTCTCTTCCAGCAGTTTCATCATAATCGGAGTCGTCACATAGTACGGCAGATTGGCTACAACACTCACCTTGCTCACACTAGCAAAGTCTGTGCGGAAAAGCTCTGCCAAGTCCAGCTTCAGCACATCGCCGTGCTGTATCCGAACGTTGGGATAAGGCTCCATTACTTCTCCAAGGATCGGTAACAAACGCTGATCGATTTCCACAGCCGTTACAGGGCCGGCTGCTCGGGCCAGTCTCTCCGTAAGTGCCCCAATTCCCGGGCCGATTTCGAGTGCGCCCTTGGACTCGTCCAGATCCGCTGCACTTACAATTTTGTTCAATATATTCTGATCAATTAGAAAGTTCTGACCTAGACTTTTTTTAAAGGAGAAACCGTGTCTCTGAATTATCTCTTTCGTTCGCTTGGGTGTTGCAATTTCCAAAGTCTCATCCATGCCATTCATACGCTCACAATCCTTCACGTTCAATTTGCGATAATGCTGCAGAAAACTCTTCCCGGCTAATTTGGAATACACCCAGCCGCTTGTGGAACTGCTTTCCGTTGCAGTAACCGATGCCCAGCAGATTCCCCATCTCCATACGTCTTGCGGCTGCCTGCGGGTGCACAATCAGTCCTGCTGCAATCAAGTCCTCCCAATCGATCTGGCTCGGCATACCCTCATACGAGGTATGCACACGCTCCAGCGCATGGCGGATTGCCTCAGGTGAGGCATTCTCGACCCCGATATCCCCTTTACGGGTTGCATCCGCTTCCGGAATAAAAGCATGCTTGCAGCCTGGGACCTTATTCGCAATGATTTTGCGAATGCGCTCACCGGCATGATCCGGGTCTGTTAAAACAATCACGCCGCGTCTCTCCTGTGCCAGTGCAATTCGCTTCAGGATTCGCTGATTGATGGCTGATCCGCCGGTCTCAATGGTGTCTGCCTCAACAGCCCGCCGGATGGCGACGGTATCGTCCCGTCCTTCTACCACAATGACTTCTTTTATCATGTTCCATTTCTTCCTTTCTAACGCAAAAAGAAGAGGAATATCCTCTTCTCTGCCAAACGGCGGCGAGCCTATTCAGACTCCACCGCCGCATATTCCGCATGATTCATTCATGCAACTATTTTATAGCATTCCCATTTCAAAGTAAAACGATTTTAGTTCGCTTCCGGCTTCACCGGACCGATCACATATACCGTCTTGCCTTTCTTACGTCCGAAATTCAGGGCATGCTTTACACTGTCATAATATACATCGATTTTGTTGCCTTTAATGGCGCCGCCGGTATCTTCCGCACGACGGAAGCCGAGGCCCTCAATGTACACCCACCAGCCGATCGGAATCACTTTTGGATCGACCGCAATGGTCCGTCCTTCAGTTACCCGGGTACCGGAAGCTGTTTTTGTACCAATGCCAGGCTCCTCAGAAGAGTAAGCGGTCATCGATACATTTTTAAGTACTTTGGAATATTTAAAAGAAGTGCCTGAGACGGTAATCACTTTGCTGCCTGATGCAGCGGTTTTCTTCGAGTTCGTTGTCGTTGCTTTCTTTGCTGTGGAGGTTTGGGCCGATACCGTCTGAATCTCCGGCTGCTTCACAACAGGTTTTGCTTTGGTTCCGACAGCAATAACTTTATCGACACGGTTGGTCGATACCGATTTGCCCACCATCTTTTTGGAGACTAGCTCTCCATCCTGAAACACCTTTTCGATATGCTGTACAAGTGTACCTTCTTTGCCGTTTACGATGACGCGATTGTCACCTTTGTACAAGCTAGGGTCAGCCGTTTTGATTACTTTGTACGCAATCGGCTGTTCCACTTCCACTGTACGCTTTGTTACACGCACTACGCGAATTTTCATATCTGCCTTGATTGGTGTTGCGAGCGCAGGATAAACCTTATCCTCACTGGCAACTTCAATTCCAGATTTCTGAATTGCATCTTCTACCGATGAATCGGTTGTATACAGAGTCTTGGTGTCTCCGTCTGCCGTAATGTTGACTGGAACGGCCCGCTCAATAACAATGCGGTCTCCATCTGCGATTGCCCCGTTCAAAGGCATGGATACCTCATCGTGGGGGCTGACTGTGATTGATTGCTCCTCCAGCATTTCTTGAAGCATTCCTGTACGAGTCTCTACCGCTTGAGCTTTGCCATCAATAACCAGCGAAATTTGTTTCCCGGCTTGACCGTAAACGACTAACAAGATCATGATTGTAAGCGCGATTGAGAAAATAGCGATCAGTGCCATTTGACGCATGTTCTCATGCTTCCACCGCAACGCGTAAGACTTACTGGATGATCGTGACTCATGGGTCTCTTCTGGTTGGAATGTGCCCACTTCTCCGTCCTCCTTCATAGCCTCGCCGTCTAAAGTTAATGCATGATGTCTTTGACGCGACTATACCAAATTTTCTACAGAACTGATCGATATCTCAATGACCGGTTCTGCACCATGAACCACTCTTCGCAACATGATGTCACCACCTGAATTCTTACCGTATGATGACCTTGTTTCTTTTATTCAAAAACAAAAAAGCCAAAGAAAGAGTGTAAGAGGAACTCTTTCGTGGCTTCCGAATGATTTTGAATATCGGAAATTCATGCACGAGGTTGCCTCTCTTTTTCCGCTTGCGAGGTTAGCTGTCGGGTTCGGGCGAAAGAGAGCCGCCCTATCTCCGGTCACCCGCTCATGGCGGATGCCCTTGAATTCACCCCGAGACCCAAAGAAGAAATCAAATAGTGCTTCGCAAATGCATCCGCTGCTTTTGGGTCAGCGAACGATGCGCATCAGCTGCTTACACTGATGTTTAAGCCCTATTGGTTCCCCCGCTCTCCGTTAACGGAGACTCAGCGAGATCGGTTCATGAAAAGTATTGTTGTGTCATCGGAAAGTGTCCCTTTGTTCATCCCCCGAACATCTGTCCAATTTTCCGCACAACAATTCACTGAAAAGATGATATCCTGTTTCGATGCATGTTGTAAAGCGTTGTTCAAGTACGTTTTTCTAAATATTTGGTTAAAATATTGTAATATTCTTCATTTATTTGGATCAAAAAGCAAATTCGCTCCGTCTACCTCTCTTTTTCACCGCATTTGCTTCGTTTTTTAACGAATTCCAAATCGTTCCATGGCATTTTTGGTCGTTATTGCAGCAATTTCCTCTACCGAAATGCCTTTAATTTCCGCAGCTGCTTCTGCAACCAGACGTACATGCGCTGTTTCATTTCGTTTTCCACGATAAGGATGTGGTGTAAGATATGGGGAGTCGGTTTCAATGAAAAATCGGTCCATCGGTACCTTCGCCAGTACCTCTTTCGGCTGCTTGGCATTTTTGAACGTAATTGGTCCACCGAAGGATAGATGGAACCCTAGATCAAGACAGAGTTTTGCCGTTTCCCAGCTTCCTGAGAAAGAGTGCATGACACCCCCGACTTGTCCAGCTTTCTCTTCACGCAAAATTTTGACAATATCCTCATGAGCATCGCGATTATGAATGACAATAGGCATGTTAAGTTCACGAGCCAGTCCGATCTGTTGTCTTAATACACGATGCTGCACATCCTTGGGTGAAGTGTCCCAATAATAATCCAGGCCAATCTCGCCTATGGCAACGACTTTTTCATGTTTGCACAGAGACGCAATCCACTCGAGATCGCCCTCCTGCATCGTAATGGCATCCTGAGGATGCCAGCCTACCGCAGCATATATAAAATCATACGTTTCGGCAAGCTTCATCGTGGATGGAATGGTCTCCCGGTTGAAACCGACATTGATCATACGGCCAACCCCGGCGTCTACAGCACGTTGAATCATCTCCTCGCGGTCCTCGTCGAATTGCGGTGCATCCAGGTGTGTATGTGTGTCGAATAACATCATTTGTATTTCTCCCTTCCTGTCGAATAACTGTTTTCTATCCCGATCAAAATCCTATAAAATGCACCCATTTTATCATCATCATTGATTTTTCAGAGTACAACATGTGGATTTTCCAAATTTAATTTCTACTATATATAGAAGCCCTTCTCACCTAAACTTGTTCAAAAAAAGTGTACATTACAAAATTATGTCGATCTACATATACTCTCCATTAAAGCAGATTACTGTATCATGATAATATCTCGAAATAGAAATTCTTTCTGTCATAGCTAATTTGTAAATTTTTTGCTCTTCACGGCTCACTTCATGATCATGAGAAGTATGGGCGGATATGAGAAGGCAGCTCGTGAATGATGGCGTCCACCTTGTTTTGCGGATAGTACAGATGATGCTTACCACGATGTATTCCACTGATTGAACGGACGATGTCCGAAACCTCGGACAATTCATGCAACTTGTCCTGTCGATCCAGCAGCAGAATCTGTTTGTCTGTCGATTCATCCGGACGAAAAACATCATACGGAAGATCCGTCGGAAAATCAATTTCTAGATCATATTCCGGATGAAGACCGGCTTTGGCAAAGGCAACTCGAATTTCTTCAATCGTTTCCACATCGATCTGTTCAACCTCTACATACTTATACAGCCTGCGATCCATAAAACGTTCGCATAACTCGCTCAGAACAGAATCGTTCTCTTTACGCCACTGCATGAATGTGGTCTGTATTAGAGCCTCATCCAATTGCAGATATTCATCAACAGTGAGCACTCCGTCAAACAGCTGCGGCAGTGGCTCCAGCATGAAACGGAATTGGAACCCCTGCTTCACCAGCTCTTTTGCACGCTTAAATATTTGTCTCAGGATAATTTCGGAGCTTCGGGTCACCGGATGGAAGTAAATCTGCCAGTACATCTGGTATCGTGACATCAAATAGTCTTCTACGGCATGCATACCGGATTCCTTGACTACAATTCTCCCGTGATAAGGACGAAGCATTCGCAGGATGCGGTCAAGGTCGATGGTTCCGTAGTTTACACCTGTAAAGTATGCATCCCGAAGCAAATAGTCCATCCGGTCTGCATCAAGTGGGCTAGTGACCAAATTCACGACGATTGGCTTTTCATATGTTTTCTGAATAACAGATGCCACCTTCTCCGGGAAATCGGGAGCAACCCGTCTCAGGATCGCCCCCACTTCGGTATCCCCAAGGATAATTCGGCAGGTCCAGTCCTCATGGTTCATGTCAAAGGCTTCTTCAATGGAGTGAGAGAATGGCCCGTGACCCAAGTCATGCAATAAAGCAGCGCAGAGTGCAACGGCTTTTTCTTCCTTAGGCCAATCGGAGTAGTGACTTCTTTCAAATTGAGAGATAATCTTCCGTGTAATTTCGTAAACGCCCAATGAGTGTGAAAACCGGCTGTGTTCAGCACCGTGAAAAGTGAGATAGGATGTTCCCAACTGACGGATCCGTCGTAAGCGCTGAAACTCGGGGGTATTGATCAACTGCCATATGATCGGATCTTGCACATGAATATAATTATGTACCGGATCTTTAAACACTTTCTCTTCGGTTAAACGCTGTTCCATGTCGCTTCGCTCCCTTGTTTTTGAGTTGTGTTTGTCGCTTTTAGCCCTAACCAGCCCGGTTATTCGACATACAATGACGAATTTTGTCGAATAAGGTACTTTTAATGTTTTCCAAATCGACAAAGCTGACATTGATGTTTAAATATGAAAAATCGCTCTTAACCCCTTGCCACCCGTAATCTTATCCAAAACAGCCTTAATTTTAAGCTAATTTTAAGGTTGACTGTTTTGGGAATCGTTGGTATGATGAGTATCATAAAACATAAAATAATGTCGAATAATGACAAAGATAAGTAGCTGAGAGGAGCACTGATTATAATGATGAAATCAACAGGTATTGTTAGAAAAGTAGACGAACTGGGACGGGTAGTTATTCCAATCGAATTGCGCCGTACACTGGGTATCGGTGAAAAAGATGCTCTGGAAATCTATGTTGACGGTGAGCGCATCATGTTGAAAAAATACGAGCCAGCTTGTATCTTCTGTGGTAACGCTGAGAACGTTACATACTTCAAAGGTAAAATCGTTTGTAACGAATGTATTTCCGAAATTCCTGCACCTGTGACAAAATAAGAAATTTCAGGTATAATGGACTTATTGAATTGTTAATTCTAACCTTTTTATATTCCTTACTTGCCTTCCCGGTGTGAACCCCACCGTTGGAAGGTCTTTTTTTTATTACCCCATTTGGGACAAATCCTGATGCAGCTCATCCATAACTAGGAAAGCGGTGAAAAATCAAAAAAATATTTTTGCACCGCCTCGGACTTTTTTATATTTCGCTAAGGTTTCCAATAAGAAACTTTTCAGGTTATGTTCTCCTATTTCACCGTATGTTTGGATCATGCAGAGGATTAGATCAGCGCGTTATATACATCACGTTTCGTTAACCCTCGGTCCGCTGCTGTTTTTTTCATCGCATCTTTGCGGTGAAGTCCTTCGCCTTCATAATGGCTGACGTGGTCCTCCAGGGACAATGGCTGCCACCAGGCTTCACGCTCTGCTTTACGCTCCTGTTCCTTAATGCCTTCTACAAGCAAACAGTACTCTCCAAGCGCCGGATGTTCCTCCAGCCAGTCTATGCACTCGCGAACCGTGCCTCGTGCAAATTCCTCATGTCGCTTCGTCAGCTCACGAGCCAGCACAACCGAACGATCCCCCAGAATCTCTTCCAAATTGACCAACGTTTTGCGAATACGATGCGGTGACTCATAAAACAACAACGTACCGTTAGATTCGTCAAAACCCTCCAGCACTTTTCGCATATCCTTTTTCTCGCGCGGCAAAAAGCCGCCGAACGTGAAGCGTTCCGTCGGTAGTCCGGATACAATTAGAGCAGACAATGCTGCATTGGCACCCGGAATCGGAATAACATGAATTCCTGCCTCAATTGCTAGTTGTACCAGATCAGAACCCGGGTCTGAAATGGCCGGCAGACCAGCATCGCTGACCAGTGCCAAATTTTTTCCTTCTATTATATAGCGTATCAGTTCAGGGCCACTTGCCGCCTTATTATGTTCATGATAACTAAATAACATGGAAGGGGTGATCTCAAAATGAGTGAGCAGCTTTCGGGTTTGCCTTGTATCTTCTGCCGCAATGATATCACAACTCTGCAATGTCTTAATTGCTCGAAATGTCATATCATCCAAATTCCCAATCGGTGTTCCAACTAAATATAACTTACCCCGACCATCATGGGCTTCCGCATAGCTTTTTTGAATGTGCAAAGTCACTTACACTCCTCCTTCCGTAATACCCGTTGGTTGTCGTGATCCGTAATAAATATCCATAATTTCATCACAGTAGGTTCCTTCTTCATTGTAGACAATGAGGGGCGGAAGCATGCGCACTTCGGGTTTGCCATCCTTCAGCGCTTCGATTAACACCATATTGGCTTCAAGGTGAGCACGTGGATGTACCATTCGGATCCGCTTCGGCTCAAGCTTGTACTCCCTCATCAGAGAGATAATCTCTCCGAGCCGTTGAGGGCGGTGAACCATGGATACCTTTCCTCCATTACGCACGAGACGATTGCATGCCTGAATCACTTCCTCCAATGTACATCCCAACTCATGACGTGCCATGGCTTGGTGTGTATTCATTTTAAGGTCACTTCCATTCAGCGGCATATATGGCGGATTCACAGTAATCGCGTCATACACAGCATGTCCTGTCTGTTTCACCAGTTCCCGCAGGTCGCCTTCATGAATTGTGATCCATTGGTCCAGAGCATTCAGCTTCACGCTTCTCCGTGCCATATCAGCCAGCCTTGGCTGAATCTCGATTCCTTCCAGGGTGGCCTGCGTACGCGTTGTCAGCAGAATGGGAACAACCCCATTCCCCGTACATAAATCGAGTACACGGCCTCGTTTAGGAACAGAAGCAAACCGGGCTAGCAATACGGCGTCCATGGAAAAACTGAATACTTCATCACTTTGGATGATTCTCAAATCATGAGAGAGCAGATCATCAATCCGTTCTGATTCATGCAAAATTACTTCTTTAGCTTCATTGGCTGTCATATGATACGTTCATCCTCCGGTACTCTATATCGCATTTTAGCTTTAGTTTAGGTCTATAACCTTGAAAAAAAACCGTAGGGGATCTTCCCTACGGTCACTTCATTTATTCAAAAAAGACAGGCAGAACAGACAATCGCCTTCCGTCCGCAAATGTCCGTAATAGACATTGCAGATATGGAATCCTTCGTGATACAGCCGGGCCAGATTATCATATCCTTCACCTACCACATCTTCACCTGTAGCCGGACCTGCCGGTCTAGCAGCTGGAGCCAGTGCAGATGAAACAGGCAGATCTACCGGAGCCTCACGCTTGAGCAGTTTGCGTAGCTGCTCATTCTCAATCGTAAGCCGCTGATTATCTTCAAGCAGCTCTTTGACAATCATTTTTAACTCTCCTAAATCACTGTGCAACTGACCCAATTGGGTTTCCATTTCATGAATGTGCGTAAACAGATTTTTCTTTTCCAAGTTTCCACCCCGAAGCAACCTTTATGGTTTACTTGATAACGACGTCATCCAGCGGAAGTTCTTTGACTTTACTGATGTCGAACAGTTGAACATGGACTGTGCGATTACCGGCATTGATGCCGACAACTTTCCCTTCACCCATAGAGGTGACGACCAACTTGCCTACAGCCGGCAGTTCTTCTCTCACACTTTCATAGTTATCATGCTCAAATTTCAGACAGCACATGAGTCTTCCGCACAACCCTGAAATTTTCGTCGGATTCAGTGACAGGCTCTGATCTTTGGCCATCTTGATGGATACCGGCTCAAAGTCTCCCAGCCAGGAAGAACAGCATAATACACGGCCGCAAGGTCCGATTCCTCCAAGCATCTTGGCCTCATCCCGTACACCAATCTGCCGCAGCTCGATCCGTGTCCGAAAAATGCTTGCCAGATCCTTAACCAGCTCCCGGAAATCCACTCTTCCTTCAGCTGTAAAATAAAAAATGATCTTGTTGCGATCAAACGTAAATTCCACATCGACCAGCTTCATCTTGAGGCCATGGTCTTTGATTTTATTTAAACAAGTACCGAATGCTTCTTTGGCTGCCCGCTTGTTCTCATCCACCACACGGGCATCTGTATCTCCCGCAACCCGAATGACCTTTTTGAGTGGCAGCACCACATCGGACTCGCTTACTTCCTTCTTGCCAACAACTACCTTACCGTACTCTACCCCCCGCGCTGTCTCCACGATAACGCAGTTTTCTTTCTGAATGGGAAGGTCCAGGGGATCGAAGTAATAAATTTTGCCCGCTTTTTTGAAACGGACACCCACTACACTATACAAAAAATTAACCCCCTTGTAAGCCAATCCCACTTCGTCTGAAGCCCTGTCTTCTTAGGGAACCCTCCGAAGTAATAACCGTTTGCATATGAATGGAACAAAAACTGTCCTCTCCCCAGCCTTATGCCAAACCGATCAAAAATTGCTCCAGACAAAGCTGGCCATTGACGTTGAAACGCAATTTTTTTCTGCATGCTGCGGCCAAATCCATATAGGACACCCACTGCTCCGTGCTGCGAGTATTAGCCAATTGAGACAGCATGTCCAACTGATCTATAAAAACGATATGTTCATGCCTACCGTGCTGGACATACAGCATATCCCTAAACCATAAATGGAATAGACTAAGCATAATATCCAGATGTTCTGAGAGTCCGGTTTTAAAAAGCTTCTGCTGTGCAGAGATTAATGATGTGCTGCCTCTGCCCAGGGACTCCTTCCCTAATTGTAACATTACGTTTCTAATTTCTGCAAACCAATTCTGCTGGAGAATTTCTCTACATGATTCGAGTCCTGACGCCAAATGAACCGCTGAACGTGCAAGATTGGCCGGATGCCCCTCCGCAATCAAAGCTTGCAGCATTTCCTCCGGATTTAGTGCACTGAAAGGAACAAGCTGTGAGCGTGAACGGATAGTCGGAAGCATGGCTTGACCATTGTCCGTAATCAGAATTCCTACCGCAGGCACCTGCGGCTCTTCCAGGAACTTCAGCAGACTATTCGCCGCCTGTACGGTCATTTTTTCTGCCTGTTCTATAATATAAACTTTGGGATGGCCAGCCTCTGAACGGTATGAGAAAATACGCTGCAGATCCCGAATCTGATCGATTTTAATATTGTTTCCATCTGGTGCAAGCATCGTTAAATCCGGATGATTACCATGCTCGACCTTACGGCACTCCAGACATTGTCCGCAGGCATCATCTTCAAGCTCTGTACAGAATATGGCTTTGGCAAACGTGACCGCTGTCTTCAGCTGCCCGCTGCCCGCTGGCCCGCTAAACAAATACGCATGGCTGATTGCCTGGCGTCTCAAGCTGCTCTGCAACATCTGCTTGGCTGCCTGCTGACCCATAATTTGTTGAAAGGACATACTTCCTCCTCAGAAGCTTAAATTAATAAGCATTCCCCGAATTTCTCCTACTTGTTGTAATAACGTGATTTTACCTTCTTCTGTTTCGAGCAGTTCATCAGCCATGGATAACAGCGCAGAGTCGATTTCATCAATTAGCTTGTATCTTTTGCCTCTGCCCCGCCGATCCCATCCTCTGGTCTCTTTCATGGATACACCCCGGCGAACCGTTTCTTCCAGAAATCTTTTGACAAGCTGCTTGTATGCTTTCAGTTCACGAATCGTCATGGAACGAGCCAAGCGATCGCCCTGCATCTGAATTTCACTTAGCCGGCGGTTAAGCTCGGCTTGTGAGGCGCGTTCGCCCTGGTGGCTCATCATGTCAGAGAAACTTTTGGATTGAACCGGTTTGGAACTGGAGTCGGTAGAATTGATCCCGCTCTGCATCGGTCTAAATCCAGGATTGATTTTCATCGATATGCCCGCTTTCTATTATAGTAGACCATCGACCATCAGCACAGTGCGCGCTGCGCCTGTGCGTGGAAGATACCCTTGTATGAGTCTCTATATATAATGGTAGTTAAAACTTGCCACCATTAACCTGCTTGGTAGTCAACTTCCGCCCGAAAGAAAGCAATCCCTTCATAAGATGGCCTAATCCCGGACGGAAAGCGCCGATTCCTGTTATCAAGAAGGACGCATATAAGTCGCCTAAGAACACTAACAATCATTTTGTATCATAGACACAGAACGCATTATTAGAAGTGTTCAAAACGATCCACTGGCAGAACAAACACAGTAGCTCCACCGACTTGGACTTCAACAGGCAGCGGCAGGTAAGAGTCGGTTGTTCCGCTCATCGGTGTGACCGGGGTCACGAGCTGTTCACGAACCTTACAGCTGCTGCGAATGACATTCATTACGGACTCGACTTGACCATCATCGACACCGATCATAAACGTCGTGTTGCCTGCCTTCAAAAATCCACCGGTACTGGCCAATTTCGTTGCCCGAAAATTAGCTTTGACCAATGCGCTGGATAATCGGTTGCTGTCTTTATCCTGTATAATCGCAACAATCAGTTTCATCCTGCATAACCTCCTTCAGAATAAGCACCTTTGAAATGCCCTGTCTATATATTAGACAATTACTCGCCAAAATCCTTCAAAATCCCTGTCTCCAGCGACAAAATCAATGCTTCTGCGACTTCATCAGGCTGTCTGGAAGCATCAATAACCTGGATTCGTTCCGGGAATTGTTCCTTTAACAGGAAGTACCCTTCTCTAACCTTACGATGGAATTCCAGACTCTCTAGATCCAGACGGTTTACCTCACGTCCATCGTGGGCATCAATCCGGGCAAGACCTGCTTCAGGCTCGATGTCCAGATATAGTGTAACATCCGGCATGAGCTCACCTATTGCGAACCGGTTAATGGCCCAGACATTCTCTATTCCGAGCCCACGTGCATGACCCTGATATGCCAAACTGCTGTCGACAAAACGGTCGCAGATGACCGTCTTGCCTGCCTTCAGCGCCGGTTCCACCTTCTCGGCCAAGTGCTGGCTGCGTGCAGCTGCATAGAGCAGTGCTTCGGTACGCGCATCCATTGCCGTATGGAGAGGGTCGAGGATAATAGCACGTATTTTCTCCGCGATCTCGATCCCACCAGGTTCGCGAGTAACTACGTAAGGTATACCCTGTTCCTCGAAGTAAGAACCCAATCTGCTGATCATCGTTGTTTTACCGGACCCTTCTCCCCCCTCCAACGTAATGAATTTACCTCTGCCCTGCATATGCTTCCCTGCTTTCTATGTCAATAATGGCATCTTACTCTGCTGTGAATGTTATATGGCTCTGATCTTTCTACTTCAGATTATGAAATGACACGCCCAGAGGTGTATGTTCATGATCATGGTATTGTCGTTTGGGCCATATTGTACAAGCTTCTTACTATAATACTATACATGATCAAGCGATAGCGGTCAGCTATTCCGCCAATATTTTCAATAGAGATGACCGGTCAACCATAGATGATGGATACCCATAAGGGAAGGAACAATGATCCGGCTATTGCACTGACAATCATGGAGACAGAACTTAATGCTACAGCATTCTCGCCATATTCAAAGGATCTGGCCATGCCAAGTGCATGAGAAGCTGAGCCGAGTCCAATGCCATAGGCACTATTATCCTTTATTCGAGTCCATTTCATCATCAGCGGCCCAAGTAATATCCCCGAAAAACCGGCAATCATTACAAATAGCGACGTAAATGAAGCGTTGCCTCCTGCCTGATCTACCAATTGGATGGCAACTGGAGTAGTCACTGACTTTGGCAGTAAGGCAATCACGATATCTTTGGGATAACCAAGCAGCAGAGCTACCGATGCTCCGGTAAACATCCCTACGATGCTTCCTCCAAGCGTACCACCCAGAATGGGAATGACGTTCCTTTTCAGCACATCCATGTGTTTGGATAAAGGGAAGGCTAAGGAAACGACAGCAGGCCCCAGAAGATCCTGTATCCATTTGCCACCCAGCATATAGGTGTCCAGTTTAATTCCTGTAATAAGCAGAATGACTACAATGACTGCCGTTGTTGTGAGTACTGGCATAAGAATAGGCCACTTTATCCTCTTATATAGACGAGTCGCCGGGATATATAAGACCACAGTCAGAGCAATCATAGCTATTCCGATGATGAATGTTGACATGAGATCGCCTCCTTCTTGTCTCGATGCGATCTTATCCACGTCATGAGCCACTCACCAATTTTGGCAGATAGCAAGCAAGTTACTAGGGTACTGAGGATCAATCCCAACACAAGCAAGATTGTATTCGCAGTAAAAAAATCAAAGTGATTAATGATGCCTACCGTAGGCGGGATAAACAATAACTGCAGATTGGACTGGAGCCAGGATGAACCTTCATTTCCCCAGCTCATCCTGATCCAACCCATTTGAATGACAATGAACAAAAGCAGCATGCCCACAATGCTGCCTGTCAAAGGTAGATGCAATATAGACTGTATCCAGGTTCCTATCCAATAAAAGCCATACATTAACATGACTTGCAGGACTATTCCTGTATATTTCTTTATCGGAATATCCAAAATAATTCCCTTCTTTCTTATGTCGGGACAGCACATGATGTCTTAGATGTTACGAATAATAGAATGAATGAGGGATGAGTTAATGAAAAGAAGAGTTAGTGAATTTAGTTAGTGAGTACGCAATGAGTAGTAAGTATCATCCCCACATTTTTTGGTTTAACTTCACTTCTGCCCTTCCTTTATGATCTTCAATGATCGAAGAGTATCATCCGCTGCGCCATGAAACCTCGCCCCTTCATCCCTCAGAAGCTGTATACGTTTTACTGCAGCAGGACTTATTCGTTCCCCGGCATATAGAATTGGGATTCCAGGAGGATACGGAATAATCATCTCAGCGGATCGATAGCCTGCACAGTCTTCGAGTTCAACTTCTGCTATATTTTTTTCTGCTATAGGTTGCAGTGAGAACAGAATAGGCTCTGAAAAGGGCTCCACAGATGCATCTTGTAAATTGTTCCACGTGGAAATATAGTGAACTGCCATCTTCGCAGCTTGCGCTGATGGCTCGTTCAGGCCTGGCTTAAGCTCATTCTCATTGGCTTGACTAATACGCTCTAACGCATGCAGCAGGTGCTCAGCGTCACTTAACGTTGAGCCAAGGCTGAAGAGCAGGACGACGTACCGTTCGTCGCTCATCTCGGGTACGCAGCCGTATGCTTCCAGCTGCTGCTGCAGCCCATAACCGCTCAGTATCTCCGCCCCGTCATATATGACGACTTTGAACGGGTCCTGAGCGGTGTAGCCCGCGGCAGAAGGCATCGCCGCCGCGGGAGGTGCTGTTGGCCGCCCCGATGCACCGGCGGCCTTGTTACCGCCAGCAGCCGGCTCTGCCCCGGCTGGCAACTCTTGCTGCAGCGCCTGCACAGGCTGCAGCAGCTGAAAGCGCGGCAGCTCTGCAAGGCCGCGCTTGAAGGAATCCACGGCGGCAAGCCCCGCCGTGAAGGTGTCTGCGCCCTGCACATGCAGCTGCCGGCGCGCAAGATCAAGCGAAGCCATCACTAGGTATGATGGGCTTGAGCTCTGCACCATGGCCAGGCGCTGCCTCAGCAGGGACCGATTCAACAACGGTCCCTGAATGTGCAGCATGGCTCCCATGGTGAAGGCAGACAGCATCTTATGGGTCGACTGCACCACCCCGTCCGCTCCGCATGACAGGGCTGAAGCTGGCAGCTCTGGATGCTGTCCATAATGCGCGCCATGCGCTTCGTCCACGAGCAGTGGCATGCCAGCAGCGTGACATATGTCTGCTATAGGCGTCAGATCAGCGCCCATGCCGTAATAATTCGGCAAAGTAACAAGTACCCCTTTTGCCTCAGGATATGCCTGGACAGCAGCCTCAACCGTCTCTGCCGACGGCATAACGGCAAGTCCGCTGGATGGATCAACATGCGGCTCCAGAAACACAGCTCTGGCGCCAGCAAGCATCAGACCATGAATGACTGATTTATGTACATTACGTTGGACAAGCACGATACTTTGCGGCTCATCACACACCGTAAGCAGCATAGCCAAATTACCTGCCGTACTTCCCCCCACAAGGAAGAAGCTCTCCTCCGCACCAAAACAATCAGCTGCCAGCTGCTGAGCTCCCATAATCACCCCTTCTGGATGATGCAGATCATCCGTGCCGGTAATTTCCGTTACATCCATCTGCATCATGTCCAGGAAAGCCGCCGTTGGCAAAACGTCAGAACTTTCGTGCTGCTTTCTATTTTCTGGATTCATTAAACTTCGATAAGCTTGTCCATTCTTATGCCCAGGCACATGAAAAGAACGATTCCCCGACTCCTGGTAATGAAGCAGAGCCTCGTACAAAGGCGCATGATATGGTTTGTATTTCATAGAATTACCTTCCTATATAATCATTAAATTTGGATTCTCGTTTGCTCTTTAACTTCCTATTATAATAAGGGCACTTTTGGGAACTTTCCCTCTCTCGATCGGGCATTAAGTGAAAAGGACAAGATTACTCTTATTCTGCTCCTCATTACTCCTTTTATTATATCAGTCTTTTTACCGAATCCACGGCTCTTCCTGATCCTCTGTTCTACAATCCTCCGTATCAAACAGAAAAAGGCCCTATGGGCCCCTGAATACACCTACATCAATGGATGTTTCGGCTTATGGTCATTATGCGTTTTTTTGTACCCAAATCTGTTTCATTTGGTGTATAAAATAATTGTATTTGGCATCCTGTGCATCAGTATGAACCATCTCTGCTTCGCAAGCATCGCATATAAATTCAGATACAATAAAAATGCCTTCTCTTTTTTTCTGTTCGCAGATAATACATGTGTGTTCGGTGTGTTCTTCCATCAACCATCCCACCTTGTTTTACGTTTACTATCAGTATTGCACAGTTTCTATTATTTTAAACCTTTTCATAGTGCTTTCTTTCTGTAAAATATATATATTCGCCCACCACCCATTGGGTGTCTGTACCGATTCAAAAGTTTAACAAATCGCATACCGCTCGTACTTTTCCGCACTGATGCTTCCCATAAAGTTATATCTCCGCCCTCATATATACACTTTCACCTTCGCCTCCACTAAAAACTTATATTCTATAATCTTAAAAAAACTTTGATTTTCAGCCGATATATAATACATCAGAACCTGACAGCCAAGATGTTCGTGGATATACTTGTATGAGGTCTGCTACTCTTAAACTTGTACATCATCCCTACAGCGCTTCCAAGGTTCCTATACGCATATGGATCATTTGCATGACAGCAACGTAACAAGCATACGTCCACACACGAAACGTGATCCCAGAAGGAGGATTTGTAATCGTATGACCGCTGAACCGGAGAATAAAGCTACATTTTATCAATACCGGCTTCTGAAAAAAAAGGCTATTGCCCGCAGTGTCATCTACAGCTATCTGTGCTTGCCTATCATTATGCTCTTCTTTAATTTACTGGCATTCTCCTGGACTGGCCTCTTCTTTTTTCTGCTGGCAGGGCCGATCACCCTTTGGATTCATTATGTTATTGCCAGAACCATATTGCTTCTGGTCCGTGCCTCTTATGCCAAACGCTGGCGCTGGAACTTCCATATGCCTTGGTTAGGTTATATTCCGGATCAGCACTTTAGCTACCGTATGTTTGTCAGAGTACATTTGAACATGAGCTGGATTGGACTATGCATCATTACCGTTTGCCTGATCTGGTCTCCGCTGTCCTTCACGCTTTCACTGATCTTCTGGCATCTGTGGCTCCTCTTCCCTCGTCTATACGTGGTTATGATTCTCTCACGTGAACGCAAAGACGGATTAATCAAACTAAATGAAGAGGACGTTTCGTACTATCTGCAATAACGCCACCTCTTTGATGAAAAAGCAATATGTACAAGTGTAATACATAATCCATGCTCCCAGCTTGGCTTAGAAAATGGCCCATGGTCTTCATAAGCAATTGAGCATTCTCCTACTCTTTAATGATGAACAAAGGTTATCCACTGTGGATAACCTTTGTTTGTTCTAACGAGCCTTTCTTTTATCCACAACATGGGTACAAGCTAACAAGGTTATCCCCACTTATTTTATTCCCGTTCTCATCCTCTATCTAGTGATCAGCATTGTAGCCGTTTAAACTGTGCCCCATTAAGCAGCATATTTCTACTGCTCTTCGCCTCAAACCTATTTTCAGCTCATGTCTCTACGCTTTAACTAGTGGCTTGGACTACCATGACTGAGATCCCTACACGCTTATAGAAGCTGCTTTAGGACCTTCCCTCTAATATAGGAGTATCGACTTCCATGGAACCCATGGTACGTGCAGTAACTGGGCAGCTTATAAAGCTCAACCTTGGATCGGGTTCTTGGAAGGACTCATAGCCTCTAATCTAACGCGCAGTAACTCCTCTTCAGTGAAATAAAAAAAGCCCCCGTAGGCTTACGGGAACTTGTATCGTCTGAACATTACAATGTTACAAAAGAAACCGTACTCTTACTCTTCATCATCAGCAAGGGATTTCACCGTTGTTGTCGCAGTATCGTTTCGAGGTACCATTAGCGTAAAAAATCCATCATGTACAGCTAGATGCACAATATGCCCCTCTTTAGCAAACACACGAAGAGAGTTTGAGGTATTTGATGTACTCTTGGCTTGTGTCTCCGTCCAGCCCCAGCTTTTAATCTCGTCTAGATATACTTCCGGCAAGCTGGTGCTCTCACTTATACCTGACAATGTATATCGAACATAGTCCATCTCCGAATTGTTTCCGGATTGGTCCGATTTATTCGCTACTTTCGGTACAGGGAAACTCTTCTCGTTGACTGCGCCTTCATAAGAAGTCCAGGAAGGTCCGGCATCACCGCATCCTGTAAGCACACCCAACAAACCAATCATTAGAAATGAATACAGCCCAAGTCTCCGCCAACTTAACACACACACCCTCCTTTTCACAGCTGCACATTTCACAGCTCTGTGGTCAGGTACTTTTAGCATATTTAACATAGTCCTATTATACTGATTTCCTACTTATATTCTGTAACAATACTGTTACCTTCTGATGACGCTTGCATTCACTTAATACAGCCTTATAAACAAAATAAAAACCACCACCGAATTTCATCGGCAGTGGTTCTTTGCTTGGCAGCGTCCTACTCTCCCAGGACCCTTCGGTCCAAGTACCATCGGCGCTAGAGGGC
>NZ_JBYTCE010000026.1:0-72848 GCF_058789975.1 Paenibacillus sp. FW104-T2 | reverse complement strand
ACCTGTTGTATTCCAAAAATTAATATTTCCCAAAACTATGTAAAGCGCTTACAATATACATAAAAATAATAAAGCAATAACTTCTGATTCCATGACCTGGATATGCCAAAAGAGTACTGCTTTTAAATGATTCCCATACTAGTCATACTAGTATGTTAGTTACATTCTAAAACAGCAGTCCCAACATTACAATACCTTTTTTTATTATTTTTGATATTTCTTCACTACACAGTTGTTTGAAAGTTTCAACCAGATCAAAAAAACATTGATAACCCATGAATGATTTTGCATCATTCAACGAGGTTATCAATGTTTTAAAATGCACTATTGTTCAATTCTGAAATAATCAGAAATTAGCAATAATACGATCTAATTCTGATAAGTGCTTAATCTCATGATCAGGTACATACGACTCCGAGTTCACTTTGTTCTCACGATTAATCCAGACAGACTGGATTCCTGCTGATAAAGCTCCGCGGATATCCGTCGTGAGTTTATCTCCAACCATCAAGCCTTCTTCTGGTTTTACTCCAAGTTTGCTGAGCGCATGTTCAAAGATTGACGGATCCGGTTTTCCCTTTCCAAAAGTACCCGAGATGATGATCTCATCGAAGAAAGGAGCCAGTTCAGGCACACCATCCAACTTCTCTTGCTGCAGAGCAGGACAACCATTCGTCAAGAGCAACAGTTTGAATTTTCCCTGCAAGTGACGCAAAGTGTCCATTGTTTCTTCATATACATGAGGTCTGGATCTTCGCTCTGCTCCAAATTGCGAAGCAAGACGTTCGGCCAAATCTTCACGATCCACTCCCAGCTTCAATAAGCCACGACGCCAGGACTCCTTACGATATACAGGGGCAAGCTGCTCCAATTGACGGAATTCCGGCTGGTCACCGCCTGTAAAATTAGCCCATAGTCCTTCAAACGGATTGATACCAATCATTTTGGTGAATGCATAGGTTTCATAGGATTCATATAGACTACGAGCTTCATTACGAACAGCTTCTTCCAATGCCTCAGCATCGACGCCGGTTTCTTGTGAAGCAAGCAGGCAAGTTTCGTGGAATGCTTCTCGCACACTGCGTTCATCCCACAACAAAGTATCATCCAGGTCGAACAAAATCGCTTTTAATGCCATTCCGATCATCTTCCCCTTTGTGAATAATTACTTTTTCTCGTCTGTTTCTACAGTAATCTGGTGTGCTTTGGCAAATTTCAGAAGTCGTTCAGAAATGGCATCTGTGTCATAGCGGTTCAACAGTTTAGTGAACACCCATCTTTTGCCACGGCTGTTATGTTCAATAACTACCGTTCCCTGTTCGAATCTAAACTTAACGATGTCATCCACTCCAATGGAGCGTTCCCGATTCCCTTTGGTTGTTATAATCCGGTTGCTCCCGATTTTGATGTAAGGACGGCGAAGCATAAAAATTACAGCCAAAAATACATACAACAGCATCGTAACCCAGTCCCATGTTGTCATTGGAGCTTTAACAAGAAATGTGCTCATAAACAGATACAAAAACGCAAGTCCAATGAGGAAAATAGGAAACAGAAGACTGCGTCCTTTGAAAATGTCCTCACCGGGCGTACCCGAAATCGGTTGACCATTTTTTTTACGCTGCTGATTCAACTGCTTTGAATTTTTCCGAACCGTTCTCTCGAACGAACGAGCCATGAGAATCCCCCTTATGTCATCTTTGTATCGGCTTACAAAATTCGCAAACCGACATTCCCCCTATAAATTTGCATTCTCAAAATAAAAGGAAGAAACCTAAATATCATTACGATATCTTTAGGTTCCTTAGTGTTTGAGTTTGCCTTGGTGGCCTTGATCGTTCTCATCATCTACAATTTCAATGGACTCCAGTTGCTGTCTGAAGTTACTGCGGATGTTGTTTAAGTAAATTTCTCTAAGTTTAGCACGTTCGGCAAGTTCTTCCTCTGAAAGTCCAGTGGACTTGTGTTTACGAGCCAATTCATTGATGCGTGCTACCAGGCTATCTATATCCAAGCTTGTCCCCTCCAAAAATACAAAGTCATACTAACTTTGACATGATCGAGGCTGCTTGTCAAGGTTGCTACTTACTCGCTCAACTGAATCGTGGTTTTAAGGGGTAAACTGAGGCAAAGTTAAGACTTGTCCAGCTTGAATTGAAGTGGTTTGAAGCTGGTTTACTTTCTTTATTGCTTCTATATATACACGTGTATCCATATTTTCCGGTTTATGCTCCAAAGACAAGCTCCACAATGTCTCACCCTGGGATACTGCTATTTTGCTGCCGGGAAGAACATTGTTCTCGTCTCCTGCAAACACAGTCAATACAGTGCTGCAGCCAATAAATATGATTAACGATGCCATAATCAATTTCAACATCCATGTTGGCATCTTGGCTTCTGCAAACCATTGTTTAATGTTACCTATGTTAGACTTGACCGCTTCCGAATTCACCGGTTCGTAAATACTTTGATAAGTAGAATATCTCATATTAATCGTCCTCCAAACGTTTGTTCCTATCTGTTGAAATCAATATAACACGAACACTTGTTTTGTACAATAGATTTTTAGAACAATTGTTCGCTTTATTTTAAACTCCAAATTTCCCGTTAATCTCTAGGTGAATCCAACTCGTTTTTTACTTTTGTTAGGTTTGAAGGACTTTACAAGTAAAAGACTCAAAAACATTGATTTTATCGGATTTTATTTAGAACTTATGTTTGTACGAACGGAGGTTCTATGTTATAATTTTCCCAAACGTTACTAAAATGGGGTTGATACGGTATGTCGAAGATATCCAGCAGGCAGCAAGCTATTCTGGAGTTTATACGTAATGAAGTCCGGTTGAAGGGATATCCTCCTTCCGTACGTGAAATTGGTGAAGCGGTTGGACTGGCTTCCAGTTCTACGGTTCATGGACATCTGGACCGTTTGGAGAAGAAAGGTCTCATTAGACGTGACCCTACTAAACCAAGAGCCATTGAGTTGTTAAGCCAGGAGGAATCAGAACACTCCCATCAGTTTGCACACAGTGTTGCTCGCATTCCCGTTGTAGGTAAAGTTACTGCAGGGGTTCCGATTACCGCAACAGAGAACATCGAGGATTATTTCCCGCTACCGACACACTATGTTGGAGAACAGAAAGTATTTATGCTCTCTGTTGTTGGTGACAGTATGATCGAAGCAGGAATCGTTAACGGAGACTACGTTATCGTACGCCAGCAGCAAACGGCAGATAACGGAGATATTGTCGTTGCGATGACAGAAGATGATGAAGCTACAGTTAAAACATTCTACAAAGAGAAAGACCACATTCGTCTTCAGCCTGAGAATGCAACATTTGAACCTCTTCGTTTAAAACATGTTAGCATTTTGGGTAAAGTGATTGGCCTTTTCCGTGATATTCACTAGTCTTTCTTCCAACAGCAAATCAGCTTAACTGTAATGACAAAAAGAGGTTGTCCTGTTGAACAGGACAACCTCTTTTTACATGCTAAATTTCTACTTCGTTAATTCCATTTCTTATCGTTTGAGAATGCTTTTGTGATGGGAGAACACTTCAAAGCTTTGCTGACCATGATATGCCCCCATACCACTCTCTCCTACACCGCCAAACGGTAAATAATGTGAAGTCATATGAGACAACGTATCATTAATGCACCCTCCACCGAAGGACACTTGATCCAAGACCTGATTCTGCAGCTCCTCTTGCTGCGTGAACAGGTACAGCGCCAGCGGTTTGGGACGGCGAACAATCTCAGCGAGCAGAGGATTAAGATCATCGTAAGTCATTACCGGAAGAATTGGACCGAATATCTCTTCTTGCATAACAGGTGACTGCCAATCCACATTTCCTACCAAGGTAGGTTCAATCAGCAGCTGATCCCGATCAGAGCGACCACCAATCAGAGCATGACCCTCTTCTAAGAATACAGACAGTCGATCAAAGTTACGTGTGTTGACGATATGCGGAAAATCGGGATTTCCCATGACATCCTTACCGAATTTATCTTGAATCTCCTCACCAATCTCTTCCAGGAGTTTATCGTGTACGTCCTGATGTACAAGCAAGTAATCCGGAGCAACACAGGTCTGACCCGCATTCAAGAACTTGCCACGGACGATCCGCTGAGCTGCCAACTTCAAATCTGCGTCTTTATGAACAATTACAGGGCTTTTACCACCTAATTCAAGCGTTACCGGCGTAAGGTGCTCTGCTGCTGCCTTCATAACGATGCGACCCACACCCGTGCTTCCTGTGAAGAAAATATAATCAAACTTCTCTTTCAACAAGGCTGTGCTCATTTCGACTTCACCTTCCATGACAGCTACATATTCCTCAGGGAAAATATCCTTGATCAGGTCATACGTCAGATGTGACACTGCCGGCGTTAATTCAGAAGGCTTAATAACAGCACAGTTACCCGCTGCAATCGCACCAATCAATGGACCAAATGCCAGTTGGAACGGATAGTTCCATGGCGCAATAATGAGAGCAACTCCATAAGGTTCTGGATAGATCATGCTTGTACCATCAGGTATAACAGAACTTGTAGGCACTGCTCTAGGAGCCGCCCATTCCTTAAGATGTTCCTGTGCAAAATCCAGTTCACCCAAAACGATGCGAATCTCAGAGTTATAAGCCTCTGTTTCCGATTTATTTAGATCAGCATGCAGTGCGTCCAATATCCGTTGCTGATATTTCTCTATGCCTTGTCTTAATTGCTGAAGAGCATGAATCCGATACTCAATATTTTTAGTTTGTCCTGTATAAAAGAATGCCCGCTGTCTTGCAACGAGTTGTTTCGCTTGTTCCATATTAAAATCTCCAATTAATGATTTAAAATTAAATTGCTAAAAATATATTTGAATTATATCTTGTTTATATGAAATTATCAACATATTAAAATATCTGTTATCAGGAAAATATGTATCTTCTCTCTTACTATTATATGTACACTATTCAATGCTGGTATTTTTTTAGAAAACTACTCACCTTTGTCCCCTTATGTAATTCATCAAAAAAAGCCCTTGGCACTATTACGCCAAAGGCTTTCCTTATTAGTACAAAGTGATATATTGATCGCGTTCCCATTGGTGGACTTGTGTACGGTACATATCCCACTCAATTTCTTTCAACTCGTAGAAGTGAGCCAGGGCGTGATCGCCAAGTGCATCACAGATGACTTCGCTGCGGATCAATTCGTTCAATGCTTCTTTCAGATCAGCTGGCAAGCTTGGAATGCCTTCTTCCACACGCTCTTCTTCTGACATAATGTAGATGTTGCGGTCAATCGGAGCTGGTAAGGAAAGCTCACGTTTGATTCCGTCCAGACCTGCTTTCAATAAAACAGCCAAAGCCAAGTAAGGGTTAGCAGCCGGATCCGGGTTACGAACCTCAACACGTGTACTCAGACCACGGGAAGCTGGAATACGGATCATTGGGCTACGGTTACTGGCGGACCATGCTACATAACAAGGGGCTTCATAACCTGGTACAAGACGTTTGTATGAGTTCACAGTTGGGTTAGTAATTGCTGCAAATGCACGCGCATGCTTCAGCGTTCCAGCCATGAAGTGACGTGCAGTTTTGCTCAGACCCAGCTCGTCCGACTCGTCAACGAATGCGTTGGCACTGCCTTGGAACAGCGATTGGTTACAGTGCATACCGGAACCGTTCATACCAAACAGCGGTTTCGGCATAAAGGTAGCATGTAGACCATGCTGACGTGCAATCGTTTTAACAACGAGTTTGAACGTTTGGATCTGGTCTGCTGCTTTTAGAGCATCAGCATATTTAAAGTCGATCTCATGCTGCCCTGGAGCTACCTCATGGTGGGAAGCTTCGATCTCAAAGCCCATTTCTTCAAGTGTGATAACAATGTCACGACGACAGTTTTCACCAAGATCCGTAGGCGCCAGGTCGAAATATCCACCTTGGTCATTCAGTTCGTTAGTCGGGTTTCCTTTTTCGTCTGTTTTGAACAAGAAGAACTCTGGTTCAGGACCGACGTTGAAGGAAGTGAATCCCATTTCTTCGGCTTCCTTCAGGTTTCGTTTCAAGATGCCGCGTGGGTCTCCAGGGAATGGGTTGCCATCCGGCAAATAAACATCACAAATTAGGCGAGCTACACGGTTCTCAGCTACCCAAGGGAAAATCAGCCAAGAATCGAGATCAGGATAGAGGTACATGTCGGATTCTTCAATACGCACATAACCTTCAATGGAAGAACCATCAAACATCATTTTGTTATCCAAAGCCTTGGTCAATTGGCTTACAGGAATTTCAACGTTTTTGATAGCTCCAAGCAAGTCGGTAAATTGCAATCGAACGAATCGTACGTTTTCTTCTTTAGAGATGCGGAGAATGTCTTCTTTTGTATAACTCACGATACCTCTCCCTTTCTTTTCTGCTTATTTGGCTTGCATGTTATATTTGTACATTAGAAAGTTCCACGGGTCAAGGAGTCTGCCATCACAACTGCATGATTTCCCCTCACTCGCCAAGTTATGCGAACTTACTTTTTATTAAAAAATCGGGAAAGCTCTCCCTGAATGAGAGATACTTGTCCAGGTCTCTTACCCGAAACAAGCTGTTGCTTCAATAAACGGTGCAGCTGTGTATCGGACAGTTCTCTGCGCTTCACTTCAGTATCTGCGGTGATGACTGTCGCTTCTTCGGATTCCTTGGATACTGGATTCATAACCTGCTTGATGCCGGCAATATTAACACCTTTTTCGATCAAAGCCTTGATCTCCAGCAATCGTTCTACGTCATTAAAGGAAAACAAACGTTGGTTACCTGACGTTCTTGCCGGTACAATCAAGCTGTGCTGCTCATAATATCGAATCTGACGAGCGGACAGATCCGTAAGTTTCATAACAATACCTATCGGGAATAAGGCCATATTTCTGCGAATTTCGTCACCCATGTTCATCAACCTTCCAGTCATCTATTCTTCACCCTATTGTACATTTAGTTATTACTAAGTGTCAATGACGTGTTAGATAAACTCACAATAATTTACGATCTTTCATTGTCTGGAGCGCCATCAAAACGCCATATTTAACATGAGAGTAGGTTAATCCCCCCTGCATGTAGCCGATATATGGCTCTCGAATAGGCGCATCCGCTGATAACTCCAGGCTTCCGCCCTGTATAAACGTACCTGCCGCCATAATGACGGGATGTTCGTAACCAGGCATGTCCCATGGCTCAGGAACGACATGACTATCCACTGCAGCAGCCCGCTGAATTCCCTGTACAAAAGCGATCAGATGCTCCGCGGAGGAGAACTGCACAGCTTGGATCAAATCTGTGCGTGTCTCATTCCAAGCAGGTTTGGTTACAAATCCCGAAGCAGCAAACATTGCAGCGGCAAAGGTACTGCCCTTAATGGCTTGTCCCACAATTGTCGGTGCCATGTAAAGTCCCTGGTAGATCCCACGGGTCGTTCCCAACATGGCACCAACCTCACCACCTATGCCAGGTGCAGTCAAACGATACGCTGCCAGTTGAACATATTTTTCCTTCCCGCATATGTAACCCCCGGTTTCAGCAAGGCCTCCGCCAGGGTTTTTAATTAGTGAACCTGCCATCAGATCTACCCCGACCTCTGTCGGTTCGCGTTTCTCCGTAAATTCGCCATAACAGTTATCCACGAACACGATAACATCTTCTTTGATAGCCTTTACCCGTCTTACCATATCAGCTATCTCATCAATACAGAAGGAAGAACGCCAGTCATATCCACGTGAACGTTGGATACCAATGACTTTGGTTGAAGCAGTAATATTCCCTTTCACTGCGTCCCAATCGACACTTCCATCTGCCAGCAAAGCGGTTTCACGGTATCCAATACCAAAGTCCCGAAGAGATCCGGTTCCATCTTCCGGACTTCCAATGACTTTGTGCAATGTATCATAAGGTTTACCTGTGATGTATAACAACTCGTCACCTGGGCGCAGTACGCCAAAGAGAGCGGTAGCTATCGTATGTGTACCTGAAGCAAAATGGGGACGAACCAACGCAGCTTCTGCACCAAATACGTCCGCATATACTTCATCCAGCACTTCCCGGCCACGATCGTTATATGCATATCCCGTTGAACCGGCAAAATGAAAATCACTGACTTGTTTGCGTTGAAACGCATCAATGACCTTCCACTGGTTGTAATCCGTAATACCGTCAATCATTTTCATCTGTTGTTCAATCTGGGCCTCAACTTGTTGTTGCAGCTCCACAATCTTTGTATCCAAGCTTGCCATCTTACTTCATTCCCCTTCATTGCACTAATCTAACGCATAATATCGATTATCGTGTCAACTTACCATACCAATATGTCATGTATATTACAATTCAATGAAATCTTCAAGTAAATAACCGAATTTTTCATATTCCCCTTTTTGCAGCTCAACTTGATAGATCACATCATTTTCTTCAAAAGTGGTTTCAACAACATCTCCAACCTTATAAAGAACAGATGTAAGATCTCCCCGCTCTGCAGGAATTCGGAACCGCTTCGTATCCCCCGTCAGCTCTTCCTGAATTCGCTCCCGAATCTTCAGCAGGTCAGCTTCATCCAGTGCACTTACCTTCATATGGTCTTTATCCAAAGGAAGCATTTCCAGCTGCTCCGGTGTACATGCATCTTTTTTGTTATAGAGCACCAATTGAGGCTTATCGCCAGATCCAAGCTGCTGCAGAATTTCATGCACGGTTCTCATCTGATCTTCCCTCATTGCAGAGGATGCATCTACAACATGCAAAATCAGATCAGCTTCGTTCACTTCCTCCAATGTCGCACGGAAAGCGGCAATCAGATCATGTGGAAGGTTTTGAATAAACCCTACGGTATCCGTAAGTACAATTTCTTTACCGCTTGGAAGCTCCATCGTACGTGATGTTGGATCCAACGTAGCAAACAGCTGGTCCTGAATATATACATCAGCGGCAGTTAATTGTTTAAGCAATGTGGATTTACCTGCATTCGTATACCCTACAAGTGCAACCTGTACAATGCCTGTCTTTTTACGACGCTCGCGATGAAGTTTGCGGTGGCGTGTAACCTCTTCCAGGTGCCGTTTCAAATCATCAATGCGCCCCCGGATATGACGGCGATCCGTCTCCAGCTTGCTTTCCCCCGGTCCACGTGTCCCGATTCCCCCTCCAAGCCGTGAAAGGTTTTTGCCATGACCCGATAATCGTGGAAGCAGATAGCTAAGTTGGGCCAATTCGACTTGAATGATACCTTCTCTCGTATTTGCACGTTGAGCGAAAATATCCAGAATCAACTGGGTACGGTCGATAATTTTGAGATCCAGTGCCTCTTCCAGGTTACGAACCTGAGCTCCAGACAGCTCTTGATCAAATATCGCTGTGGTCGCGCCTAATTCCTCTGCAATCGCACGTAGCTCCTCCACTTTACCTTTTCCGATAAACCACTTCGTATCCCGGGTTTCACGGTTCTGGGACAATACACTCAGCACCTCAACACCTGCGGTCTCTGCAAGCTTCACCAATTCCTCCAAAGAGTACTCCGGATTAATGCCTGACCGCTTAACTTCATCTGTAATCAAACTAACTAAAACGGCGCGGTCTTTCTTAACCTGATCTGTATCATGGGTAACTGTCATATTCAATATGTCCTCCTTATCAAACTCAGCTTCATCTATTACGGTTATTGTTCCCTCATAGCGTACTTTAAGCCGAACCGGTTAACCCGGCCGGCTGCTCCAAAAAAACCATTATCGCTTACTTTCGCTCAAACTTCAAATCCTCTGTTCGAATCGTCATCAGTTCCAATTTTCCCGGACTGCCCTGGGTATACTGTTCCAGCAATCGTACCGCCTGATGACGTATGGACCGCTCAATTGCATTTCGAACGTACCTAGCATTGCTGAAGGCATGCAGAGATTCATTTTTCTCCTGCAGCAAATGCTGCTTCAACTTCAGGATGGTCTGTGGCATTAAAATATAATCTCGCTCTTTCGCCATAATCTCTGAAATCTGTATCAATTGATCTATACTGTAATCCGGAAATTCAACCTGGATAGGAAATCGGGATGGTAATCCCGGATTGGTCTGCAGAAAGAAATCAATTTCTTCTGAATACCCTGCCAGGATCAAAATGAATTGATTTTTATGATCTTCCATGGATTTTACAAGTGTATCAATAGCTTCCTTGCCAAAGTCCTTCTCGCCACCGCGAGCCAAGCTGTATGCCTCGTCGATAAACAAGATGCCTCCAAGTGCCTTCTTCACCAGATCGCGCGTTTTCTGGGCCGTATGCCCAATGTACTCTCCGACCAGATCGGCCCGCTCCACCTCAATAAGGTGCCCTTTGCTGAGCACACCCATCTTTTGAAACAGCTTTGCCACAATCCGTGCAACCGTTGTTTTCCCGGTCCCTGGATTTCCTTTGAAAATCATATGATACACATGTGCTCCACTGATCAGGCCTGCCTCAGAACGCATCTGGGCTATTTGTAAAAACGCATAGATTTCAAATACGAGATCCTTGATATTTTCCAGCCCAACCAACTGCTCGAGCTCACCTTGAATTTCTTGAAAGTGGCTGTGCTTGGCTAATCCCTTTACTGCCTGAAGTGGTGTCTCCTCTTCCTTCGCCAACATCTGAGGCTCTTGGTTACGCAATACAACATTAATTTGTCTGGATGGTCTGCCTCCCGGTTGCCCTCCTGCAGCCATGACCCGTCCGTTCATTCGCCATCACCTCTATTTTATCGGGCTGATCTCTCCTGATTATTAATGTATTCTATCAGATGCTCCAATATTAGAAGGATGGCGAAGTAATTCTCTGCTTGGTCAAAACTCAGATTTGAACGTTTTTGCGAAACTCCCCGTTCTCAAACAAGGTTTGCCGATGCTTCAATGATAGCTGAAAATAAGGAAACACATGCGCATCAATGGCATGCAGCAATTCCTTGGCCGTTCGGTTAGCCAGATCATAATCGCCGGTTGTAATATGCTTACGCGAGAGGGCGTCTTCAAGCTCATCTTCATCCAGCAAGAATACCTCTCCATCTTTCAGGACGACGACATCGAGATAGAGATCATCAAACCAGGGAACCCCCTGATCCGTGATGCCCTGGCTTCGACAGGTATCAATGTACCATTCAACGATCCGTTCCTGATCGTCAAACATGGCTGTCACCACGAAATGCTCTCCCTTTGGGTAATACTGCAGCCATGAATACCCTTTATCTGCGATGCAAAACGTACTCCCCCCATAGGTTTTCCACAAGGGTTCTTTCAAATCCTGTATGGTATACAACGTAATGTAACCTGTAAAAACTTTGGATTGTACGAACCGGCATGTAAATTGTCGGTTCGTAATCCGGCGCCAGTTCGCGCGGTCCCCGAATTTCCGTTTCATACGAACCCCTCTTTGCCGACTACAGGCCCTTGACCTGTTCTCATATTGGTGAACACTGAATAACGTCCGCACAGCCGATTCCATGACTTACGAATCAGTTTTGCACAACGTATTACGATAGCTACAGCTTACCATATTTAAGTTATACACTCAAAATTAAGCTTTGCCTCACCAATTAATCGATATGAATGGAGTTAAATTATCGCTGTCTAAAACAAAAAACCTGCTTCACCGATCATACGGGAAGCAGGTTAAGAACTGCGATAATGATATTTAGTTAGAGTTAACCATCGTTTCCGGTCTGTGTTTCAACCGAACCATCATTTTCACCTGTGTTGCTTTCTGTTCCGGCATCCGGCGGAACAACTTCACCAGGAGTCGTAACCGAACCTTCGCCGGATCCATCATTATTCCCACCGGGATCTGTGGTTCCCGTTCCAGGGGATGTATTTCCATCACCAGACTGGCCGTTTCCTTGCCCTGGTCCTCCATTGTTACCATTACCGTTTCCATTACCGTTACCATTATTGCCATTGTTTCCATTACCATTTCCGTTGTTACCGTTGTTTTCACCCGAATTCCCATTATCCGGTGAACCGTTATCCGGATTCTCGGTACCAGGCTGTTCCGTGCCTGGATCCGTTCCTGGATCAATTCCTGGGTCTGTACCCGGTTCTGGTTCCACTGGTTCGATCTCCTGCGCCTCAATCATAAGTGAGATCGTATTGGACGGATCCGTTTCAAGTCCAGAGGCCAGATCAAAGGCAGTAACATAATACTCGTATGTCAGGCCTGGAAGTGCACTTAGATCCTGTGCACTAGTCGATCCCACCGAATCAATCAGATGGGTGAATTGCGCTTCGGACGTCTCTTTCCGATAGATCCGATATTGAGTATTCGCGTCTCCTGTTCCTGTCCAGTTAAGCGAAACCGTCTGAGAATTCGGATCATACGCCCCGCTTAATCCACTAACCGATAATTGCGGCTGCTCCGGCTGCGTTTCTTCCGGTGGTGGTGCCTGTGCACCTTTAGGTGCTTCAAAGTCCTTTACAGGTACACCCTTCAGTGCATCAGTCATGACTTTTGCAAAGAAAGCAGCAGATAGCTTACTGCTGTTTTTGAGCATATGGGTTGCGTCCGGATTATCATATCCCATCCAGACTGCAGCAGTCCATTCAGGTGTATATCCGACAAACCATACATCACGGTTTGCGCTGTTGCCAGCGATGCCGCTCTGCACCGTACCGGTTTTACCTGCTACCGGGCGATCCAGTCTTGCTGAACGTCCTGTACCATCATTGACTACGTTTTGAAGCATCTGTGTCAGTGCGTATGCATTTTGTTCACTCATGACACGTGTCGTGTCTGACTTGTCATGTTTGTATACGGACTTATCCGAGCTGTCCTTGATCTCCTTGATCGAGTAAGCCTCTTGATATTCACCGAGGTTGGCAAATGCACTATAAGCTTGTGCCATCTCAAGGGTATTTGTACCTTTGCTCAGACCACCCAGAGCAATCGCGAGGTTTTTATCCTCATCTGTAAGCTGAATGCCTACACTCTTGGCAAACTGTACGCCTGTATTTACACCTATTTTATCAAGCAGCCACACGGCAGGAATGTTCTCCGACTTCGTGATGGCCTCGGTCATACTGATGGTTGAAGAGTATCCATGCAAGTTTCCCGGGCAATAATTGCCAAAGCACTGCTTCTGATTGCTCAGCGGCGAATTGGCGTTATAGTTCCCAGACTCCAATGCAGGCGCATACGATACGATGGGCTTGAATGCCGATCCCGGTTGTCTGCGGCTCTGTGTTACCCGGCTGTACCCCTTCGTTTGATAGTCACGTCCACCCAAGAGAGCAACCAGACTACCATTTTCATGGTTCATGATAACCATGGATCCTTGAACCTTCTGGTCGTCTTTGCTTTCCTCAAATAAACTGTCATCCGAGAAGGCACTTTCCATGGCCGTCTGCGCCTGAGCATCCATGGTTGTATAAATCTTGTATCCACCGATGTTCAGATCATCTTCTGTTTTGCCTGTTACCCGTTCTGCTTCACGAAGAACATAATCAATAAAGGCTTGATACTTTTGCTCTTTCTCCGGTGGTGTATAATCGTAATCCACCGCTTTGGCTTCATCCATTTCTTCCTTCGTGATGTAGCCTTGTTCGTACATCAGCTGCAGCACCACACCGCGGCGTGCTTTGGAATCGTTCGGATTGCTCAGCGGGTTATAGGCGGATGGCCCTTTAGGCATCGCTGCGAGCGTGGCAATTTCCCACAGATCCAGATCCTCAAGCTTATCCTTGCCAAAGTAAAATTCCGATGCAGCCTTAATACCATAACGCTGATGACCGAAGAAGATTCGGTTCAGATACATTGTGAGAATCTCGTCTTTTGTGTACTTGCGCTCCAAAGCCATCGCAATGGATACTTCCGTCGCTTTCCGGAAGAATGTTTTGTCACGGGACAGGAACATGTTTTTCGCAAGCTGCTGAGTTAGCGTACTGCCCCCCTCAACCATGGAACGGGCCATGATGTCTTTTACAGCTGCACGTCCGATGGACCAGATATCCACACCCTGATGCTCATAGAATCGTCTGTCCTCTGTTGCCACAAAAGCTTCCTTTACCAATTCGGGAATCTCATCTTCATCAACGGGTTCCAGCTTCTGAATCGACAGCTCCCCCATTAATTGGCCATTGCGATCATATACTTTCGATGTCTCATTAATTGTTGTTTTGTCCATGTTGGCTGTAAGCAGCCGCTCACCACTGACCATGATGAACAGATACCCGCCAAGTGCACAAAAGATGGCGATTGCCATAGTGAAAAACAGTGTCCACCCAACGCGTTTACCCGTAATTTTTTTCTTTTTAGAGGTCTTAGGCTTCGCTTTCTTGGGTGACTTGTTATTGTTGTTGCGATTGTTAGACCTCGACAACGGATCGTTTGGCATGTTACCTCCTGACTCCCTTTCGGTTGCTCAATTTCTATTTGCCTGTATAGGCTAATGCTTATCATAACCCTTTTTTGCCCGGAATGAAAAGAACAACCCTTGTTAAGGTTGCTCTGCTTCAATTCCTATACTTGTAGACGAAATGGTTGTAGAAAAGGTTTCTTAATTTTTTAAGCTTCGCCGCTGTTATCCTGCTGCATCAGCGATACGCTGCGTTGCGGCGTGAACGTGGAGATGGCGTGCTTATAGACCATTTGCTGGCGTCCGTCGCTGTCAATGACGATCGTAAAATTGTCAAATGCCTTGATCGTTCCACGGATTTGAAAGCCGTTGGTCAGATAGACCGTAGCAGGAATGTTTTCTTTCCGCAGTTGGTTCAAGAACGTATCTTGGATGTTGATGGACTTGTTCATTAGCCGTACCCCCATTGGTTCATTTGAATTCGTGTTTAAGATAGTATTCAATATCGCTGAGTAGCTTTCGTGCTATTATATCATGAACAGTTTCATATAATCCACAAAAACCCCTGTCTACTAATTTGCATCTCGGAATCAGCCTGACGTGCAGTTAGAAGACTTATCCATTATACACCGCTTGTCTAAAATGCAAAAGAGGGACAAAATCATCGTTTTAGAGTGCTTTATTCCTGCCGTTCCTGGCCAACCAAAGGGTTCGACAAAGCTTCCGTTAGCGGAATTTTCTGCCGTTCCTTTCGATCATGAATCAGCATTTTCAGGTATGTATTGGTATTGGACAGAACGATAATTACCCAAATTAGGGCAATAAGACCTAGAATGGCAACGGAACTCCGAACTAATCAGGAAAATAATAGATATAAGCTCGTTCCTCCACTATCACTTGAGTCCATTAAAGCTCCCCCTTTCTCATTGGAACACACGGTTCATCATTTTGATGTTGTTATGTGTTTTCATTTTATTAAAAAAAGTTATTTTTTTTACAATAATTTCATTGATTCAATTCCTTTATTTTCTCTGTTTTGCACTCAAAATAAAAAACCTCTACTCTTTTTTTGAAATCAAGAGATAGAGGTTCAAACGTCCCATAGGGGACCTATTTCACACGTTTCGCAATCACTTGAACTTTTGATGAATTAATGCACATACCCTCTCATAGTTCCCTGCGAAATCTTCGGTATCTGTCATATCCACCCATTCAATGTCCTTCATATGCCGGAACCAGGAAAGCTGGCGTTTGGCAAAACGGCGGGTATCCCTCTTCAGCCATTCCACCGCAGCATCCCAGCTGACTTCGCCTTGAAGATACGCCGCAATTTCCTTGTATCCCAGTCCCTGCATGGAGATATGGCCTCTGGCCACACCGCGTTCCAGCAGCGACTTCACTTCTTCTACCAAACCTTGCTCAATCATCAGGTCAATACGTTCTTCAACCCTGGCGTAGAGCTTTTGACGATCCATTGTTAAACCTATAATACTCAGATCGTACGGGGATTCTTTCTTCTGTGACGCCAGTTGTTCAGATAACTTCTCCCCTGTCAGATGGTAAATCTCAAGAGCCCGAACAATTCGCCGCTGATCGTTCACATGCAGCCGGTCCGCACTAATTGGATCTATTTCCCTCAGCTTGTCATGCAGTGCCTGAGCACCATGTAACTCCGCATAGCGGAACTGTTCCTCCCGAAAAGTCTCATCCGACCCGCTTTCCGAGAATTGAAATCCGTAACAGACCGACTCTACATACAGACCGGTTCCCCCAACAATAAAGGGCAGCTTACCGCGATCCTGTATTTCACTGATCAGACGGGTACAGCTCTCCTGAAATTCCGCCACTGAATATGGATATTCCGGTTCATGAATATCAATGAGATGGTGGGGTACCCCTTTCATCTCTTCACGGGTAATCTTGGCCGTTCCGATGTCCATCTCACGATAGACCTGCATCGAATCTCCCGAAATAATCTCGCAATTAAATGCTTTTGCGAGCTCGATACTCATCCTTGTTTTGCCTACTGCTGTCGGTCCAACCAGTACAAGCAGTTTAGGTTTAGCTTCCGCTTTCAACATTTATCACTCCGTACAGTGTTTTTGCATTGGCGCGATCCAGCACCTCGAATCCGAGCCTCGTAAACTCCGCGCTGCCGCGCTTTTCTTTCATCACAACCCGTTTGCGGGCTACCCGTTTGGCCTCCATGATACTTTGAATATCCAGTGCATGGGAGTTTGCATAATCCCGCAAGGGCTGAATCGCACTTGAATCCATCATCGGTTCGCGGAACATGGGGTCGAAGTATACTGTATCACAGCTTCGATCCGGCATTGAACGAAGGAGATCCAGATGATTGGCATGTCTTAATTCAATTCTGCGAAAGGCTTCATCGACTTCGGGCTGATTACTCTCGTAATAGGACATCCCCTCAACCAACAGTGTATAGAGCTGCAGAGAGCTCTCACAAGCAATAACCTTCCCCTGCTTACCTGCTGCGACGGAGAACACAAGCGCATCCGTGCCTAATCCGGCTGTACAATCAATGATGGTATCTCCTTCAAGTACAGCTCCCGCTTCCAGCATAGGGTCAGACTCTCCGCGTAGTACACGTTTCGCGCGTACGAATCCCATGCTTGGATGAAATTCAAGCTGCGGCGCATTCTTGCGATACAAGCGCGCCTTGCCCTGAAGCACGACCATGATTTCGTTAACGCCATAACGTTCAATCAGCCTGGGCAAAGACTTTTTATTGCGCGGCACATAGGTGCCACCCGTCGTTTCCGCGAGCTTGCGCGCGCGTTCCACAAGCGAAGGCGCCTCTGTATCACCGGTTGTAATATACATAACTTCCTCCTAAACAGCTACATGACCCGTTTGAACAATTTCTCCAGATCATAGGTTGAAAATGAAACCACTATCGGTCGCCCATGGGGACAAGTATAGGGCTGCCTACAGGAACCAAGTCGCTGTATTAGCGTCTCGGCTTCCTGTTCTGTCAGCTTCTGATTAGCTTTAATCGAGGCTTTGCAGGAGCACATGATGGAAGCAGCTTCCCGCATTTTCCCCACATCAATGCTGCGCTCGCTGAGCACCCATTCAGACATTTCCTCAATAATATCCTTCTCGTCCCCTTTGGGAAACCAGAACGGATGGGAGCGTACACGAAATGTCTGTCCACCGAAATGCTCCAGATAGACCCCAGCCTGTTCAAACCAGGCCAGCCTGGACTTGAGTTTTTCCGTTTCGGACGGTGTAAACTCCAGTGTGATCGGCAGCAAAAGCTCCTGTGAAGCTTGAGCCGGATTGCCAAACTTTTCATAATAATACTCATAATTCACTCGTTCATGAGCGGCATGCTGATCAATCAGATAGAGGCCGTTTTCATTCTGGGCAATCAGATACGTACCGTGATGCTGCCCAATCAGGCTGAGTTCAGGAAACGCCGGCAGCGTCGCATCCGACTTCACCGCTGCTGCCAGCTTCGCAGGATCAGGTAAACCTGAACCCTTCCAGCTGCGCTCCATATTGGAACGATTAGACGCTTGATATGACGGCCGGTTTTCTCTAACTGGAGCATTCACGTTGGTTGGTCGATATGTCCGCGCTGTGTCCTGAGTTGGCACCTGCGGTTCATCTGTCTGAACCCGCTCATCAACAACAAGGGCTTGAAACGGATTTATCGGGTTGAGCTGATCTGGCGGTGGAGCGTCCGGCAAGGGAGGTACCTCTGAAAAGAGTTCCGCAGCCTGTCCCGGTTGAATATCAGCAGGGGCATCCAGATCGTCCTCTTCCATGGCCGTGTTTCCTGGCACAGGGATGTTATTCTTTTTGGACTGTGCACCCTCATCTTCTATCGCTGGCTCATCCTTGTATGGTCCTCGCGGAAACAGAAACTGTTCCTGAATAAATGAACTGTCGTCTCCACGTCTGATCTGCTGTTTGGTCACTTGAGGTATAAGCACTTCCTGCCGCAAAATTCCCCGTACTGTCGTTTCAATAAATTCGTATAACTCGGCTTCCTTGCTGAACCGCACTTCCAGTTTTGCCGGATGCACGTTTACATCCACGAGTGATGGATGCATCTCAAGCTGCACCACAACAAGCGGAAATCGATTGATCGGCAGTAACGTGTGATACGCTTTAAGAATGGCTTGATTAAGACCATAATTGCGAATAAATCGACCATTCACAATCGTTGACATGCCGCCCCGATTGGCCCGTGTCCATTCCGGAAGACTGATTAATCCACTTACCCGATAATCCAGATTCTCGCCCTGGATGGGCAGCATGGCTTTGGCTGCACTCGTACCGTAGATTGCTGCCACCACCTGAAGCAGGTCGCCGTTTCCGAGCGTCTGCAGCAGCACATTGGCATTATGCCGCAGCGTAAAGGAAATATGCGGATGAGACATGGCCATCCGGTACAGCACATCCGAGATATGTCCCAGCTCGGTTTGGATGGTTTTCATATATTTCAGGCGGGCAGGAGTATTATAAAATAATTCTTTGACAACAAACTCTGTCCCTTGAGGTGAAGTAGCATCCTCATGTGTACACAGTTTGCCACCCTCAATCACAATCCGGCGCCCCCGGCCGTCGTCTCCGCTAGCCGTTAGCACTTCGACCTTGGAGACAGCCGCGATACTCGGCAGAGCCTCTCCCCGAAAACCAAGACTTGTGATCTGGAAGAGATCACGCCCGTGTGTAATTTTGCTCGTTGCATGACGATAGAATGCTGTTTCCAGATCCTCAGGCTCAATGCCTGAACCGTTGTCTTTTACACGAATGCTGAGCAATCCGCCCTCTTCCACGGAAACTTCAATTTTGGTAGCCCCAGCATCCACGGAATTCTCCAGTAATTCCTTAACAACCGAAGCAGGCCGTTCAACCACTTCACCTGCTGCAATCTGGTTGGCAATATGTTCGTCAAGGACATGTATTTTCGCCACAGGTTTCCCCTCCCATCATATCAGGATAATTGCTGTGCCTTTAACTTAAGCTCGTTCAATAATTGCATCGCCTGCAGAGGCGTCATATTCATAACATCAATGTCTTTCATGTTGCGTATAAAATCTCGCGCGGGTTTGTCCACAGCGACCACATCATCGGGCTTGCTTCCCACGCCTGGCTCATCATCACCGAATATCGACAGCTGGACAACGTCCTGTGGTTTGGAACCAGATCTATTCTTATTGCCTCGCTCCTTGAACGATTCGCTCTCTACGTAAGTCACCGTATCGGGTACCGAAACCACAGCTTCCTCTCGTATCACTGTGGCACTTTCGGCATTTTCCATTCCAGGTGTATTATTGTAGTCCGATCCCGGAATGCGGCTTCCCTTCCCAGCAAACTCACTGCCGACCGCCACCTGTGCAGCCGCATGTTCGAAGCCGTGCAGTAAACCATTCGCTCGTTCAATAATACTATCCGGCAGACCGGCAAGTCGTGCGCAGTATATACCATAACTGCTGCTGGCAGCACCCGGAATCAACTTGCGCAAGAAGTTCACTTTGTCCCCGCTCTCCTGTACGGCCATGGAGTAGTTTGCCAGCTTATCCAGACTTTCTTCCAGGTGAGCCAGTTCATGAAAATGCGTCGATACGAGTGCTTTACAGCCTATAATGTCGTGCACATACTCAATGACGGATTGGGCAATAGCCATCCCCTCGCTTGTTGACGTGCCCCGGCCCAATTCATCGATAATGATCAGGCTTCTCGGCGTTGCTTTGTCCGTCATTACCTGAATATCCGCCATCTCCACCATAAACGTACTTTGACCGCCAATCAGATCGTCTGCTGCCCCAATTCGTGTGAAGATGCGATCCATGATTGGTACCTCTGCCTGACCTGCAGGTACAAAACAACCGATCTGCGCCATGATTGAGATCAGGGCAACTTGTCGCATATACGTACTTTTCCCAGCCATATTTGGACCAGTAATCAGAAGAATCCGTGCTTCTTCCTTTTTCATTGCGGTGTGGTTGGCGATAAAGGCACCATCCCTCATAACAGCCTCCACCACAGGATGACGTCCTTGTTCCACAACAAAGTCATAACCATCTGTCAGTGTTGGTCTAACAAAATTCCGCTCTGCACTGATTACCGCGAAGGATTGATACACATCGATCTCCGCAACCTGTTCAGCCAGTTTTTGCAGTCTTGCAATTTCCTGATTCAACCGATCCCTCAGCTCAGCAAATAATCCGTATTCAATATCGACCATTTTGTCCTGTGCTTCGAGAATCAATGTTTCTTTTTCCTTAAGCTCCGGCGTAATGTAACGTTCTGCATTAGCCAACGTCTGTTTTCGCTCATAACGGCCTTCCGGCAAGGAGGCGAGATTGGACTTCGTAATTTCGATATAATAGCCAAACACCTTGTTGTAGCCGATTTTCAGGGAGCGGATGCCCGTAGCTTCACGTTCTTTTGCTTCCAATTCAGCGATCCATTGTTTGCCATTCACCGATGCTTCCCTTAGTTCGTCCAGTCGTTCATGGTAACCTTCACGGATTAATCCTCCATCCCTTACGGAAACAGGAGGCTCGTCCACAATGGCACGGCCAATGGCATCCCTTAAGTCACTACAGTCATCCATCATCTCCGCAATATTCTGCAGCGTGGTAGAAGAAGACTCTGCACAATACTGGCGCAGTCCGGGTATTTTATCCAGCGACAGCTTAAGTGCGTTCAAATCGCGCCCGTTGGCATTCCCAAAAGCAATCCGCCCCACCAGTCGTTCCAGATCATAAATGTCCTTCAGTTCAGCACGCAAATCCTCACGCAAAATAAACTGATTGTATAGTGTGTCCACTGCTTCTAGTCGCTCATTAATTTTCCCTTTTTGAAGTAAGGGTTTATCCACCCACCGCCGCAGCATCCGCGCACCCATAGATGTCTCCGTTCTGTCCAGCAGCCAGAGCAACGAGCCTTTTTTGGAACGCTCACGAACCGTTTCCACAAGTTCCAGATTACGTCTGGTGAATGGATCCAGAATCATGAAGTGATCCGGCTCGTAAGTCGAGATTTGTGTCAATTGCCCCAGAGAACGTTTCTGCGTTTCACTCAGATAAGAGAACAGTCGTGCAACACAAACTTGACGTTCAGGCTCCAGTCTTGCCCATGCAGCTTCACCGAATTGCTGCCGAACGAGATCTTCCTTGCTTTTGGTCCAGGGCGTGTATACAACAGGTCTCCCAATTGGTGAAGATTGCGCAGCGACGGTATCAAGAAGAGACGCATCACCGACTACTTCGGAGGGTTCGTAAATGCCGATCTCGTCCTTCAGCCATTCCTTGGAATATGGCACGGACGTCACGTACAATTCACCCGTTGACAGATCACACGCTGCCAGCGCCAGTGTATTTTGGTTTCCTGTCAGGCAGACCATATAATTGTTGGATTTGTCGCCAAGAGTCTTGCCTTCCATCACCGTTCCAGGCGTGATAACACGTACAATCTCCCGGCGTACCATGCCTTTTGTTACAGTTGGATCTTCCATCTGCTCACAGATGGCAACCTTGTATCCTTTTTCAATCAGACGCTGTATGTAATTGTCCGCCGAATGATAAGGCACACCGCACATCGGAATTTTCTCTTCCCCACCGCCTGCGCGTGCAGTCAGCGTAATTTCGAGCTCACGTGCTGCATTGACAGCATCATCGAAGAACATCTCATAGAAATCACCTAATCTAAAAAAAAGAAAAGCGTCTTGCGCTTCGGCCTTCACTTGCAAATATTGTTGAATCATTGGTGTATACTGAGCCATGAATATCCTCCATCCGTTCCTATGTTGTCAGGAAGAGTCCCTGCCCTAGAAGGAACAATAAGGCGGTCAGGCACATCTTCGTGCCTCCGCCTCATGTTTCGGCCACCTGCCGCTTCCTTCACAGACCAGTGTCTGCATGTCTTCCATAGCTGTAATCAGATCCAAAATTGACTTACTTTCTATTATAACAAAAAAACATCTACTCTTCATGAACCTGCACGAATATTCCAGACTTTGCGAATGTCCCGGCTCTCATCCCACGTCTTCCCTTCTCTCAGGTGACGTATGAGCGGAGCTGCATACTTTTCATATCTTGCGTAGTCCTCCAAGCCGACCAGATCTTCCAGAAGCGCTGGAATGTATTCCTTCATTCGTTCCCGGTCTCCTTCGTAAAAGGCAGCATGCACGGTTGTGTTCATCAAAGGACGAAGTGGAAGACTGGTGTAGGAGGCGGCAATAAGACCTGCGAGAGCGACCACTCCTTTGGCAACGAGTGGAGAGATCAGGAAGCTGGGCAGTGTTCGATATTCGAATCCACCATAGTGCTTCAATCGAAAATCACCCAGTGCCCCGTACCTTGGACGCCTGCCCGAACCACGCGGGTCCTGCAGAAACGCAAGCGGAAGGGCCAGATAATTGTCAAGCACACGCAGCAAATCCCCGTTAAGCGTCACTCCGCTGAAATGAACATGTCCCCCGAGCGGCAATCCACGCTGCGGCATTCCCCCAGCCTGCCAAATGAGCGAATGGTCGGTTATGCTGCGGGATGCCAGGTCGAAAGCTTTAAGTAAATGAGTTAGCAGCTCTCGCGGTTCCGAACTGGGGGCAGGACGAAGTTCAGCAACCGGATAGATCCGCCTCCCCCCGATGGTCACGGAATCGCAGCCTACCATTCCTGTGCGTCCGAGAAACCTTGAAGCAGGAATAATTTTGGACTCCGGCATCTGCACGAGTAGAAACTCCGGGTCCATTCCAAGCACGGGCGTTACTTTATTCTGACTTTCCTCATCCAGTTGAGACTGCAGCTGCTTCCAGCCTTCCCGGTACATGACAGATAGATCTGTCATGCCCTTCCACGGACGCGGGTCAATTGAAACAACAGTGCACCCGTTTTTTCCCGAAGCTTCCAGCCGTACGGCGCCGTGATCCAGTCCAAGGGTATATAAGGTTTTAACAGCGAGCCGTTCGATTCGTTTGAACAGCGTCGAAGCCGCTTCCCGGTCCAGTACGCTATCCTGTGCACTGCCCATGCCGCTCGTATCCCGCCGTTTAATCCGAAGTGCGTACAGGCAGCATATCTCTACATCGTAACGTACTCTCAGGCCAGGCTCCCTTTTTTGCCTGTCACGTGAGGCAAGCACTTCAATGCCGGCTCGCTCCAATCGTCCTGCCCGTTCTCCCCCCGACATGCGTTCGTAACGTTTAACCGCTTGCTCTGCCTCTTCCATTACATTCATTCGGTCCCTCCTTTCCATCGCCCAAAAAGAAAAAAGAGGGCTTGCGCCCTCTTCACTGCCGCTTGCGGCGCATATAATACCTTAGCTAAGGATACAAGAGACGAAGAAATTACAGTTCCTCGTCAAGCAGGTCCGGATCAAGATCATCATAATCTTCATCCGTGCTGCCAAAGTCATAATCCTTGTCTTCGTAGTCTCCGCAACCATCTGTGCATACCTTCACGCATACTTTGGTTTCGGCAACCAGTTCAACAGCGAATTCCCGTTCTACCCGGATAATTACGCTGCCTCCGCCTGCGGATACAGTGGCTTCCACACAGCTTGGTTCCTGCGTTGCATCCGCAGATACCTCTACTGTGGAAGCCCGGTGTTTCGGATCCAGGTAAGACAAAGGTACATGTTCTACATACGACACCGTTTCTTTGGCTACATCTGTCTGGGAATTTTTGTCATAGGAATACCAGATGTTGATATCGTAAGTACCAATAACTTCAATTCCGTCCCCCGCTGATACGGCTTCATATTGGTGGTTGATAATCCAAGCCCCCAAAATACTGGTCGGACCATTAGGCGGAGTCACGGTATGTGTTACGGTAGAGAACTTACGACCTTTGCCGCAGATCGCCTTCGTGATGATCTCTCTACATTGATGTTTATGACTCAATGACATCTTTAAACCTCCTCCATACAATCATTCACTACAAGTGTATGCAGGGCATCCGTCTAGGGTGACAACTATTTTCTATTATTCGTTTGTAGATTGGGACCGGTCCGTAATCGGCGACGGTGCTTTGTCCTTTTTCGCAATTTTCAGATACAGCGCGAGTTCCCGGCACAGCTGGAGAATCGCAGAACGAATCTCGAATTCTTCCCTTGTATCTGGCAGCTCCATTCGCCTGAATTCTTCCTGCACATTTGCGAGAAGTTTTTCGGTTCGTCCAGTGTAAGACTCTGTGAGCACATCCTGACTGAGCTGGTCAAACAGCTCCGACACCATTTCGGCGTGTGGCATCTTCTGATAAATTTGAGATACCAGATGCATCATATGCTGAATGGAGTCCAGCTGGGTTTTTCGCATGTAAAAGTATACGCTCCATTCTTCGTTCGGATGAATGACCTGATTCTCCAGTGAACGCTTGGCTGCTTCAATGCCTCCAAGAACAGCCTTGTCCGCTTCAATCAGTTCCTTCCCTGCCCAGACCTCATTGGGATTACGAAGAGTCGCAGCAAATTCCTTGAAGATCACGGAGAATAGTTCATCAATCCTTTTGCGAATCTGAAGCATTTGCGGGTCCGCTGCCGGCATATATGCCAGATTAACGACCATTGCAGAACCCAAACCAATCAGCAGCAACCCGATTTGCACCAAAATGACTTGAACGTCCATCTCCCCGCCACTGAAGACACGAAAGACCACGACAGACCCCGTCACAATGCCTTCCTTGAATCCGGCCCGAACAATTACCGGAAACGCAATCAGTATGTACACGGCCAGAACCCAATAATGGAAGCCTAGAAAGTGAAAAAGTACACTTGCAAACAAAAGACCTACCACGGAAGCAAAGAATCGCGCCGAAATCGTGCGAATGCTTCTTTTTCTCGTAACATCGACACCCAGAATGGCTAGCAAGCCTGCCGATGTTGGCCCGGGCAAGCCGCACCAGTCCGCAATCAGCACAGCCATCAGTGCAGCAATTGCGGTTTTAATTACTCTAAAACCCATTTCTCATTACCTCTCCTCTAAGCTGCTTATCTGTCCAAGCCAGCTCTTCGTCCCATCCGGATGAATGCATGTCCTGCTTCATACCTCTAACCAATCTGCGTTAGCCTGGTTCTGCAATACGTAGTATTACACACCCTTAGGCAAACCATTTCCCGTTTTACAAAAAAAGAAGCTATTGAAGGGATGCATGGACATATGCAGTCACATCAAAATCAATAAACGGCATCAACCGACATGCCCATGCATGCCGGTCACAACATCGCGTCCCGGATATGGGACGCTGGCAATTTTGATTTGATGCGGGCGGAAGACATATAAGTCCCTAATCTCCAATCTCCGCATACATGAAGGACTGCACGGAATATTCGTATTAGTATGGTACTTGATTTTTGGTTAGCGGGCAACGTGACACCCCTTGTGAAATTGTATACATAACACGATCTAGCAAGCTCTATTAACCTTTTACATGGCACTACCTGCGACCTGCCAGCAGTTTTTTCTCTACGTACACCACAAGCTGATACATCGCTGTAGCTACGGCCGCGATAATAAGCAGGCTCGATAATACCAGGGTAAAATTGAAGACCTGAAATCCATAGATAATCAAGTACCCGAGCCCCTGTTTGGCAACCAGAAACTCACCCACAATTACACCGACCCAGGCCATGCCCACATTGACTTTCAATGTAGAAACAATCGCGGGAAACGAAGCCGGCAGGACAACTTTGGTAAAAATCACAGACCTGTCGCCACCGAACGTACGAATGACCTTGATATAATTGCTGTCCACTTCGTTGAAACTGTTGTACACAACCAAGGTCGTAATGATCACCGTAATGGACAACGTAGTCATGACAATAGCCGTAAAGCCTGCACCGAACATGACGATGAAGATGGGGCCGAGTGCCACCTTTGGCATGCTGTTGAATACGACCATGTAGGGATCAAGCACTTTGGACAAAAAAGGAGACCACCAGATCAGGACCGCAAGCAGCGTTCCGACAAGCGTCCCCAGCAAAAAGCCAACTGCCGTCTCCCCAACGGTGACTGCGACATGGATCCAAAGTTCACCACTGGCGATGTCCTTGCCGATCTGGGCAAAAACTTTGCTCGGATAACTGAACAGCAGCACATCAATCCAGCGCAGCCTGCCCGCCAGCTCCCATAACAAAAACATGCAGACCAGCAGGGACAGCTGAACCGCAAGTACCTTGCGGCGCCACTCAGCAACCTGCTTCATGTGGCCCTGGTGCAGTTTCTGCATCCATTCATCACGGCGCATTTCCTGCTTCTCTCTCGTCTGATTCACCCGTTCTTCTCACCTCCTCCGGACTGTTCCAGTTCGCTCCATAACGCCTGAAAAAGCTCATTAAAACCTTCCTGTTCCCTTGCGTAGAAGGGCTGGGATTTCCGAATGGCTTCCGGAATGATAAACTCTTTCCGAATTCGTCCAGGATTGCGGTCCAGCACAATAACGCGGTCACTCACTGCAATCGCTTCGGACAGGTCATGGGTGACCAGCACCGAGGTTTTTCCCGTTTCCTTGAGCGTATCTGACACCAGATCCTCCAGCTGCAGCTTGGTCTGGTAGTCCAGTGCAGAGAATGGCTCATCCAGAAGAAGCAAGGATGGATCGGTTGCTAGCGTCCGCACGAGCGCGACACGCTGCCTCATGCCCCCAGATAGTTCGGAAGGATACAAATTCTCTGTTCCAGCAAGGCCCATCTCTGCAAGCAGCTCGCTTGTTCGTTTACGACTCCGTTCATCCAGCCTGCCCGTCAATTCAAGTCCGATCAGTGCATTGTCCAAAATGGTACGCCATGGAAACAGATAGTCCTGCTGCAGCATATAGCCAATCTGGGCAGAAGGACCTTCAACCAGTTTCCCTTTAACATTCACCTCTCCCGCGGTTGGCGTGAGCAGCCCGGCAATGATGGACAACAATGTCGTTTTGCCACACCCGCTCGGACCAACAAGACTGACAAATTCGCCTTGTTTAACCTGAAGGCTCAGGTCTTCGATGACCAATGAGGCTTCACGCTCATTGACATACACTTGTGAAATCCCTTCCAGTCTAATCACCGTATCGGATTCAGGCATGGCGATCACTTCCTTTCCTGAATGCCTGGTTATTTCACAGATGCTGCTTGTTCCGCATAGGTGTTATCGACAATCGCTTTGGACTCCACCCGTTGTTCGAGTTCTCCAGCCGCACTCATGACGTCCAGCAGATTGTTCCATTCTTCATCATCAATAATCGGATCTGTTGCATACGTCCCCTGCTCTTTATAGCGATTAATACTACTTACGAGAATGGATTGATCAATGTCTTTAAAGTAAGGGAGGATGACCTCGGCAATCTCTTCAGCCGAATGGGAATCTACCCAGACCTGTGCTTTGTGCAGCCCATTTGTAAATTTCTGTACCATTTCCTTGTTGTCGTTGATGTAGCTTTGTTTTGTCATGAACACCGTATAAGGCAAATGTCCACTCTCCGTTCCAAACGATGCAACGACCTTCCCGCGGCCTTCCTGTTCAAAGATGGACGCCTGTGGTTCAAACAGCTGTACATAATCTCCGGTCCCCGACGCAAATGCAGAAGCAATGTTGGCAAAATCGACATTTTGGATCAATTCCAGATCATTCTGCGGATCAATGCCGTGTTTGTTCAACGTGAATTCTCCAGCCATTTGCGGCATACCGCCTTTTCGTTGACCGAGGAAAGTAGATTGTTTGAGCTGATCCCAATTGAAGCTGCCTTCCGCACTCCGTGCGAACAAAAATGTTCCGTCTGTCTGGGTTAGCTGGGCAAAGTTAATGACCGCATCTTCCGCTCCCTGCTGATAGACGTAGATAGATGTCTCTGCTCCGACCAAGGCAATATCCACGGAGCCCGCGAGCAAGGCAGCCATCGTTTTGTCACCACCAGCCGTTGTCTGGATCTCGACCTCCAGTCCCTCTTCTTCAAAAAAACCTTGAGCTACGGCTACATACTCCGGTGCGTAAAATACCGAACGCGTCACCTCGCCAATCGTAATTTTCGCTTCGTTTTTCTCTCGGTTGCAGCTCGTGAGCGCTACAATGATAATCAGCAATATAACGATGGCACGGATGAACCAGGGCGTGTATTTCATGCTGTTTCCCTCCTTCGCTGGTTTCAGCAGTTTCTCTCTACTATGAATATGCCGCTGCCCATCAAAAGGTTAAGAACTTGCACACCAAAAAAGAGCCGGGCATATGCCCGGCTCTCTCTAGTACCTGCTTCGTGTTATGTGATTGTACAACTACAGTTTGTAAATCTCGGTATACTTTGCTTCCAGATAGTCCGCCAGATAATCCGGGTTTAATTCCTCACCTGTCACAGCGAGAATCAATTCGGATGGCGTACGGCTCTTGCCGTAACGATAAATCTTGTCCGTTAACCATTCCTTGATTGGTATCAGATTGCCTTCAGCAATATAAGAGTCAAACTCCGGCAGTTCCTGGCGCAGCGTATGTAGAATCTGAGCGGCATACATATTGCCGAGTGAATACGATGCGAAATAACCAAAATCGCCACCGGACCAGTGAACATCCTGAAGCACACCGACACCATCGTTTGGAGGAACGATGCCCAAATATTCTTTGTACTTGGCGTTCCAGGTTTCCGGCAAATCCTTGACTTCCAGTCCCTCATTGAACAGCATTTTTTCAATCTCATAACGGATGATAATGTGCAGATTATACGTCAGCTCGTCTGCTTCAATTCGAATCAGAGAACTTTCGACGCGGTTGATCGCACGGTAGAAATCTTCCAGAGCCACATCGCTCAATTGAGGAAAACGCTGCTGCAAGTCTTGATAATAGCGAGTCCAGAACGGACGGCTACGGCCAATCATATTTTCCCACAGACGGGACTGGGATTCATGAATACCCATTGACGTTCCTTCAGCCAGAAGGGTACCTGCCAGACTTTCGTCAATATTTTGCTCATATAGCGCGTGTCCGCCTTCGTGCAAAGAACTGAATACCGCGCTCGTCACATCATCCTGCAAGTAATTCGTCGTGATTCGCACATCCCCCGGGTTCAGTCCTGTCGCGAACGGATGAACACTCTCATCCAGTCTTCCGGCATCAAAGTCATAACCCATCTGTCCCAAAATGAATAAACTGAATTTTTCCTGTTGATCCTTATCAAACAGCTGGCTTAAGAACTCCGTATTCGGCTTGTTTTCGGAAGCATTGATCCTTTCCTGCAGCGGCACCAAACGTGCTTTCAACCGGGCAAATACCGCATCTACTTTCTCTACGGTCAGATCCGGCTCATACATATCAAGCAGCGTATCATAGCGTGTGTCTTTCACACCCCAGTAGTCGATGAACTCCTGTTTGAGTTTCACGATCTCTGTCAAATACGGAGAAAAGCCTTCAAAATCGCTGTTATGCTTGGCATCTTCCCATGCCGTTTCCGATTTGGCCGTGAGCACCGTATATGCTTGAACCTTCTCAGGCGGGACGGATTGGCTCCGGTCGTATTCCTTCTGGCAATCCAAAACCAGACGACGATTTATATCTTCAAGTTGATTCAACACCTCTGGTTTTGTCAGCGTGTCCAAATAGGTTTTCATCTCAGCCGAAGTTTGAAGCTTGAACGCTTCGGTAGATAACATGCCGATGGTTTCCGAACGAGTCGGAACGCCTTTCTTCGGCGCACCAGTGCGCAGATCCCAATGAAGCAAACCAATGGCTTCGTGATAACTTTTGATTTTGCGGGCCAAATTAAGGAATGATTCCAGATGTTTCAGGGTTTGTTCTTCCATTGTTATCGTTCACCTCTCCAAAAAAAGTTTAGACTCCCTATTGATGATACTTTTTGCAATGCGTATAATCAACTTTTAACAGAGGTAAATGGCTTGATTCTTATTTATAAGATATCGTGCCGTTTGCTGACCGTGGTATAATCAAGGGCAGGGCTTAGGACAAGCTGCATACCGATGCAAGCAGCCGTGCTCATCGTATTGGATAACAGGAGGCAATGGACATGAACAACATTCAAGAGATTTTGGCGTACAACAAATCATTTGTCGAAACAAAAGAATACGAAAAGTATACGGCCGGTAAGTTTCCAACTAAAAAAATGGCAATTATCACATGCATGGACACCCGTCTGGTGGAACTGCTGCCAAAAGCGATGAATTTGAAGAATGGTGAGGTTAAAATCCTTAAAACTGCAGGCGCCATTATCTCTCAACCTTTCGGTTCTGTTATGCGAAGCGTGCTTGTAGCTATCTATGAGCTCGGGGCAGACGAAGTTGTTGTTGTCGGTCACACCGAGTGCGGTATGGCATCTTTGCAAGCAGACACAATGATTGGTCACATGGTTGACCGCGGCGTATCCAAGGAAGTTATAAATGCTCTGGACAACTCCGGAATCAATTTGAACAATTGGCTTCGAGGGTTTAACAGTGTTGATGAAGGGGTAAAACATACTGTAGGAGTCATCAAAAATCATCCTCTGTTTCCACAGGGAGTACCCGTTCACGGCATGATTATCGATTCCTCAACAGGCCAGCTTGAGCTTGTAGTTGAAGGGTACGAGTAACAGGCATCTCTCTAAATGGTTTTGGGTGCGGACCTCAGGGTCCGCACTCTTTTTTTGTCTAAATTGAGGCAGTTATGCTGTCAGGTTGTCAAACCATACAGTTTCAGTGTACACTTTTATGAAAGCGGTCATTGTTGGCAATATCCATTGTTTTCACTGGCCTAGCCCTAATATTAAGGAGACATGTGCATGAACATACTTTCCTACGGATTGCTCGGGCTGCTTACCCGCGAGGAGTCGTCTGGTTACGATCTGATGCTGAAAATTCAGCCTCATTGGCAAGCCAAACACAGTCAGATCTACCCGCTCCTGTCCAAGATGGAAAATGATGAACTATTATCTTCCCGCTGGGTGCAACAGTCTGACAAACCGGACAAAAAAATGTATGCAGTCACGGAAAAAGGTATTGAGAAGCTGCTCGGATGGATGATCACTCCTGTTACCGCTCCGGTAACGCGTGACGAGTTCAATTTGCGGATTTTGTGTGTCGGCATTGCCGAAGATGGGAGCATGAGACGCATTCTGAATGAGCGCAAAAACTGGTTTATGGAGCGCATCCGTTATTTCGAGGATCTGAAGTCCCGCATCCCTCAGGATAACCTCCGCGTAGGCAGCCGGGAATTTGGGAGCTACATTTTAGTTCAAAAGGGATTAATGAATGCCCAGACCGGCCTGGAATGGTGCAACTGGGTGACGCAGCTGCTCGATGGTCAGGCAGCCATTCAGGACCCTTGTCCGATTATTTCGGAAAATTAAACAAAATTTGAAACGTTCCTGCTTTTTGACCGTATTACATGAGTAAGGCCCATTTTTAGGGCTAATCACACAATTTAATCGGGGGGTTACGATCTTTACAATGAAGAAAAAATTTGGAATTAAACATCTGATGATGGTTTTTATGGCTTTCACTCTGTTGTTCGCAACAGTTGGCGTAGCAAATCCGGATTCTGCTGATGCAAGACGTGGTGGCGGTTTCAAGTCAGGTACGAAAAGTTATACCAATACACCTAAGAAATCCGATAATAATGTGAGCCAATCGAACTCGAACAAATCGGGTACTGGTGCAGCTGCAACGAACCGTGGGGGATTCTTCGGCGGTGGCGGTGGATTCATGAAAGGCATGATGCTGGGTGGTCTGGCAGGTATGCTGTTCGGCGGATTGTTCGGCGGCATGGGAGCCCTCGGAAACATTCTTGGATTGCTTGTCAACGTTGCTGCAATTATGCTGATCGTGATGCTGGCAATGGCACTCTTCAGAGCGATCACGAATCGCCGTAAACCGGCTGCAGATGGTCGTTATGACCGCCGCAACGATCGTGATGATGATGACCGCAACAGAAACGGACGGTACTAATCGTTATGGTTCTAAGCATGGATGAGATTGTTAATGCAATCTGTCTTCACATGGCTGAACGCAAAGGTGTGCGCCCGACCGATGTCAATGTTGAACTGAGCTGGGAAGAAGATACGGGATACTCCGCTGAAGTCTGGATTCAAGGCCGTAGTCAATACTTGGTTGAATCCAACATGATAGAAGCGATCCTGCGCTACTTGCATAGCGAATACAACATCCGGGCTTACCGTGAAAACGTCAGGCTTGATCTGGACGAAGAGATTACAGCCATTGTGAATCAATAATCAGATCAATTATTTGCGGATGAATTGTTAAAGGGCCGTCTCCCTAATGTCATTGACATTAGTGGAGACGGCCCTTTTGTTTACCTTAAGAGTTATGAATATCCTGGGAATTTAAACTAACGTTGTTCTTCCCAAGATATTCTTGATACGGTACGTTCCTACTTCAATTTCACAAGGCTGTAGTTCTTCTTGCCTTTACGAATAATGATGAACTTGCCACCAATCGCATGCTCCGCAGACACTGTGAATTCCAGCTCTGTAATCTTCTCTCCGTTCATAGAAATCGCACCTTTGGTGACATCCTCACGGGCTTGGCGTTTCGATGGCTCAAGGCCCAGATCCACCAGCCAGTCCACGATGTTTTTGGCTTCGCCGTCAGTTTCAAATGTCGGCATTTCCTTGAAGCCCTGCTCGATCTCATCGGCTGTCAGGGAGCGAATATCTCCACTGAAGAGTGCTGCGGTAATACGTTTAGCTTGCTCCAGCATCTCTTCGCCGTGAACGAATTTTGTCATTTCTTCGGCGAGTGCCTTCTGCGCTTCACGTTTGTGCGGCTCAGTCTCTACCTTTTCAGCCAAAGCTTCAATCTCCTCTTTGCTCAGGAAGGTGAAGTATTTCAGGTATTTGATGACATCGCGATCATCCGTGTTCGCCCAGAACTGGTAGAATTCGAATGGTGTCGTTTTGTCCGGATCCAACCAGATTGCACCGCCCGCGGTTTTACCGAATTTCGTACCATCGGCTTTGAGCATCAGAGGGATCGTCAAACCGTATGCTCTTGCTTCAGATCCTTCTTTCTTGCGGATCAGATCCAGACCGCTCGTGATGTTGCCCCATTGATCCGAACCACCGATTTGCAGCTGCACATCCTCGTTTTGGAACAGGTGATGGTAATCCAGAGACTGCAGGATCTGGTAGGAAAACTCGGTGAACGAGATTCCGCCTTCCAATCTGCTTGCCACGACATCTTTAGCCAGCATCGTGTTAAGATTGAAGTTTTTCCCGTAATCACGCAAAAACTCGATGACGTTAATTTGATGTGTCCAGTCGTAGTTGTTTACCATGCGAACCTGGTTGTCGCCTTCGGTTACAAACAATTTTTTCATCTGTGCTGTCAGCTTATTGACGTTCTCTTGGACTTGTTCCAGTGTTTGCAGCGAACGCTCGGATTGACGTCCACTTGGGTCACCAATTGTACCCGTTGCCCCTCCAATCAGGATTACCGGACGATGTCCCGCTAGTTGAAAACGTTTCAGCATCATGAACGGAATCAGGTGACCGATGTGCATACTGTCTCCAGTAGGGTCAACCCCACAGTACAAGGATATCGACTTGGTTTCGGTCAGCTCACGCAGCCCCTCCGCATCCGTCTGTTGGTTTATGGCGTCACGCCATTCAAGTTCATCAATAATATTCAACCCAAACAACCCCTTTCTCTTCTAATGGTTCTTCAGTCATGGACTACGTTAATGGTCAAAAATACAGATCTGAGCAGCTTTTTTTGGACACAAAAAAATCGTCTCCTTGTCTTCATTAGACATAGGGACGATTATCATAACCGTGGTACCACCCAACTTGCATGAACAGATGCTTACGCATCATCCATACCGCTTTTGGCAATATATCGTTTGCCCATTCCGCTTGGCATTACCCAAGTACTCCAGAGTGTAATTCGCAGCCCTTGTATGTATCAGGTTCCATCAACCCCTGACTTTCTGTAACAGGGACAAAGCCGCTACTGCGCTCCATCAACGTAATTCATGTATTAGATTATAGCCAGTATAGCCGAACGTTCAACCCATTGCAAGAGCCTGTATTTAATCTGCTCACCGTACAGCAAAAGAGACTCTGATCTTTTATACTATGCCTCTATATTCAGCTTCCTATGATAATGCGTGTATGCCTTCTCCGCAATTTGATCCTCGTTATCCCACAATCGCTGATCCAGAGTATCCAACCTTAGTTCCTCTTCTGTCGTGAGTAAACGGGGAATGTCCCATAATGCTGTAAGCCGTTCATCATCCGCTAAATGCTCTATCAAGTTATACTGCTCTTGAATATTGCCCAGCACCTGGTTCGCACCAATCGTATGTAATGCCCGCAAAACATGAAGATATGCTTCTTCTCCCCAATTGCAGAAAAATTGAATGAACCCACCGTTATATACGTCTACTTCCAACAGCCATAGGGCTGCAATCTCCTGTTCCTCGGATGTGAATCCCGACCATCCCTGTTCTTGTTTGTTCTTTTTGTCTACAAACTTCAACGCATAATCATACCATACATCATTAATATCTTGATTAGTCATGCCCTTCATCCCTTCCCCTAGGCTGCATGCTCTCCAGTTCATGGCGTTTACCGGTTTGATGCCAGTGCAAATAGGGTTCTCCCAATTGCTGAAAAGCGTTCGTTACGTTGCGATCCATTTCCTGTATCACTTCGCTTGTGTATTTCAAATGAGTGTTGATATTATCAACATCATATTTTTTCAACATCTCCACATGCACCGTCGTAAAAATAATATCCTCCAGCAGCCAGTAGATAACCATCTCGGTCTGCTTCAACTTTTTCTCCAACATGGGCATTCCACGTTCATAGATGGTGACGATATAGGTTTCACTTTCCATTTCAACATAAGGCACACCTTCCCATTTGAAAGGCTCCAATAGACGGTTAACATATGTATTGCTCTGTTCCTGGTCAAAGTCTGTTAGGGATAAAAGTTCAAGCAGCTTGACTGCTAATTCCTGTTTGGTTAAAACATCTGACATGGCAGCTCACCACCTGTGATTCATTTAAATTGCATTCCCCATGACATGATCATGAAAAAGCTGCCGGTGGCAGCTTCTTCGTGATCACCAGGTTGCTTGTACTCGCAAGGTACCTATTGCAACTCATGATTGTATTTTTTAATCTGAAATGTTCAATCTGAATGCTGAATCTGCACTCCCATCAGGTTCCGCAAAATGTCCGATAAGATGGATCACAGGTCGCCGGCAATGTGGCGTATTCTTCCTGTTCCGGTGTATGTGCGTAAGGTTTCCGGAGAACGGCTAGCAGCTGATTCATTACGCTATAATCCCCATCATTCTCTGCCCGTTCAAGCGCCTCTTCCACTATATGATTCCGTGGGATGATTGCAGGGTTGCTGCTCTTCATCAATTGCTCTACAGCCTCTTTTGATTCAGACTGCCGGCCCAGTCTAACTTTCCAGCGTTCGTTCCATTCCACAAATTCCGGTGCTTCGTTCAGATTCGAGTTCTCCCACTTATCAAAAGTTAAAGCTAAGAACGTATTCGTGAAGTCCGCCGATTGCTTTTCCATCAGTTCCAGAAGATCTTTCATCAGCGTTTCATCTTCGTCCTCTTCTGTCAATAATCCCAGCTTGGCTCGCATGCCGGATAACCATTCTTGATGATACTGCTCCGAAAATTGGGAAATGGCATCCTGTGCAATCTGTATGGCCACATCTTCATTATCATGCAGCAGCGGCAGCAATGTCTCCGCAAGACGAGCCAGATTCCAGCCCGCAATATAGGGTTGATTGCCGTAGGCATAACGGCCTTGCGTATCGATTGAACTAAAAACTGTAGCCGGATTATAAGCATCCATAAAAGCACAAGGCCCGTAATCTATCGTTTCTCCACTGATGGCCATATTGTCCGTATTCATGACGCCGTGTATAAATCCAACATTCTGCCATTTGGCGATCAGTGAAGCCTGTCGTTTGATGACTTCCCGGAGGAAGTTCAAATAACGGTTATGATCTATAGGAATGTCAGGAAAATGCCGTTCCAGCGTATAGTCCGCCAGTGCTCTCAGTTCCTCTACAGTTCCCCACCTAGCTGCATACTGAAAGGTTGCCACGCGGATGTGACTGGAGGCCACTCGGGTTAATATGGCACCCGGCCGTTCCGTTTCACGAATAATGCTTTCTCCAGTCGTTACTACCGCCAAACTTCTCGTAGTAGGGATACCCAGTGCTTCCATGGCTTCGCTAATAATATATTCACGCAGCATCGGTCCAATCGCCGCCCGACCATCCCCTCCACGGGAGTATGGCGTTCTGCCCGAACCTTTGAGCTGAATGTCCACCCTCTCGCCCTGTGGCGTGATCTGTTCACCCAGCAGTAATGCCCGTCCATCACCAAGCATGTTGAAATTGCCAAACTGATGGCCTGCGTAAGCTTGAGCCAGAGGCTCGGCTCCAGGCGGAATTTCATTGCCTGCAAAGATTGCTGCCCCTTCCTCGCTGTTCAGCGTTTCAGCATTCAGTCCGAGGCTGGCCGCAAGGGTTTCATTTAAGATGACAAGCTCAGGTGACTGTACCGGTACTGCACCCTGACTCGTATAAAAGGTCTGCGGCAGCCGGGCATAACTATTGTCCAAATTCCAGCCTGCGCCTAACTTATCCTTTTCCATGTGCACTCCACTCCTTTTCCTCAACAAAGGAATTCCTCTGTTTGTATTCATGTAGCCTGTGTGAACCAATGCTCATTTATGTAGTCGCATGGAATTTCGAAATGATGAACATATCATATGTTCATAAGGAAACTTTAGCATATTTGTAGGGTGTTTGCATGTTTCATCGTGTAGGGCAGCCAAATAAGCCCACAAGGTATTCATTTAGGAAGAAGGATATTTTCCACTCTTTCCAGCAATGAATTTTATGTGGGCTTACTCGTTTAATTCGCTATTATTCAGTTAAGATGGAATCAGGTATGTGCCTCCTGAGTCCCCGCTACAGGCTGAACAGGCAAGCTTTCCTTTTTGAAACCAAGATTGAAAAAGATATTAAGCAGAATCGCTGACAGACTTCCTGTAATAATACCATCGCTCACAATGATCCGAATGCTTTGTGGCAGCTGGGCAAACAGGTCTGGTACGGCTGTGACACCAAGCCCGAGCGAAACAGAACAAGCGACGATCAGCAGGTTGGACTGCTTGCCAAAATCGACGGTTTGCAGCATTTTGATTCCAGAGGATACGACCATACCGAACAGAACCACTGTCGCACCGCCTAATACTGCACTTGGGATAATGGTTGCAAATGCCGCTACCTTCGGAATGAGTCCGAGGAACACCAGTATGCCTCCGGCTGCAACCACGACATTTGTTGTTTTCACCTTGGACAATTGAACGAGCCCGACATTCTGCGCGAATGTATTGTATGGAAAGGCATTGAATATACCGCCAAGTACAAAAGCCAAGCCCTCTGCACGATAACCGCGAGCCAGATCCTTCTCATTGATGGGCTGATCGCAAATTTTGCTCAAAGCCATAAACACACCCGTTGACTCGATAATCACGACAGTACCTACGATGATCATTGTAATAATCGGGCCAAGCTCAAATGTTGGCATTCCGAAATAAAAGGGTTGTGGCAAGTGGAACCATGATGCTTCCTGTACAGGAGAGAAATTCACTTTTCCCATGAGGGCCGCAATGAGAGTTCCTGCGATGATGCCAATCAGGACGGCAAGAGATTTAACGAAACCCCGCGCATACCGGTTCAGTACCAAAATAAAGAGCAGTACTCCGAAAGAAAGTGCCAGATTGTCCAAGCTTCCGAAGTTCTCACTGTTTGCCCCGCCAGCCATATTCTTAATACCGGTAGGAATAAGTGCTAGACCGATAATGGTTACCACGGTACCAATAACAACGGGAGGGAACAGCTTGACGATTTTGCTGAAAAATACGGCACAGATGACGATAAATAAACCGGCTGCTATGATGGACCCATAAATGGCTGGAATACCATACTGAGATCCGATGGCGATCATGGGCGTAACTGCTACAAATGAACTACCGAGTACTGCTGGCAAACCAATGCCCAGATACTTTCCCTTCCGAGCCTGCAGCCACGTTGCAATACCGCATGTGAGCAGGTCAATGGATACCAGATATGCCAGCTGCTCTGCAGTCAGATTCAAAGCTCTTCCCACGAGTAAAGGTACCAGAATAGCCCCGGCATACATTGCCAATACATGTTGAATCCCCAGTGAAAAAATTCTCATCTTTTTTGTTTCGTTCATCCGCGCTCGCCCCCGAAATTAGAATCAACCCATCGCACTGAATAATCATGTTATGTTGATTTACATTATATAAACTATTTCGAGAACTTCCATGATACATGACCGAGAATTGTTACAGGAGATAAAGAGATCGTATCTTTTTGGGCAAACGAAACAAAACACCTGATTTTGAGTGTAATATTATTTAACATCTCACTACATTTTTACTGAATATCAGGAGAAAAGAAAAAAGCCAGCACCACATGTGCCAGCCTGCTGTTCAATCGCTTTAATCATGATGGACATTTTCATTGGAGGTATCAGGGCTTCTAGGTGGCTAATTGGGAAGCGATGTAGGCCCATCCCTCCTCCACACTCCGGAACACCCATCCGGCAGATTCGATTCCATCTTTACTGCCAACCCCAAGCAGAAGTGTTCTGACCGCTTCTTCAGATTTTGGTCCAACGGTAAGCGCAAGCGGAAATGGACGGTACCGGGAGATCTCACTACCTACGTCAAAAACAAGATCCAACTCATCTCCCCAATCATACTGCATGTCCGACAGATCAATAACGAGCCCGTCCGGCCTCCATGCTTCCAGTACAGCTTTGCCGATTGCACTCATATAACGGGCATCCGAATTGCCGCTACTGCCAAACCCGTAGACACCTATAAATTTCAAAATCATGATCTTTCTATAGGAATTCTCTAACACGCTCCCGATTCGAACTTCGTACTCCAGGTCGCTTAAATCTTCCAAACGATATGTTCTGGTATTTATACTCATACTTAGTGTTCTCCTACATGACCTGTCTTATTTCGAAGGGATCGGAAAGTCAGTTACAATAACATTCTCTACCCATCCGTTAAGCGAAGCTACAAAGGCCTGATGCGCAGGATGTGGACCATATGCACGCAAGGCTTCTTGGTCTTCAAACGTCACTCTTAATCCAAGCGTGAATCCCTGAATATGATTCGTCTCTTCTGTTACATTGATTCCGGCAGTCAGATCGATGATCCCAGGAATCTCGTCCTGTAAGGCGAGCAATTGTGAGACAAATTCCTGCTGTTTTGCCGGGGTAATTTTATCGTTGAATTTAAATACCACCAGATGTTCGAACATGAAATTCCCTCTCCCTCGTTACAAAATATTCATTTACGACATAGTTCAGATTCTATAGGTTTTTTCCATATGTTTCAATCCAGGCTCCTGATTCTGCTTCGTACTTTAAAGGAAAAGAGGTGCGTTCAAAGCCAGACTGTCGCTGACCTGACGCACCTCTTCGCAGGCACGGTGACGTAAAACGCGCTTAGTGCCTTAACGCTCTGCTCTGAACATGGTGAAGGAGCTTCTCCAACCATGCAATGTTGCTCTCAATCGTGTGATAAGCATGATCCCTCATCAGCCACAGAGCATCCATCAAATCCTCACTTACCTCGATCTCCTCCGGTTTCTGCTCGTCAATATAATCGAGTTTTTTTCTTTGTTTCACGATGATATCTTCAATAAGGTATGCAATCTTCTGATTATCCACCTTATCCAGATTAACCAGCGCTGCATAAAGGGACTGAATGGTCGTGAATTTCTGAAACACTTTATAGATGCTCTCTTCCAGCGCGAGCCGCCCTTGATCGGTGATCCCATACATCGTTTTGTCTGGTCTATTCTCACTCTGAATCGTTTCAATCTTCTCGATTAGACCCTTCTTAAGCAGCACTTCAAAATTGTAATAGATCGTCCCTTCCGTAATTCTGGCCTCGGTCTGATCCAGATGTTTGCCTATTTGCTTTTTAATATCATAGGGATAACAATTCCCTTCACTTAAAGCACCAAGAATAAATATTTGAATTGACATGTGACTGCCCCCATTCTGCTCTTACCAAGGGCACAGCTTCTTACAAATTCGCCTGAGCCCTTTTATTACTTATTTTATACGATAGCGGGCTGTTGTGAAGACTCTTGCAGCGAATTGGTTTGCTTGGCATGTTTGAAATGGTGAATCGCTGCATTGAGAACGAAAGCGACCAGTCCAACCAGCGCTAATCCAATGGCGTAATGGGCCGTTCTGCCACCGCCGAAAAGAATATTGTAATCCAAATGCGTGGAATAGAACATCGGCGTGATCTGACTCACGAATTTGAAATACCCAGGCATCATTTCGGTTGACATGGACGTACCGTTGGCAATGGATTGACTAAGCACGAATATCATGTTGATCAGCATACCTCCTTGACCGAGAAGCATGATGAAGATACTTGTAAACTCAATCGACACGAATAATTGCAGACTGTGCACCAGCCACATTTTCAGAAACACCTCCACCCCATAACCTTGAACCATGAAGTAGATGCCTACTCCAACCAGAGGAGCAATCAGGGAAATGAGCAGGTTCGCCCCCCGCAGGGCAAAAAAGGCTTTCCATTTTCCCATTTGTGCACGCAGCTGCTGCATTCCGCCCACGCTCTGCATGGCATAGATCATAGCTCCAACATAGAGCGCCATCGTGATGAACATCGGTGCCATCTGATTTTGCATACCGGCAGGCTGAGGGTTGCTCATGACGATATTGGATGAGACCTTGCCCGTGGTTGATTCCACAATCTGTTTGGATTGATCCGCAGGAACCTGCATTCCGTTCAATACCGCTTCGAAGCTTTGAGCCTGAACCTGTGCGCTGATCTGAGCGGTAATTTCTGCTGCTGCACTTTTCATCGAACTGGTAATGGTGGTTGGGTTAGACTCATTAATCAAATATTCCAGCTGCGCTTTGCCGCTCTGTTCAGACAGTTTCTCCGTAAAGTCACCAGGTATACGTATCACCATATGAATATCACGGTCTTCCAGACCCATCTTCGCCTGTTCCAGCGACTCATCGGTTACGATATGGAACGGGAGCTGCTCTTGCAGCTTCTGAACAAATTCAGTACCGGATTGTTGATCCTCATTAACGATGGCCACCTTAAGATTCGTTACGTTTTTGAGGATCGCGCTATATCCGGACATGAAAACGGTCAGCATCACAATCTGATAGAACACAATCATGAATATCCCCGCTTTGACTCCCTTATGTTTCAGCATACTCTTCACTCTCTACTCCACCTTATTATTATAATTTAAATTACTTGAATTAAAGTACTCTTGTTTGTTATATTTGTCAATGACCCCAACTAAGGAGGTAAGATGAATGAAGAAGAGTACGATTATATCTCTGTCTGAAATCACGAAATTCCAATCGAAAGAAGAAGAGTTTAGCCCTTATCGTTGGTATCGCCACATGCTCAAACAGGAACCTGTCGTTTACAATGAAGAGACGGATTCCTGGCATGTGTTCAAGTACGACTTGGTCAAAACCGTATTGAATGATCATGAACATTTCTCCAGTGTAAGAGAAAGATCGATTGTGAACGTGGGGTATTCAAGTGAGGGAGAAGGTGCGGACAGCGAGCACCACATTCCGGACAAGCTGGATATTCACAACGTCGATCCTCCGGAACACCGCAAGCGAAGATCATTATTAGCAAGTGCATTTACCCCAAGAAGTCTCAAACTTTGGGAGCCGCGCATTCAGGCCGTAGCAGACGAGTTAGTCGCGGAATTTTCTCAGCTTCCCGAGGTCGATATTGTACAAGCCTACACAAGTATGTTTCCAGTAATCATCATGTCTGATCTGCTTGGCATTCCTTCCAAAGACAGGCTACTATTTAAGGAATGGGTAGATATTCTCTTCATGCCAACAACGGATGCAACCTTTAGCCATATCAATGAAATGAAGAAAATTGCGGGTCAGCAATATTTCGAATACCTTTACCCTTTTGTTGTGTCCAAACGAACGAATCTTGCCGAGGACATTATCTCGGACCTGATCCAGGTCCAAGTGGATGGTGAACATTTTACGGATGAGGAAATTGTACGTACCACCATGTTCATTCTGGGTGCAGGAATAGAAACCACAAGCAACCTGTTGGCCAACTCCTTCTATGCGCTGCTCTATGATCAGCCTGAACTGTATACGGAGCTGAGAGATAATCCGGAGCTTGTTGGAAATGCAGTGGAAGAAATGCTGCGGTACCGTTTCCATATCAGTAAAATGGACCGCATGGTCAAGGCGGATAATAACCTGCTTGGGGTTGAGCTCAAAAAAGGAGATGCCATCGTAGCCTGGATGAGTGCAGCCAACATGGATGAGGACATGTTCGAGGATCCATTCACTTTGAATATTCATCGTCCGAACAATAACAAACAGCTCGCTTTTGGCTTCGGAACACACTTCTGCCTGGGTGCACCTCTCGCTAGGCTGGAAGCCAAAATTGTTCTGACGACATTTTTGCAAACCTTCTCAAGTATTGAACCCGTCAGCGGGTTCATTCTGGAAGACCACCTGACCCCGTCTGCAGCAGGACAATCTCTGACAAGCCTTCCCTTGAGGTTATATAAGTAGTACGCTATAGAGGAATAACAGAAAAAGAGCAGGAAATCTGCTCTTTTTTGCTGCTTCCCTGCTATTTATAGCATGCGCGAGCGCAATATCGTTCAAGAAATTGCCTTCTTTTCAGTTTATACTGACAAGAACTTACGAGAAAGAAGGTGCAGCATGAATCGCGAAATACGAACCGTTGTATTTGATACCGATCTGCAGCTTGAAGCTTATCAATTCCAGGGCATCATGCAGAAATTCCCCAATCACTTTCATGACTATTACGTCATTGGTTTTATTGAGCAGGGCAAGCGACATCTGGTCTGCAATAATCAGGAGTATGTGCTGAATACCGACGACATGATTATATTTAACCCTCATGACCCCCACGCCTGTGAAGGGATTGATGGAAGAACACTCGATTATCGCTGTATTAATATCCAACCAGAGGTCATGAGAGAATACACCCGCGAAATTACCGGACAAGACTATCTGCCGAACTTCACAGCACCCGTACTCTATCAACACGAATTGGTCGGCTCTTTGCATGACCTGCATTTGATGATTTTGGAGGAGCAATCCGATTTTGGCAAAGAAGAGCTGCTGCTCCTGCTGCTGGAACAGCTGCTTCGGGATTATGCAGATGCTGAATCCTCCGTCTCTTCTCAAGATGTCACGATCGAAGTCAAGTGTATCTGCGAATACATAGAGTCTCATTACATGGAAAGTATATCGCTGGGTGAGTTAGCTGAACGAAGTGGAATGAGCAAGTATCATCTGGTACGTCTATTTACTCGCCAAAAAGGCATCTCACCATATCGGTATCTGGAAACGATTCGTATTAATCAGGCCAAACGCTTATTGGAACAAGGAACGCTGCCGCTTGAGGTATCCGCCCAGACGGGATTCAGCGATCAGAGCCATTTTACGAACTTTTTCAAAAAACTAATCGGCTTGACGCCCAAACAATATTACCGAATCTTTAACCATGAAGACGAGTCCCAACGACTGCAGGACCGTGTTTCGCGATGAGTGAAAATAAACATACGGCTGGTCACCTGCTCGCCTTGCTTACAATTTTGATCTGGGGGACCACCTTTATCTCCACTAAAATTCTGCTCATCGACTTCACACCTGTGGAAATCCTGTTGTTTCGTTTTCTGATTGGATATGTGGTGTTGTTTCTGATCTACCCTCGTGTGATGCGGATATCAACGGTCCGGGATGAGATGCTTTTTATGGCGGCCGGACTGTGTGGAGTCACATTGTATTTTTTGATCGAAAATATCGCGCTTGTATTCACACTGGCTTCAAACGCAGGTGTCATTGTGTCCATTGCGCCCTTCTTCACCGCTGTGCTTGCGCATTTCTTCCTGAAGGATGAGCCGTTATCTCGGTATTTTGTCGCCGGTTTTGCTATTGCTTTGACAGGCATTGTGATCATTGCGTTCAATGGGCGTTACAGCCTGCAGCTGAATCCGCTGGGCGATCTGCTTGCTTTTGTGGCTCCTGCTGTCTGGGCAATCTATTCCGTCCTTATGCGTAAAATAGGCGATCTTCACTATCACACCATTGGTGCAACACGCAAAGTGTTCTTTTACGGGCTTTTGTTCATGCTCCCTGCCTTGTTCCTGTTCGAATTCCATTTTGACATGGAGCGGTTTGCCGATCTGACCAACCTTTCCAATCTTCTTTTTCTCGGGGTAGGCGCTTCTGCGTTGTGTTTTGCAACCTGGAATAGGGCGGTAAGCCTTTTGGGAGCAGTGAAAACCAGCGTTTACATTTATTTGGTGCCTGTAATTACATTGTTAGCTTCTGCACTGCTGCTGCATGAACCCATTACTTGGATTACCATGCTGGGTGCGGTGTTAACACTCCTGGGTTCCATCATCTCAGAACGAAAAGTGCGGAAGCATGCCTCCGGATCGAAATTGTCCGAGATCCATTAGACTCTGGTCGTTTGAAACGCTAAGAAGGCACCATCCATCCTTTCAGGATTAGTGCCTTCTTTGTGTTTGCGTGGGATGACTCACCTTTTGTACAAATGTTCTTATCCAAGCTAGGAAAAGTTAGCTAGTTCAGCCTGGCAAGCAGCGTACTCAGCTCATGCTTCTCCAGATGCCTCCATTGTCCTCGTTCCAGCTGATCCAGTGTTATATTCATAATACGGATGCGCTCTAGTTTCAGGACTCTGTACCCCAGGGCTTTGCACATTCTGCGAATTTGCAGGTTAAGCCCCTGTGTCAGAATAATCCGAAAAACATTCTCTCTGTGGCGATATACTTTGCACGGCTTGGTTATTACGTCCAGAATTTCGACTCCTTGGGACATCATTCTTAGGAATTCATCTGTAATCGGTTTATCCACGGTCACCACGTATTCTTTCTCATGATTATGCTCTGAGCGCATCATTTTGTTAACAATCTCTCCATCATTCGTAAGCAAAATCAAACCTTCCGAGGCTTTATCCAGCCTGCCAACGGCAAAGATACGTGATGGATAATTTACATACTGTATAATATTCCCCTCGACTTGTTGTGCTGCCGTACAGACGATACCTATTGGCTTGTTGAGAACTAGGTATACAGGCTCACGATCAACCTGCGGGATTTCCTTTCCGTCGATCAGGACAAGATCTTCTGTTTCAACCTCTGCCCCTTTTACACAGAGGTCACCATTGATCGTAATACGCCCAGCTGCAATTAAGCGGTCTGTCTCTCGCCGTGAGCAGAATCCCGTTTCACTTATGTATTTATTAATTCGCATGCTTCACCGCTTCTCATCTGTAATATAGCCATCATCTCATTTATAATGAAAGGAAGCAATGAAGCCTATGCGAAAGTCTTAGGATAAGCAACTAACTTTTGAGGAGATGCTCATGGACAAACAATGCATGAGAGTGCTTAAGAAGCTGTATCAGCATGCCAATGGCAAGTACGACAGTGAGCGACAGGTGACGGTGTATCGAGCGGATACACTAACAGCTAACGAACAAGAAGTATTACATACACACGGATGGGTTCCTAATGATCTGGAGCTAATTGCGCATGACAAGATCATTCAACAATTAATCGATTTGCAGCAAAATGAGTATCTATCCTGGACCACGATCACCAATGCCTTTGTGGCCGGTGTTGGTGGAAGTTATCCCCGAGGCATAACTACACTTGGAAGCTATCATATGATGGTTCACATGCAGCACCATGCTTATGAAGAAGCGGAACAATTCCATTGTTGTAAATGCTGCGGTTTAAGCCGTAACAGCAATGACGCATGGGATAATTTGTCCTTTATTCGCTATGCCGTTCACTTGGGACATGATTACAGCTCGAATAGTTTAGGGACATATGCTGATTTGACAGAGTTAGTTTCCCTGCTTGAACATGAATCCATTACACCGAGTAAAGAGGACATTCACACCTTCAATCAACTGCTTCATAGTTTGGATCAGGCAGAGAGCGATGAATCTCCGGGAAAATATGAGAAACGGCTCACAGCCGAGAAATTGATCAAAGGACAGGCTGGCATCCGCCGAGGCATATTAAAATCATTATCCCGAGTAGGGGTTCTGCCAAACCAGATTCTCCCCCTTCGTCCCGATCATTGGACCAATATCGAAGAACTGCTTAATGCCGAATTACTGCTCAGCAATACGAAAGGCCGCTCCGACATGGAGATGCCGTGGGCTGGATGGCAAGGTAAACTCGGCGTGGATTGGGACAAGGCCCGTCAGCTTTTTGGAAGTATGATCCTCCATCATTCCTAATGGTAAAAAACAACCCAAACAGCTTCAATTCGATGAATTGAAACCGTTTGGGTTCGCTTGCTGCAATTGTTTCTGAACATGCATTTCTTAGAAAACGTCTAAACTGAAATATCCAGACTGCTTCCCAGATTCGGATGCGGGGCTGGAACAGATTTTAACATTTCCGTAAGCTGTTGACCTTGTTGTTCTGCCATGTTTTTCGACATTGACATCACCTGCAAACTCGCCGACTGCGCCAGCGACGTTTGACTCATGGCCATTGATAATGCTGCAATATCCATGTTCTGCACTCCTTTATGTAGCTATCAAATGAGCGTACCTAATATATATCGGATACTGTACAGGAATTGTGTAATCTAACGCACGCCATTATTACAATTTAAGCGGGAGAAATCTCAAGAACACAGGACTAAATTAAGCCATACTTCACAAAAATGTGATATAGCCCGTCTTCCTCAATGGTTCCGGTAATGTCATCGGCGAGGGCTTTCAGACCGGGCTTCGCATTGCCCATGGCAATGCCTATATTGCAAAATTCCAGCATCTCCGCATCATTCATGCCGTCTCCGATGGCCAGTGTGTCTTCCCGAGACATGCCAAGGTGTTCCAGCAGATCCGCAATCGCAATTGCTTTGTGAATGCCCGGAATCATGAGCTCCCCGCTTCCCTCTCCAAAGATAGGTACGGTGCACTGGATTACCTCGAATTTGCCCTGAAATTCCTGCTTGATCCGTTCGAACGGAACCACAGCACTTTCCAGAAAACAAACCTTATTGACATCATCCTTATATAAGTCGGCTTCACCGTAGGTCAGCCCGGTGATAAATGGATGTGGCTTCTGTTCCTTTTTCGCTCTGGCTGCTGGATCATTCTCCACATCACCGTATATGCGACGTTCGAGATGGGTTTGAAGATTGCTACTTGCATAGAGGGCCGAATTGGATTCCAGATAGAAATCAATCTGATGTTCATTGAAAAAATCGACCATATGCCGAACGTCTTCAGCCGTTACCTTTTTATGATAGAGAACTTCATCACCAAACTCCACGTATCCGCCACCTGCACCAATCAGACCGTCGAATCCAACTTCCCAGATGGAATCATAAATTTCCGCCTTCGAACGCCCTGTGCACAAATAAAGCAAATGTCCATTCGCGCGTGCCTGCCTGCAAGCCTTCTGAGCTGAAACAGGTATGTTCCCATCATCATCCACAAGTGTTCCGTCAATATCGATAAAGACTATTTTCTGTGTCCGTGTGTTCATCTGCATCTGCCCCCATTATGTCTCAGCCATGTTGTAACCAACCATTCATTCATGCAAAACATGTATACATTACATATCACTTCTCAGCAGGCTTCTCCATATGCACAATTTGCCACTCATTATGCTCTTCGGTCACAATTGTAAATCCTTGACGCTGCCAGAAACCCACAGCCCCAGGCAAAAAACGGTGGGTATGTAGGTATAAGGTGGTGTATGGCATTTCTTTTACCACCCGCTCCAGCTCTTTCACCAAAAGTGAACCAATACCGTATCTGCGATAGGCAGGATCGACATAACATTTTACAATTTCAGCTGCAGTATGTTCCGGATAGCGACCTTCGATCACCTGAATCCGTCCATCATATGGCACAATGCCGATGGAGCCTACAATGCCCGCTTCCTCCGTTACAGCTACTAGAAAAACAGCACCTGCTGTCTCCATATAATGTTCCCTGAATTGCATCAGATCCGCAGGTATGTGTTCATGATTCATCATTGGAAATACTTCTCTGCGGACACGCATGGCAAAATCAACAGCTTGCTCAATCTGATGGAGCTGAACCTTCATTACCTTGGGTACTGTCTGAAGCTGTTTCACCATATTTTCATTCCTATCCTGTAGATTAGAGCCTGGCTTATAGCAGTTATCCCGAACCCGTATTCTTAGTGAGTTCGCTCTCTTCCATCATCTTACCTAATTAAATTTCTTCTATCAATCTAGCTGTACTCCAATCCAAAATGATAGATAGCCCGCGCGATTTGAGAGACTCTGCATACGATAAGACGTGTTATCAAATCAAACTCACAAGGGGGAAAAGCGATGTGGCTATGGCTTGGTATCTCTGCTGCATTTCTGCTCATGCTGGGATTTGTATATCGTTACGTAGAAGACATCCTTGAAACGCGAAAGTTTCATCCACATGCTCCCAAGCAGCTCTTGATCAAATTTAAGGAAGGCACCACGGCAGATCAAATGCACACTCTGCATAAAAAAGGAAGATGCAAAGTTGCCGAAACGTATGAGGATCTCGGCTGGTATCGGGTAGAATCAAACAGAATCATGCATCGCATGCTAAAGTATTATAAGGATCATGAACTCATTGAACATGTAGAACCCAATTACCTCGCTCAGGCATCCTATACCCCGAATGACCCCTACTTCCCTTATCAGAATAACCTGCAAAAGATTAACGCACCTGCGGCTTGGGATATTAGCCAGAGCAACAGCTCCATCAAAATTGCCATTATTGATACCGGAGTACAGCTAAATCACCCCGAGCTTGCCAGCAAGCTCCTTCCAGGTTATGACTATGTCAGCTATGACACCATTCCCGAGGACGGGAATGGACACGGCACACATGTGGCCGGAATTGCGGCTTCCGTCACGAATAATGGAGCTGGCATCGCTGGCGTTGCTCCGCTGGCGTCCATCGTACCCATTCGTGTGCTGGATGATAGCGGGATGGGAACCATGGGCAATGTCGGCAACGGGCTGGTCTATGCTGCCAATAACGGTATACAAGTGGTTAATTTGAGCTTGGGAGGACCTGTAGGTGATGCCTTCTTGCAAGCTGCGGTACAGTATGCCTGGGACCGCGGGGCAGTCATTATTGCTGCTGCTGGCAATGACAATACTTCTTATCCAATCGTGCCCGCTTCCTACCCCAATGTGATTGCCGTCGCTTCCACCAATCCTTCCGATCTGAAATCCAATTTCTCCAACTATGGTGCATGGGTTGATATGGCTGCTCCGGGTGACAGCATACTGTCGACATATCTCGGCAGCTCGTACGCTTATATGAGCGGTACATCGATGGCTGCACCGCAGGTTGCAGGTGCGGCTGCCTTGCTTGCCGCCCAAGGCAAAACCAACGCCCAGATCCGCGATGCGTTGTGCTTTGCCTCTGATCCTGTATCCGGGTCCGGTGTCTATTGGCAGTATGGCAGGCTAAACGCTCATCGGAGTCTGCAAGTCCCATAATTGGTTCTTCTCTTAGATGACCATATTAAAAGTAAATTTTCCAACGTTCTGTTTAATTGAAGAAAAGAGGAGCAGATCCGTCTGTAACACAGGATTGCTCCTCCCTTTTTAAAATTTCACTTAATGGACAGCACTTAGAAGTATTGTGCCCCATGAGTAGCAATGATGTCTTTGTACCAGTGGAAGCTTTTCTTTTTCACTCTTCTAAGCGAACCCGTACCGTCATTGTTTCGATCTACATAGATGTAACCATAACGTTTCTTCATTTCTCCTGTACCTGCACTGACCAAATCAATCGGGCCCCAGCTCGTATATCCAATGATCTCGACTCCGTCCTGAATGGCTTCTGCCATCTCGGAAAAATGACGGTTCAGATAGTCAATGCGGTAATCATCCTCCACTGTATCATTGTCCAGCAATACATCCGTAGCACCAAGACCATTTTCCACTATGAATAATGGCTTGCCGTAGCGGTCGTGCAGCTGATTGCAGGTAATTCGCAGACCTTTCGGATCAATGGTCCATCCCCATTCCGATGCATCAAGATACGGGTTTTTCACGGAACCAAATACATTGCCCTCCGTTGAATCCTTCAAAATCTCCGGATCTGTGCTTGTACAGCGGCTGGCATAATAGCTGAAGCCGATATAGTCCACCGTATTCTGCTTAAGAAGTTCGGTATCTTCTGGCTGCATCTCAATATGAATTCCGTTTTCTCTGAAGAAACGCTTTGTGTAGCCCGGGTATGCCCCTTTGGACTGAACATCAATGAAGAAAAAAGACTCGCGATCCTGCTCCATTGCCTTCCATACGTCCTCTGGATTGGAAGTGTAGGGATACACCGTACCTGCAGCCAGCATACATCCGATCTGTGCACCGGGAATCATCTCGTGACACGCCTTGACGGCAAGTGAACTGGCTACCAGTTCATGATGCGCCGCCTGATACAGGACCTGCTGCTTGTCCTCCCCCTCTTGCAGGACGATACCTGCACCAATATACGGAAGATGCAGAAGCATGTTGATTTCGTTGAACGTCATCCAGTATTTCACTTTGTCCTTATATCGATGGAATAACGTCTTCGCATAGGTTTCAAAAAATCCAATCATCTTGCGGTTCTTCCAGCCGCCATATGTTTGCACGAGATGTACAGGTACATCAAAATGACAAATGGTAACGACTGGTTCGATATTGTATTTCAACAATTCATCGAAGACATTATCATAGAATTGCAGGCCTGCCTCATTTGGCTCGGCGTCATCCCCGTTCGGGAAGATTCGGGACCAGGCGATCGAAAGTCTGAAACATTTGAACCCCATTTCGGCAAATAAAGCAATGTCTTCCTTGTACCGATGATAGAAATCAATGGCTTCATGAGAAGGGTAGAACTCGCCTTCCTTGGGTTCGAACGAGTCCAGGTTACCCATCGCAATGGGGAAACGCCTGGACCCGGTAGGGATCAGATCGACCGTAGTCAATCCTTTTCCCCCTTCCAGATAGGCACCCTCCAGCTGATTCGCTGCTGTTGCTCCTCCCCAGAGAAAATTCTCCGGGAAGGAAGTTGGCTTGTCAAACATAAAGCACTCCTCCTCTTCATCGTAACTTGATTTAACCAAGCACCGTCAGCAATTTGTCTTTTTCGTTCACCGATGCATTCTCTGTGCCCACAACATCCAGGTAATTTGAAGTATTCGTAATAATAATGGGTGTAACCGTCTCATAACCGGCATCCTTAATGGCCTGCAGATCAAACTCCATAATCAAATCTCCAACGTTGACCCGGTCACCATCTTTCACATGAGCGTTGAAATGTTGACCTTTCAGTTGTACCGTATCTTGTCCAATGTGGATCAGCATCTCTACACCATCATCTGTCACAAGTCCAATGGCATGCTTTGTGCGGTAAACCGTTTGTACAACACCTGTGATTGGAGATACCACTCGTCCACTTGTTGGTCGAATCGCAATGCCTTTACCCATATGCTCACCAGCAAACGTAATGTCGTTAATTTCCTTCAATTGAATAACTTCGCCAGCCATCGGGCTGAAGATTTCGTATTTACTGTTCGGATTGGGATCGAGTGCAGGTGCTGGTGCAGATGAAGGAGCTGTTACAGGTGCAGCAGCTTCCTTGAAACCAACGACATACGTGAGAACGAAACCAAGTATGAACGCAACGGCTGTTGCAATAAGTGCCATGTAGAATGTTGAATCAACACCTGTTGCCGGGTTAATGAAGGTCGGATAACCGAATACGCCAAGTCCGCCAAACATATACAATTTCGAGCCGAAGAATCCCAATATGGCGCCGCCAATACCACCTGCAATACAGCTCATGATAAACGGTTTTTTCAGTGGAAGGGTCACACCATAGATTGCCGGCTCGGTAACACCGAAGATGCCTGAGATGAAGGCGGGAATACTCAAAGATTTCAGTTTGGCATTTTTAGTTCTCAACATTACGGCAAGTACCGCACCAATCTGGGCAAAGGAGGCAGCGAACGACATGGCAACCACCGGATCCGCTCCGGACGTACTGAGGTTCAGAAGCATGACTGGAACCAGACCCCAGTGAAGACCGAACAGTACAAACACCTGCCACAGACCGCCAACGATAAGTCCTGTAAGAAGTGGGCTCAGATCATAGATCCCGGTTGCTCCTGCACCGATTAACTGTCCAGCCCAAGTGGATACTGGACCGATCACAAGGAACGTTGCGGGAACGATAACAAGCAGCGTAAAGAATGGAACAAGGAATGTGCTAACCACTTTAGGAATAACATTTTTGAAGAATCTTTCGATTTTCACGGCAAAGAATGTAGCAACAATAATTGGTATAACCGAAGATGAATAGTTCATCAGAATCACTGGAATACCCAGGAATGTAATATGAATCGGTGATTCAAACAACGTACCTGCGAATAGCGTGTACAATGGATCTCCCGCAGTCAAACCGGATAGTGTAGGATAAACCAGTGTAGCCCCGATGGCCATACCCAGGAACGGTGAGCCGCCAAACTTCTTGATCGCCGTATAACCTAGGAATACCGGGAAGAAGTAGAACAGACAGTCACCCGTTGCATTCAGCAAATGGTACGTTCCGGATGTGTCCGTCAACCAGCCGAAGGATAGAAACATGGCTGTAAACCCTTTGATCATCCCTGTTGCAGCAAGCAAGCCGAGAAGTGGAGTGAAGACTCCCGAGATCATATCGATAAATCGGCTGAACAGTCCTACCTTTTTCCCCGATTCTTCCTTCGACTCTTCAACCTGACCTTCTGTCGGCAAGTTGCCCACCTTCACAATCGCTTTATATACATCCGGCACTTCATTGCCGATGACTACCTGATATTGGCCACCACTCTGCATAACCGTAATAACGCCAGGCAGATTTTTAATCTCCTCTGTTTTAGCAACGCTTTCATTTTTTAGTTTAAAACGTAATCTGGTTACACAATGGAAAACGCTGTTCACGTTTCCAGAACCACCTACACGGGATAAGATGTCTTTGGCCAGTTGATCGTAATTCATAGTTATTCTCCCTCTCTAAGTAGACTCCCCATGCTTGTGAAACAAAGAAAACCTGAACTACTGAACATACACAACGAGCCGGATGATCCGGAAACAAGTCGTGTTATTCAGCAATTCAGGTTTTGCCCTTAATGGTTGCAACCCTGTAAGGCTGTACACAGCGATATTCGGTTGTTACTTCAACAACTTCATCTTAAAGTAAGTTGCAACCAGTCTTTACTGACCTGGAGTGATCGGCATTGCCTGATTGAACAGTTACAATCCGATTTTGTATGCGCTTACTTTATGGATTCATAATAGTATAACTTCTGATCTTTTGCAAGCGTTTTTTAAGAGAATATTTCGGTTCAAATGAACTACTCTGAAGTGGCGTGCACCACACGTTCAATGTGAATCGTCAGATACATCATTTCCTCGTTAGTAAGTTGATACGTGTAGTTATTTTCAATGAATTTTTTAATTTTTTCGGAGCACTTGTGCGCTTCGGGATATTTCTTCTGGATCAATTCAAACAATTCATCATCATTGTTATTTTTATAGTGCTTCCCTTTGACCAGACGCTGGGCGAAAAATTTCAGATGTGTCACAAATCGGTAATAGTTCAGCGAGTTCTCGTCAAAATCCATTTTGAAATGGTACTTGATGATCGTCAGCACCTCTTGCATCACCTGCGTCATGCTTCGAATATTCGGCATTTCTTCGTTAAGTGCTGCATTTACGAAATGCAATGCCATAAATCCCGCTTCATCTTCTGGTAACAGGACACCAAATTGATCACAGATCATATTGAGGGCCTCGAGTCCCACTTCGTACTCATCCTTGTACAGCTGTTTCGTTTCCCACAGTAATCCATTTCGTATAGGCAGGTTGTTGCGATATCGCTCAATGGCGAAATGGATATGATCTGTAAGATGGAGATAGATGCTGTCATTCAATTTTTTGCCCAATTTCAGTTTGGCATACGCGATGATCTCTTCGGAAACTTTCATGTATTCCAGCGGTATGCTGGCGATTAATGTTTTGAAGTTTTCCTGGATATCTTCGTTCTGCAAAGTAAAGATCTTGTCAATATGCTCCTCGGAGACCCGATCACCTGCCCGCTTCTGAAAAGCTATTCCTCGGCCAATGACGATGACTTCGCGCCCATCCTGAATGGCAACTACAGCATTATTGTTCAGCACCTTCTCGATTTTCACTTTATCCACCCCAATATACAGAAAAAGACAAGCCATACCTTCAACGAGGTCATAGGTCCTGCCCTTTTCAACTTCAATATCTACGATATGTGCGTTCATGGTATTACAATTATCTACAATGTGCAACAATAAATTTAATTTGGTTCCATCTGTTTTATTTTATTCAGTCTCTCCCGTATGTGGTTGAAGGATTTGCATTAATTCCTCTTAAAATGATAAAAGACTTCCAAAAATGAAAATCACAACTCATCTAATTGTCGGTCTATTACAGCCAATATTTCATGAAATTCATGGTTAATTAGGGAACGTTAAATGTATTATTTTCCCGCCCGAGGAGATTCATCTACTCTTTGCATTAAATAGCAGGGCGAAACGGACGCGCACGCCTATTTTTTCTTATTTCTATTTTCCTTCTCCAGTTCAGCTTCAATCCTCTTGTTAATCACACTCATCTCATCGGAACTAAGTTGATCCACTTGCTTAATCTCTTTATTGAATTCGTACTCTGTTGATTCCTTATTGTTCATTAGCCCCAAATGATTTTTAATCGCACGAACATCTTCCCGAATATATAAGGTATTCCGATAATTATCCACCACAAGACCGAGAATAACACCAATGACGATGACAGTGCCATAAGGAAACATAAGACTAACAATGGCTCCTGCAATCATCAAGATGAATACAAACAAAATGATTCAACTCCTTAGACTTTGCAAATATTAATACAATCGCTTCTCATACGATTCTTGCATAGAACGGACGACATCGTCCTCCGTAACACCTAATTTGCTAGCATGCGCAGCGATAATACGTGATGGTTTGGGTAATTCCTCCTTGGCGAGCCAGTTCTCAGGTTCCCATGTGTGCGAACGTTTAAAGGCTTTGCCACAATGCATATAGCACTCTTCAACCGTTACAGCGATACCTAGTTTGGGCGTTTTGCCCTGCGCCTGCATTTGCATCATCATGTCCATATCCCGAATAATCATCGCTCTGCCATTGATACGCAGTGTCTCTTCAAGTCCAGGAATAACAAAAATCAATCCAATGTGCGGATTGGACAAAATGTTTAACAGAGAGTCAAAACGTCGGTTGCCCGGCCGTTCCGGAATGACCAAATGATGCTGATCCACGACATGTACGAATCCTTCTCCGTCACCACGGGGAGATACATCACAAGAGCCTGATGGATCACTGGTTGACATAAAGAGCAGGCCAGAACGGGCAATGAATTGCTGACAATGCTCATCCAGAAAGGCAATTGATTTATTCTTCACCAATTCTCCCGGTGTACCGCAGATTTCTCGAAGAACGTCCTCCGATGTTATGATGTCTTTAAATATGTTGTTGGTCAGCATGACCACGTCCTTTCTATCCTTCTAAATTTCTGGGTAATTAACTGATTATAGATCAAATCTTTTCTTGATGGCTTCTGCCACCTCTTCAGGACTTGTATGTGTGTTATTGATTCGAATATAGTGCTCATGTGTAAATTCTCCAGGGACTGAATTCAGTTGGTGCTTGTTCATGCTATCCAGCAAATCCTGTTCGGACCATTCTACGTTTCGCTTCGTTGCCTTATGCAGCAGCCGGTGAGGACTCCGGTTACGCTTCAATCGCTCCGGCATATCCGCCTCCAATTCGACATAACACACCTGTCCGCCATGAGCAGTGAACAGCTCACTGATTTTACGTATATATTCTGCATCTTCTTTAGAATCAAACGCCCACACGTATGTAAAGATCAAGCCGGGAAGATTGCTCTTCGCCACTTCCTCAAAAATTTCCTGACGAAACAGACTCACCAGTCGTTTACCTTGAGGTGTACCATAACTGAAATAAGGAGATACCAGTTCAATGGTCATGTGATTATGAAACAACTTCAGATCCGTGATCTTCTCCAGTTCCTGGCCGACGGTCATCTTCCCGACTGCTTGTGGACCAAAAATGATGACAAACTTCATCCCACCACTCCTCATTTGGATATAAATGATTTGAATTTTCTGGACATTCATCCATAATACCTCTTTAAAAGCAAATAAAAAAGAGATTCAAGTTCCCCCTTTTTCATCAGGAGCCTTAGAATCTCTAATTCATATTCTTAAATATAATATTAAAATTTAGCGCCCAATCAGCGCCCAGCCCCATTTCATTCGCCGTAATCCAATCGCGATCACCCATGAGAGCAGCAGGGCCACGACGTATGACAGTAGTATGCCAAGACTAAAATGCCGGGCCAGTTCCACCGAGAACTCCCGTCTCCAGAATAACAATACTAATGGGTGCATTAAGAATACGCCGAAGGCCACTGTACCCAGTGAGTCGAAGAGACGATGAATCCAATGTGCTTGATCCCGCTTTTTTGCCGCTATTCGTTCACATCCCATCAGCAATAACAAACATGCAGAAAGTGTAAACAAATTCCGGAACAAAAACAGCAACGTATACTGCATGATTGGGATTGCAGTTAAGGATGTTTTTATGTAGACACTGCCATATATAACAATAAAAGCTCCGCTTAAAAAGGCCAAAATTAAGACATAGCGGTATGAACGCAGTTTCCCCAGAGAAACGTTAAAGTTCAGGCCAATCCATGCGCCAAACCCAATAACGATCAGGTAACTCGGCAGAAGACTTCCCATTCGTTCGAAGTGAAACTGAAGATGCAGCACATAAAAGACAGCCTGAGCTGCAATGAAGAATAAGGGCAGATAACGCTTAAATAAACGAAACCGGGTTAGTGATAATAGTAACGGAAATACCGCATAAAACTGAAGAATAATAAGAAAAAAGTATAAGTGCGTATGGGCTGTTCCTGTGAGCAATTGTTTAAGAAAAAACGTAAAATGAGACATTGGATCATGACGTGCCAGCAGCTGTTTGACCCCAAAATAAATGAATGACCACATCACATAAGGCACAAACACATAGAGCAGACGCTTTTTATAAAATCCGAACATCCACCCTGTTTCCTTCACTCTTGCACTATAATTGTAGAACAAGACAAGGGAGGACAAAAACAGAAACGCAGGCACCGCAAATTGCAGTATATTGTTCCAGAAAAAATAAAAATCATGGCCCTGCGAATGAGTGGGATAATGTGTAACTGCTGTGGATGTTGCATGGATGCCAACCACCGCCATGATGGCAATAGCCCGAAACAGATCCAGATATTCAATTCGCCGGGGCCGATTAACCGGTTGATTCATTGATAAAACCTCACTTATGACTGATATGGGATGATAGTTTCCGGCCGCAATCCAGATTCTACACTTCATTGTAATCAGCCTGAGAGGGTTATACAATCGATATCCATATTATTTTCGTCATTTCACACCCATATTCAACATTATTCGACATTATCAATCCAGATCATCATATAAAATGAAGAAGGACCTGCGTTCATGCAGCTCCTTTTTTCACAATTCTCATATTCCTCTATCTATATTACTTTATGATTACGGGCTCCGATTCCTCTACACACTTGTATGTGAACTGGTAACTTCCCGATCCCAAATCAATCTTTACATGAGATTCTCTCGTTTGAACATCCTGAAGATGAAGCACCTTGTGCAAAGGAAGACCACCCTCCATAACTGTCTGAAGGCTTGCACCCGGCAAAACAACGGTACCAGTTACATTTGCGGGAATGGTTACGTGCACTTCCATCTCATTGTGTTCCCGGCGATACCAGTTTGAACCCACACGTCCATACATCGTATCAAGACTTGCTTCCACCCAATCCAGACCCGGACCAGGCTGAGGCTCAATATGCACAACATGGAAACCCGGAGATTGCTCATCGGAACGAATGCCTGCAACATAACGGTATAGCCACTCTCCAATGGCACCGTACGCATAATGGTTGAATGAATTCATATCTGCACTCCATAGGCTTCCATCTTCTTTTATTCCGTCCCAATGTTCCCAGACGGTCGTTGCCCCTTTCGTTACCTGATACAGCCAGGACGGATAGTCTTCCTGAAAGAGCAGCGTGTAAGCCAGATCATGATGACCCGTTTCGCTGAGTACCGGATTCAGGTATGGCGTTCCAACAAAGCCGGTTGTCAGATGATTCCCTGCATCTGTAACCAGTTTTCCCAGTTGGTCGATAGCCCGCTGTCTTGCCTTGGAATCCAGTAATTCAAAATGCAGGGCAAGAACATGGGCTGTTTGTGTAGGAACCGCCAATTTCCCCGCAGGCGTAACAAATTCCTCACGGAAGGCCGTTACAATATTTTCATGCAACTTTGCATAGTATGCTTCATCTTCGCCCTTCCCAAGAACTGCGGCCGCCTTTCTCACAAGTGAGACCGAATAGGCATAAAACGCAGTTGCCACAAAATCCTTGTCCGTGGCACCAATGTAGCTGTCCGGCTTGGAATCAAGTCCAAGCCAGTCCCCAAAGTGAAATCCCGTGTTCCACAAGTATGGATCGTTACCTTGCTCATAAATATAATGAACCCAACGTTTCATGCTATCATATTGCTCGGCAAGCAGTCTGACATCCCCATACATCTCGTAAATGGTCCAGGGACAGATGACCGCTGCATCGCCCCAAGCAGCAGAGGAATGACTGGAATCTCCCCAGCCCTCGGAAGTTGAACTCCTTAGATCCGGAACGAAAAAGGGAATACCACCGTCCTCGCCCTGATCTGCCTGAAGATCCCGCAGCCATTTCGTGAAGAAGGGGCCCGTGTTCATTAGATATGAAGCTGTCCGAATAAACATCTGGGCGTCGCCGGTCCAACCAAGACGTTCATCCCGCTGAGGACAGTCTGTCGGTACGTCAAGAAAATTCCCCTTTTGTCCCCATAGTATGTTGTGATGAAGCTGATTTACAAGCGGGCTGGAGCATTGGAAATCACTTGTTCGCTCCATATCGGAGTGCAGTACCACTCCCCTAAAGTCATCTAGATTTATGGATTCCGCGAAGCCGATGAGTTTAACATAACGGAATCCCTGAAATGTGAAATGGGGTTCATATGATTCAACCCCCTCACCTTTTAAGGTATATCGAATGGACTGCGCTGCTCCGCGCAGATTCTCGGTATAAAAATTACCCTCATGATCCAAAATTTCAGCATGTCTTAACTCAACGGTATGCCCTTGTTTACCCTCTATGTTGAATTTCACCCATCCCACCATATTTTGCCCCATGTCCAGCACGAGGTCTCCCTGTGGGGTTGTGATCAAGGCGATAGGTTCGAGCTCCTGTACCTGGGTAACAGGTACATTCTCCTGAGCAACGATAATATCCTTGGTATATTCCAGTACTTCTACAGGTGACCAACGGGTTGAAGTGTTATCTGTCCAATCTGTCTCCAAGCGCGCATCATATGTCTCCCCCATGTAGATATCCGACATACGGATGGCACTGCTCGCCGTCTTCCAGTCTCCATTAGACAGAATGGTTTTTACCGTTCCATCCGCGTAGTGAATATGGAGTTCCAGCAGGAGAGCTGCTTGATCTCCGAATATCCTCTTTTCTTTATTCCATCCCAAATGACCTTTATACCAACCGTCACCAAGGTATGCACCCAGAATATTCCCACCTGCTTGAAGAAGATCAGTGACATCATACATCTGGTATTGCAACCGCTTCCCATAACTGGTCCATCCAGGCGTAAAATAATCCTGACCCACTCTCTTGTTATTCAGGTGCAGTTCATAGAGTCCTAGAGCTGTTACATATATTCTTGCACGAGTTACCTCTTGTTTCAGTTCGAAAGTCGTACGTAGGCGAGGACAGGCCGTATCATGCTCATCTTCGGGATTTGACGTTATCCAATCAGCCTGCCAAGCATTCTTGCTGTCCATCAGTCCCATTTCGAAAAATGCTGCTGCTGACCAGGCAGATTGCTCTTCAGCAGCGTCCCAGACACGAATGCGATAATAATACCGGGTTCGTGCCTGTGGCTCCCAATCAGCCAGTTCCACATGAATGGACCGGTCGGAGATTACTTTCCCGGAATCCCATACGGTCTCTTCATGGCCATCCGTTAGTGACAATTGAATTTGATAGGCGGATTGAACACAGTTTCGCTGGTCCGACTGCAACTGCCAGCTTAATCTGGGCGACTTCACATCCAGTCCAATCGGATTCACTTTATACTCGCAACGAAGATGATTGATGGTCAACATAGGATCAACATTCCTTTCCATCGTGGTTTCCAACACAGGCTTACGCTATAATTATACTGATCCCGCTCAAGGAAATACCCGGTAATAAGGACTGTTTAACCCGGTAATTCGGCCATGACATTAAGGAGGTGAAGACATGAACTCATCTGTGCACCTGTTAAAAAGTGAACTCTTCTTCAACTCCGAACTGCAGCTCTTTGTTAATAGATGTACCGAGGACTTCAACCTCCCTTTCCATGCCCATGATTTCTTGGAATACAGTTATGTTGCGGAAGGCGCAGGTTTCCATCACATTGATCAGGACATTGTCCCGGTTCAAAAAGGCATGCTCTTTGTCATCCCGGTCGGTGTTCCCCATGTATTTCGTCCATCATCCTCCAATGTCTCAGAGCATCCGCTTATCATATATAACTGTCTGTTCCATACAGAGCTGATACATAAACTGTCCCTCACCATTCAGGAAGAGGACATTCGAAGCCACCTGATCGATTTGGCCAACAATGAGATCTCTTATATATCCATTGGTGATCAGAATCGTCAGATTGAAGAGTTGATGGTGAAGCTCTACCGCGAAACCTCCCTTGCGGGAATCGGTTCGTCCAGTATGTTATTCACACTCGTTTGCCAGCTTATCGTAACGACCTACAGACAGCTGCATCAGAAAAGACACGGTGAACAAGGGCCCTCTTCCGATTTTGAATACATCCTTCAATATCTGGATCAGCATCTTGGCATGCGCGTTCGCATGAGTGATCTATCTCACCAATCAGGTTGGAGCGAAAAGCAAATTGGCCGCATGTTCTTGAGCTATACGGGCCAGACGTTCAGCTCGTACCTCCAGCACCTGCGCATACAAAAAAGCCGTGAACTCCTGAAGAATTCACAGCATAAAGTTAGCCTCATCGCTGAGCTTGTCGGCTACCGTGATGTAGATACATTCTACGCCGTTTTCAAACGAATTACAGGGGAAACTCCGCTGACATACCGCAAAAAGTCCAGAACCTGAAGTCATGGACCTTCCTTTTGGTACTTTGACTAGCCACTTGCAGTCTCAAACAAATCATCTATGTACGCTTTGGCACCTTTCCAACTGGACATCAAGGGAAACGGATATTGTTCCCGTTCACTCCCATTCCATGGATGCGGAATGCAAATGACTTTTTTTCCCTCTTTCCAGGCAGGAATCAAATTATGTGCTCCGTCATCAATTAACAAGTCAAAGTTAATCAAATTTTTCCGTTTGCATGTGATAAACTGCTCCGGCGTGATAAAGGGCATATGGCGCTGAAGCCAGTTCCACTTTTCCACCACGGTCTTCGGGTCTGCTGCCGTTACAATAATAACATCATAAGCTTCATTCAGCTTCTGCATTTCATCCACAACGTACTCGTCATACAGCTCCAATTCCTCGAATAGTCCCGGCCGACCATAAAAAACATCATGAGTACTCTCCGGATGACGCAAGTGAGACGTATCCCAATGAGTCATATCCTCATAACGCAGCGGATGGGTCGGGAAGTTGATGTTGTTGTGGTAAATGGCTCGCCGGACCAGATGACAGATCGTATCATCCATGTCTACAGCAATAATTGGTTTCTTCATGTTATCACTCCCCCGTACGAACACAGTATATCACCCCGGGTGTCATGAAGCTATTCTTTTTACCATCTCCTCTATGGGTAAAAAAAAGCGCCCCCTGCGCCGCTCATCCGCTGCGCCTGGGGCTGCCATTATGAATTAAGCCAAATCTTCTCCGTTGGAAGCAATGACTTTTTGATACCAGCCAAAGCTTTTTTTCTTATAACGGTTCAATGTACCTTGTCCGTTATCGTCTTGATCGACGTAGATTACGCCATAACGCTTGGACATCTCGGAGGTGGATGCACTGATGATGTCGATCGCTCCCCAGTTTGTGTAACCCATGAGGTCCACACCATCCATAACGGCTTCCTTCATTTGCGTAATATGTTTTCTCAGGTAGTCAATCCGGTAATCATCGTTAATGGAACCGTCAGCCTCAACCGTATCCTTGGCACCTAATCCGTTCTCCACAACGAATAACGGTAATTGATAGCGGTCATACAGCTCCTTGAGCACTACGCGAAGACCGATTGGGTCAAGCTGCCAGCCCCATTCTGTACGTTCCAGATTTGGGTTCTTGATCGTGCTGTACAGATTGCCACCGGTCACTCCATATTCCTCAGGATTTACGGCAGATACAAGAGAAGTGTAATAACTGAATGAGATGAAATCGACTGTGTGCTTTTTCAACAGCTCTTCATCGCCTGGTTCCATGACAATGGAGATTCCATGCTCAGCCCAGTAACGTGCCATGAAGGTTGGGTAACTTCCGCGAACCTGCACATCGGTATGCAGCAGATTCAGTTGGTTATCAATCTGTGCCTGTAACACATCTTCCGGTTTCGAAGTGGCCGGATAGTGAATCATGCGAGCAAGCATGCAGCCAATCCGGAACTCCGGATTAATCTGACGAGCTTTTTCCGTAACCAGACTGCTGGCCACGAATTGGTGATGAAGCGCTTGATACGAAGCCTGCATCACGTTGTCCACACGATCTTCGATAATGCCTCCACCTGTGAACGGCTCGATGATGGTTGTGTTGATTTCATTAAACGTGAGCCAGTATTTCACTTTGTCCTTGTAACGGGTCATTACCGTTTCGGCATATCTGAGAAAATGACCAATGACTTCCCGGCCAGCCCAGCCGTTATACTTCAGTACCAGTGCCATTGGCATTTCATAATGAGAAAGTGTTACGAGTGGTTCAATGTTGTGCTTGCGCAGTTCATCGAATACTTCGTCATAGAAGCGTAGTCCTTCTTCATTAGGTTCCGCATCATAACCGTTCGGGAAAATACGCGGCCAGTTGATTGATAGACGAAATGTCTTGAAGCCAAGCTCAGCGAATAGCGCAATATCCTCTTTGAAGCGGTGATAAAAATCAATGCCGTAGCGTTTCGGATAACCCTCCGCACTATGGTGGGACATCGCTTTCTCAACGGTTGCAGTCGTCACATGCATGAGCTCTCTTAGATTGGTGTAGTCTTTTTTCTCAAAATAAGGAACCATGTCCGCCGTGGACCAGCCTTTGCCACCTGCATCGAATCCACCTTCAGCCTGATTGGCGGCAATGGCGCCGCCCCACAGGAAGCCTTCCGGAAATCCTTGTCGATTAATCATGCGTATCTCTCCTCTTCTCGTTGATTAAGATTAAATTTGGGCTTTCAATACTTCTTGCCCCATCGCAATTTCACCCAAGTTCATTGGCTGAATGTCTTTGTAGTCAGCCGTGTTCGTAACAACCATGGCCGTTGTAATGTCATATTCTTTAGCAATTTGATCAAGTTCGAAGGAAAGCAGCTTGTCCCCGGCCTGGACGCGAGTTCCGGCAGCAACATGGGATTCGAAGTATTGTCCGCGCAGTTTGACCGTATTGATCCCTACATGGATCAGAAGTTCCATGCCGTTATCACTGCGAACAACGATCGCATGTTTTGTTTTGAACACATTCATAACCGTTCCTGTCACTGGAGATACGAGCTCGCCCACGCTTGGAACAAACGCAACACCTTTACCCATTAATTCATCGCCAAACGTTGGATCATTGACTTCTTTCAGCGGAATTGCTTTTCCTGTCATCGGGGCTACAGCTGTCGCATCACTTGTTGGTGTTGGTGCACCCATATCATCCACGTTCACTGCTGCCTCATTGGAAGGCGCTGCTGCTGGCGTAGAAGAAGCACCAGGGGAGAATTGAGCGAGCGCTTCTGCGTCTCCTTCTTCTTCCTTAATTCCAAATACCGTGGACATAATCGCACCTACCACGAAAGCAAGAATCATACCAATCAGGGAATACCAGAACGTTTGTCCAATCAGGGAAGGCAGTCCAGGAAGTCCGCCGTTACCCGCAAGTACATAAGCTTTGGCTCCAAAGGCCAGTGCGAATCCGCCACCTACAGCACTACCGATCATGGCTGCAGCAAATGGCTTTTTGTATTTCATGTTTACCCCGTACATTGCCGGTTCAGTTACACCCATGAGGGCTGTAAAGCTGGTCGATAATGCAACGGTTTTGAGCTTTTTGTCTTTTGCCCGGAAAAATACGCCGAGAGTTGCACCGGCTTGACCCATATTGGAGATATACGTCAGCGGCAAGAATTTATCAAAGCCCAGTGTAGCAATGTTACTCAGGATAATCGGAACAAGTGCATAGTGCATTCCTGTCATAATAATCAGCGCCATTGCACCGCCAAGTACGATACCTGCAACCAATCCGCCTTCATTCAGCAGCCAGTTAATACCGCCGGACAATCCATTACCTACGAATGTACCCAATGGACCGATCGCGATCAGCGTAACCGGAACCATAACAAGCAAAGTAATCAAAGGAACAAGCAGCAGCTTCAAAGCGGCCGGAATTACGCGGTCAACCCACTTCTCAACATAGGACATGAGCCATACGGCCAACAAGATTGGGATAACCGATGATGCATAGCTTACTGCCGTTACCGGGATGCCGATAAAAGCAACGGATTCGCCGCTGGAGAGCAGTGTGCTCATATCCGGATACATCAACGCCGTACCTAATGCAATCGCAACAAACGGATTACTGCCGAACTTGCGGGCAGCACTGACTGCAATCAGCAGTGGCAGGTAATGGAAGACGCCATCACCGCTGGCTGAGAGAATGCGATAGGTGTCCGTACCTGCCGACATCCAGCCGAGAGATACAAACAGGGCAAGCAAACCTTTGAGCATACCTGCAGCGGTGATCGCTGGCAGCATGGGTGCAAATACGCCTGCAATCGTTTCAAATATTTTAAGAATTACATTTTTTTTGTTATCCGACTTGGTCTCTTTCTTTTCCGTGCTCTGCTGCAGTGCTGGATGCTCTTTGACCATCGCATCAAACACTTTTGGTACATCATTACCAATGATAACCTGGAACTGGTCGCCGGAAATGTTGGTCCCCATGACCTTGTCCAGCTTCTTGAGTGTACCGTTATCCACTTTGTCATTGTCTTTCAATTCAAAGCGAAGACGGGTAATACAGTGGTACACCGAGTTGATATTATTGGTGCCCCCAACGGCTTTGATAATTTCCTGTGCCGTTTCCTGATGGTTCATGATGTTTTCCTCCTCATATTTTCCAATAAAAAATACCCGAACGAATACGACACGTCATGTGCGCGTCATTTCATTCGGGTATTGCCTGATTGAACAGTAACAAGCCCATGGGATATTCAGTTAACATCTAATTTTCTCGCTTGGTTTTCATTAACCGCTCCAGATGGAGCGTGAGATATAACTGTTCCGAGTGTGTCATGTCGTATTGATAATTCTTATGGATAAACGTTTCGATCTTGCCGATACACTTGAAGGTTTCTGGATAGTTTTTCCGAACCACCTCGTATAAATACTCCTCTGCATCATCATGAGTTGAATGCGTGATGACTCTCTGGCAGAAGTACTTCAAATGTGTGATGAAACGGAAATAGTTAACGCTATCTTCATCCAACTCGACATTGAAGTGATATTTGATAATGTTCATGATTTCCTGAAGCAGCTGCATGAGATGAGTCACATCATTCATGGAATCATTGACTTCCGCATTAATGAAATGCAGTGCAATATTACAAATCTCATCTTTGGGAAAATCAATATCCAGTCTTTCCTTGAGCAGCGTGAGCGCTTCTCGGGCGACATCGTACTCCGCCTTGTAAAAGTGCTGCACTTCCCAGGAAAGCGGATTCCTTGTAATCATGCCCTTTTCCATTCGCTGGACAGCAAAATGAATGTGATCCGACAACGAGACATAGATCCCGTCACTGATGGTTTTATTCAGTTGCGTACGTGCCAGCGTTACGATATCATCCGTTGCCTGCAGAATTTCAATCGGCACTTCTGTGACGATGGACTTGAATTTCTCATAGATCGATGCATCCTGAAGTCGGAATACTTTCTCTATCCGTTCCTCATCAATCTCATCACCGACTTTGAACTTAAACCCGATACCCCGGCCGAGGATCAGCAGTTCCTGATTTTTGTCATCCACGGTACTGACAATATTGTTATTAAATATCTGTTTAATAATCATTTTGGACCACCCGTTTTTTTTGAGGATTAAAAAAGGGCAAAACCAAAATAGAAATAATAAAATCATTTCCATAGTGGTTTTGCCCGCATTACCGGTAACAAGCCTCGGGTATAATTTATCACAACCTGAAAACGGTGTCAACCAAAAATGCTACCACTGTCTTATTTACATCGCCTAATTACATAGAAAAATCCTTTTTATTAGGGCTTTAATCTTAGCAATTTACTTTCTATCAGCTATTTACCTGTTTACCTCTATAGAGTATTGCCATCGTACAGTGGTGTGAAACCTTATTAATTAATACTAGTTATTCTAATTCATTCGGGTATCATCTGTTACTTTAGAAAGTAAAGGCTTGTCACTTAACGGTTGAAATCGCACGAGCTTATAACTGTTAATCCATTCTTCGCTTACTGCATTTAATACAATTATTTCTGCGAGGTATTGTTCCTTTAACTCCGTTAACTTCACATCTACAGTAGAATATTCAATTTCATCAATGCCATAATAGACGTAAATCCACCCCTCATGCTCCGCAGCTAACACTTCAAATTTTCTGGCTTTGCCCGCTTCGTCTTCAATTACCTCCATGACCTCAGGTGGTGCCTGACCAAGTTCAATCGTCTCAAAAGCAACCTCAGAAATCTGGGACTGGTCTCTAATCCAGTAGAGATAGCCAGCCAATATAACCAACATCAGACCCATGAAGGGCACTAATCGATTTCGTATTCGGGAATGTCTTTTTGTGTTCAATTGATCATCTCTTTCTTAGAAGTATGTATGTTAATATCCTAGTTTCCGAAATATATAAGCTCTAATTATATAAACACAGGTTAGATGTTTTTGGTTTGCTCAAAGCAGAGACACTTCAATAAAAAAAGACCCTTCCTAGGAAGGGCCTTTTACTATTATTGTTGGAATGTCACATGAATCTGAACAATTTCAGAGCGACTGCTTGTGCGGATTGGCGGTCCCCAGAAGCCATAACCCGAGGTCACAATGGAATGCATCGCACCTTTTTGCAAGTAACCCCAATCGTTCTCGTAGATCGCCTGCGTGATGAATTGAGCTGGTGCAATCTGGCCACGGTGGGTGTGACCGGACACAACCAGATCTACATGATTCTGCTCCGCAATATCCAGATCATACGGCTGATGATCCATCATCAGCACCGGCTTGCTGAGGTCGGTATCCTGCATTAACGTTGCCACTTGAGCACGATCATCTTCCGTTCTGTCTTTCCGTCCAATCAAGGTGATTTTGTCGTCTAATATGATCTTATCATCGTAGAGAACCTGCATATTGCTCTTCTCCAGCGCAGCAATCAGATCTTCAATCGGACCGTCGAACTTGTCATGATTTCCCAATGAAGCGTAGACTCCGTAAGGCGCCTGGATACCACTGATAATATCTGCGATGCCACTACCCAGGTACATGTCCAGATTGTCATCGATAATATCACCGGGATAGAGGACCAAATCAGGCTTCAAAGCGTTAATTTCCTCCACCATGCGCTTGGCATGTGCCGGTCCTGATAGAAGTCCAAAATGCATGTCGGCAGCCATAACAATGTTGAGACTGTCGATTCCTTCCACCTTTTTATCAATCTGAATGCTGTACTCTCTCACGACCGGACTATACGCATTGTAAATCCCGTATGCCATCGTAGAGAGAAGTAACACCAAAGTAACTACACCGGCCCACTTCTGCGTGTGATGTCTGGGAACCCGCGTTAATCGGAGCAACCACAATGTTAAATGAATAACGGGCAAGATCAGCAGCAGCAACGAAAAAATCGCAAGCCAGTAAGAACCAATTACACTTAAGAAGGATATACTTCCAAACAGCCGGGCCAGAATGAATGAAACTGCAAGAAATACAAGGGCCACAATATAGAACCATCGAAATCTGGCTGACACGACAGGCTTCATCCAGCTCCAGCCGCTCCAACCTATGTAAAACACCAATAAACCGTATACCACCAAAAACAAAATGCCTGCCAATACGAACATGCTCCGGTTAACCTCCACGTCAGTAAGTTGATTGCTGAATTTACATCAAACATACGATAACTAGTAGTCTGTCTGAACCAGTATAACGCAGTTTGCAGGGTCGAGGCATCACCTTCACCAGCATAGATACGTACATTTTATTACAATTTGGGAATGCTTAAATTCCAACCACTCGCAATCGATACTATTGAGTAGTATGGTACCTAGTTAAAATAAAAAAACATGCCTGCATTCGTCTAGAATATCACACTTCTAAACGATGCAAGCATGCTTGCTTGTTCTGTTCAGTACATTGAATCAACAGATCTTACTCGTATGTATCCATCCATTGGAAGTGGAATGAACCTTCTTTGTCCACACGTTTGAAGGTGTGAGCACCGAAGTAGTCACGCTGCGCTTGCAGCAGGTTTGCAGGCAAACGCTCTGTACGGTAGCTGTCGTAGTAGGAAAGCGCGCTGGAGAAGCCAGGTACCGGAATACCTTGTTTTACAGCAGCTGCTACAACTTCACGCCACGCATCCTGGTAGGATTCAACGATATTTTGGAAGTATGGATCCAGAAGCAGGTTTTTGAGTTCTGCATCTTTGTCATAAGCTTCTTTGATGTTTTGCAGGAACTGTGAACGGATAATGCAGCCGCCGCGGAAGATCATGGCGATGTTACCGTATTTCAGATCCCAGCCATACTCGTCGGAAGCCGCACGCATTTGGGCAAAGCCTTGTGCATAGGACACGATTTTACTTGCGAACAATGCTTTGCGTACACTTTCAATGAACGCTTTTTTATCGCCAGAGAACGCTTCGGCTTTCGGTCCATTCAGGATTTTGCTCGCAGCTACACGCTCGTCCTTCATCGCGGACAGGAAACGGGAGAATACGGATTCTGTAATCATGGACAACGGGACGCCGAGATCCAGCGCGCTTTGGCTTGTCCATTTGCCTGTACCTTTTTGTCCGGCCGCATCCAGAATAACGTCAACCATCGGTTTGCCGGTTTCCGGATCGTATTTGGAGAAGATATCCGCCGTAATCTCGATCAGATAGCTGTCCAGTTCGCCTTGGTTCCACTCTGTGAAGATTTCGTGCAGCTCCTCAACGGAAACATTCAGAACGGATTTGAGCAGGTGGTAGGCTTCACCAATCAACTGCATATCTCCGTATTCAATACCGTTGTGCACCATTTTGACGTAGTGTCCGGCACCATCTGGTCCGATGTATGTGCTGCAGGCATCATCGCCAACTTTGGCAGAGATCGCTGTCAGAATCGGTTCAACCAGTTCGTATGCACTTTCTTGACCACCTGGCATGATTGCCGGGCCTTTCAGTGCGCCTTCTTCGCCGCCGGATACACCAGCGCCAATGAAACGGAATCCTTTCTCTTCCAGCTCTTTGCTGCGACGTTGCGTGTCAGGGAAGTAGGCGTTACCTCCATCAATAATGATATCGCCCTCATCCAGATGAGGCAGCAATTGTTCAATCGTCGCGTCAGTCGCTTTACCGGCTTGAACCATGATCAGAATTTTGCGCGGGGATTCCAGGGATGCCACGAACTCTTCAATGGAGAACGCACCAGTCAGGTTTTTTCCCTCAGCTTCTTTCAGAAGATCATTCGTTTTCTCCGGCGAACGGTTGAACACCGATACGGAAAATCCCTTACTTTCGATATTCAGGGCCAAGTTTTTGCCCATTACTGCAAGTCCAATAACACCAATCTGTTGTTTACTCATTATGTCCTCCCCATGCTCTTTGTTTTATAGGAAACGTTAAGTCTGATTGAATTCGCTAATCAGAAGTTACCCTTATTGAACTGTTTTTTTCCAGTCCGCTGCGAATTTATCCATGCCTTGATCCGTCAGTGGGTGTTTGGAAATTTGTTCAATGACAGAGAATGGAACCGTAGCAATATGTGCTCCAGCCATAGCTACACGTGTAACGTGGTCTGGATGTCTTACGGAAGCTGCGATAATTTGCGCATCCAGGTTATGTGTACGGAACAATTCAGCTACTTTGGCAACCAATTGAACACCATCTTCCGAAATATCATCCAGACGTCCGAGGAATGGAGATACATAAGTAGCGCCTGCGCGTGCTGCAAGGAGAGCCTGATTCACAGTGAAGATCAACGTTACGTTCGTTTTTACACCTTTTTTGGTGAGGTAACGGCAAGCTTCAAGTCCTGCAAGTGTCATTGGCAGCTTAATTGTAATGTTTTTGTCGTTATTGTTGATTTTGATCAGTTCGTTCGCTTGAGCGATCATTTCTTCAGCTGTAAGGGCATCCGGTGTTACTTCTGCAGATACGGATTCAACTTCAGGTACTTCACGCAAGATTTCCTCAATGCGATCTTCAAATTTAATGCCTTCTTTGGCTACCAATGATGGGTTAGTTGTTACACCGGACAGGACGCCGATTTTGTATGCTTTTTTGATGTCTTCCAAGTTTGCTGTATCGATGAAAAATTTCATGTTAAAACCCTCCAGTTAATTTGTTTTTTGAATTACAAGTTTGAATTTACAGCGAGTGGTGCAGCCAGTGCATCTTCAGCGAATTGTTCTGACGGCTCATCGAACCACCAATGATGACCTTCGGCAGCAAGCATCTCGTCTGATTCCACAGGACCATAGCTACCTGCAGGGTAGAGATGAAGCGGCAGCAGATTTTCCTCAAATGCCTCCAAGATTGGTTGAACCCAAGCCCAGGACAATTCAACTTCATCCCAATGAGCGAAGAACGTTGGATCCCCTTGGAGGGCGTCACGAATCAGGTTCTCATATGCTTCGGCCAGATCTTCCCGATCAGGTGCCAAATCAATGTGAACCGGCTTGAATTCCCCTTTGTTCTGAGGATCGCTCGCATTGAGCTGAAGTGTCATGCTTTGGTCAGGACTCATTTCAATGACAAGCAGGTTTGGCTCAGAGCCATTACTCTTCGCTGCATTGGATTGACCAGACGGTTCCTTGAATTCGATGACGATACGTGTTGATTTCTCCTTCATTCGTTTACCTGTGCGGATGTAGAATGGAACCCCGCGCCAGAAGAAATCATCAATCTGCAATTTCGCAGCAATAAAGGTATCGTTCATTGTATTTTCGGCAACGCCCGGCTCGGCAGCATACGCGCTTACCGCTTTGCCTTGGATGGATCCTTCAGCATATTGTCCACGAATCACGCTTGCACCCACATTTTGTTTCTGCAGCGGCTCGATCGATTCCATAATATGCTTTTTCTTCTGCCCAACCTTTTCGGTCGTGCTGTTGTATGGAAGCTGGATGGCCATCATCATGAGCAATTGCAGCATGTGATTCTGGAACATATCCCGCACGGCTCCTACATGATCATAATAAGAAGCACGTTCCTCCACGCCAACAGTCTCGTTGGCCGTGATTTGCACGTTGGAGATGTAACGGTTGTTCCACAATGCTTTCATGATCGGATTGCTCTGATGCAAGGTTTCCAAACGCTGTACCATCGGTTTGCCGAGGTAATGGTCAATCCGATAGATCTCTTCTTCCGTGAACGCCTCACTCAGTTTGCGATTAAGATCACGGGCTGATTGCAGATCATGACCGAACGGTTTCTCAATTACGAGTCTCTTCCAGCCTTCAGTGGATCCAAGTCCGCTGCTTTGGATATTTTCGGCGATCGGTTCGAAGAATTCTGGGCCGACAGACAGATAGAACAGGCGATTGGACGGAATGCCCAGCTCTGCTTCTCTCTGTTCAACCAATTTTAACAGCTGTATATAATCTTCCTTATGGCTAATATTCAATACATTGTATCGAAAAGCCTGCACGAATGACTTCACACGTTCTGGATCCGGTTTGCGTCTAGAGAATTCATTCAGTGACTTTTCAACTTGTGCCTGAAAAAATTCATCAGACCATTCTCTGCGGCCCAGGCCAATCAGTGAGAAG
>NZ_JBYTCE010000025.1:0-74396 GCF_058789975.1 Paenibacillus sp. FW104-T2 | reverse complement strand
ATCCAAATCATCCAGATTTATTTTTTCTTTTTCAAAAAATCTTGTGAAGTAATCATTAGTATTATCTAACAAATCTAATTTTTCTTGTCCCTTAATTTCATGGCTATGATATACAACAACTTCATCAAAAAATAAAGAATACATCTTGGAGTGGATAGGAAACTTTTCAACTAAGAAATTCGTAGTTAATAGTATAGCTTTCTTAGATTTGTGATAAAGTAATTTGTGCACCATTGATTGTAATAATTGATAAGAACTAATTGCATGATATAAAATAATAGAATCACTCATTTCTTTATAAATTCACTATGTTTAAGATATCCCCTATAGTTTCAGTACGTTGATTCGTATAGTCAGCTCCAACACCTCTTGAAAATGCAGTTTCACTAAAAAATCTTCTAAAGAATTCCACGTTTCTAGTTACCATCCTAAAAGGTAGATAGGCATCATACCCAGGAATATTATACATATAACTGTGGTTTTCAAAAAACTCGTTGTACATTGTTGAGAAGTCCATGATGCCTTGATGTATTTTCTTAATCACATCATAGTTTTCGACTTCAGGTATATCGAATTCAAAATTACTGTTGACATCAAAACCAGCAAAAGAAGGATAGCATGCCTGTGTAAACAACTCAAAGTATACATTGTTAGTGTTTTTGTTAGTGTTCAAATGCGAATCAAACAATTCCCTATTATAAAACCGAGAAAACATGTAAGTTTCTGTTTGATTTTTCATTAATTCATTTATATTAGCAGCTCTACTCCAACTAGCGCTTGCTGCGACCAAGCTCTTCACTTCGCAGTTCATTTTCCATTTTTCTTCTACTAAATGCTTTATGCCCATTGCTCCGGTTCCTAGCCATCCAACGTCAATAACAGCAACTTTTTTACTTTCCCCAATAACATTTATAAAGTAATCCTCAAGAACTTCATTCTCGCCCATATATCTTTCTATAACAACATCCCAATTTTCTATCAATAAATTTTCAAGTTGTTTTACGTTTCCCTTATTAATTATCTCCTCTTTCCTCAAACCAAAATCAAGAAGTCTTTTTTCGAGAGTAGATAAGTTGAGGGATTTAAGCAGATCCTCTACAGTAATATCTATAACATTTATTGCCTTATGAGTTATCATTCTTGTCAAAAAATCGTCCCTGTTAACATCCGCCGTATACTTCGTATTTGCAATTCTGGACCAGAATACATATTCATTCGGAACATCGTTAAACAAGTTATTGAAAACTTTCTGATATATATCTCCATCTCTTGATAAGAATAATACTTTGTCTACTTTATTTTTTTTGACGTATTCATGAATCCAATTACAATATCCAAACACATATAAACCACCGTAGATAAATCCATACTCGTAATACGGGTCATATTCCTTTATACCATTATGCAAATGAGCATTAACAATGCCTGCATAAGCAGAACCCACTAAGTCAGACATACCCTCTGTTCTATATTGCCGTCCAGCATCATTAACATTCTTATAGTAAATTGCGTCAATACCAACCTTTTGCGCACTTTCAATATCAGGTACATAGTTGTCACCAATGTGGACAACTTTATTAAAATCACCAATTTTTTTAAGAGCAATTTTATACAAATTTGTATCTCTTTTGCTACAGTTATAATCACAAGATACAAATACTTCTTCAAAACCGATGTATCCACATTTGTTTAGTATCTTCCTAATCATACTTTCATGAAGATACATATCTGATGTCGCAATGATCCTTTTTCCTTGAGCCCTTAATATATTAAAAACCCGAAGCATATAAGGATTGGCAAAACATAAATCAATTTCAGTCTCTAATTCTATTTGAACTCCATAATCTTTATTAATTCCCGTCCTTTTTTCAATGATTTCGTAAATATCGAATATAGTTACTTCTCTATTTCCTTTTAAGACTGCTGCATTATCCCTAGCTTGAACTTCAGCATTTATACGTATATTACTGAAATCAAGATAGTTATGCTTTTCGCCTAAGATCATGAACAGAGCCCTAGGATCGTCCAATGGCCGGAGTACTAAAGTGTCAAATATATCAAAAGAGATAACATCATAGCTCAAGAGATCTCTTGCAAATATATGAGGTGGCTTACGTTTAAGCAGGTTTGATTCTGCTCCTTGGAGATATGGAAGTCTTACTCTTTTTTCTGGTAACTTGTGGAGTGTGACCTCAGAGGGTATTTTTAATAAGCGGTGCTTAAAATTAAGGTTACCAAGATACAACCATGACTTCAGCCTGTGTTTCCTATGAAGCTCCTCATTATTCCATCTATACTGTTGATATTCTTGCAAAATATGTGGATTTCTTTCAACTGCATAGTAGAACATTTTATCCTTAATTTTTTTTATCACCTTGACCACTTCCTTAATTTTCTCGAAATATATTTATATACCTTACCAGGATTTCGTATTCCTTTTATGATTCTTTCTCTTATAAACCAATCAAACTTGTAAAACACTTCAAAATGTACTTGTATTCTTCCCTTTTTCACGTCTTCTACGCTTCCATATACTATAAGGGCATTCTTCCACAGGTTTTTTCCAGCATCCAGATTAAACTGCCGTTTATGATTAACATAATGTTTTAAATTAACAGAAGTCACAAATGATTGTGTATCTTGGGTGTCTCCTATTCCAACCGAAGTTGATAAATGACTAAATTCCATAAGATCGTCATAGTCTTTCCTATTTATAAATTCAAAATAGTCGTTAAGGCATTCGCTCACTTCAATATTTTTTATATATGGATAATATTTTTTATATAAATCTGTCGCTTTAATAATACCTTTCTCAATTTGAACTAGATGATTTTGGGATTTATCTTCTTGCTTAAAGCGAGGAATTATTATTCCCTCATTGTCTTCAAGTTTAATTAAGGAACCCTGCGGGGCAGAGAAAATAAATTCAAACATCATTACATTATCCATTATCATTTTTTGGTATTCTCTTGGCTTTCCTAGTTTAAAGGCGTAACCTTCAACGTTACTTTTGATATCGGCATAAACATTGTCAGTAGTGCCCAAATAATATCCCACTACCTTTTTTCCTGTGATATCCTTTATGGCTTTATGAGTCGAACCTCTCCAGCCAATATCTACTATATTAATTTTCTCAAAATCCAAAACTCTATTTTGGTTAAGATATTTAATTAATATCTCTTTTTCCCTCTCGAATATCCTGATTACTTCCGGGTAAAGTCTATCTAAAAGTTTTTTCATTTTCTCTCGCTGCATTTCACTTTTGATCTCATCTTTAATACTAGAGAAGCCATACTCATATATGAGAACTGAGTATTTGTCTATATCTAATCCAATATTATTAAATATTTCGTCCAAAGTTATTTTTTGACCAAGTGCTGGGTTAAAAGCAGTTAGCAAATCTAGTGCGTCTTGCCGATTCATATTTAGAATATTTGGGAGTTGATAGACACGCCTTGAAGCATGTAAGTACTTTCCTGGTGGGAGATCTAAAATAACATCCCTCAATTTTTCGTAAATTTTATAAGGTATATATCCATCTCTTGATAAAAAATGAAGATTGTCCAGATCATTTTTTTGAACATTTCTTATCAACCAATTGGTGAATCCCCAAAATATAGATGATACAGTATATATGCCGAATTTTTCCCAATAATCGATTTTTCCGGAGGTTCCTACTTCATTGATTTGTATTGCCTTCATAATTGAATACTCAATACTATATGAACCTCGGACAATGTTCCTTTCTCTTAATGCCTTATAATAATAAGTATTAATTCCAAAATTCATCGCAACTTTACAATCCGAAATATAATTATCCCCAATATGCAACCAAGATTTTTTATCTATATCACCCATTTCATATATGTAATGGTATAGACTACCTGTACCTTTGCACTTCTCTACTTCATTAGATACAAATAATTTAAAATCCTTATATCCGAGATTAACGAGTAGCTCATAAATAAAAGTTTGAGGGAGATACATGTCAGAAATAAAGTAAAGTGATTTCCCCTTGGAAAGGGCATAATTGTATATTTTTTTCATCATTGAATTAGCAATAGTGAATTCTGTTTCTGTATCTAACTCTATTTTTTTTATATATTCCAAGTCTACATTTTTCACATATGTCTTGAGTTTTAAATAAATCTCATCAATTGAAATATCCTCTTTTGAAGACGCGATTCGCGCTGCTTCCTCTGATTTGATTCTCAATTCTTTGAAATTGTTAAAGACTATTCCTTCTCCTGATATTTTTCTTTGAACAATTTCAAATATATCAATAGGATAAAGTACATTCCTTAATACAGCAGTATCGTAAACATCAAAGGAAACCGTTTGATGCTGATCAACTAGATTATATAATACTTTCATTTCCTCTTCCAAAATCGTATTCATTATATCGTTCCCCCAAAGCACATTAAGTTTTTATATAAAACCCAGTGCTCGTCTTTCTAATTAAATATTTCATTAGATCGTTCTCGAACGCTTGCCTTCCGGACCACTCATGTACTTTTTGTAATTCTCACAAACTAGTGAGGAATCCCCGTACTCTCTTATTTCTCCATTTTGAAGCCAAACGACCTTTTCCGTCAGTTCCTGAATTTGATCCAAACTATGTGATACCAGCAATACAGTTTTACCACTATTGATCATCTCTTTCATCTTTGCTGTACTTTTATCTCTAAAATTTTGGTCACCAACACCCAGAATTTCATCTACAATAAGAATATCCGGATTGATCTGGGTAGCCACAGCAAATCCTAGTCGTGCACGCATCCCTGATGAATAGTTTTTAACGGGTACATTAATAAATTCACCTAAATCGGCATATTCAATTATCTCATTAAATTTTTCATCTAAAAACTTCTTGTTTCTTCCTAGTATTGCGCCATTCAAATATATATTTCTCGTTCCTGTAAGGTCTGGATCAAAACCAGCACCTAGCTCTAATAAGGGAGCAATAGTCCCATCTACAATAATTCTCCCTGATGTAGGTTTTATAACTCCAGATATCAGTTTCAATAGAGTACTTTTCCCAGCACCATTGTGACCTATGATTCCTAGACGTTCACCTTTTTTCACTTCTAAGTTCAAGGTCTTTACCGCATGGAATTCTTTGTACTTTATTTTTCTTTTTACAAATTTGACAAAGAACTCTTTAAAACTGTCAATCTTCTCTTCAGTCAGTTTGTAAGTCATTGTTACATTTTCAATTTTTATTGATAGTTCCTCCATGTCATCACCCTATACATGCAATATAAATTTATGTTGATTCTTTTCAAAAACGAAGAGTCCAATTACTAAACTTAAAACTCCAGCAACAAAACAATACACTATATTATCCAATTCAATAGGTTGTCCGTAATAAACGATTTGTCTAAATCCACTGATAAATTGATAGATCGGATTCAGTTCCAGTATAAATCTGTATTTTTCCGGAACAATATCTGCTGGATAAAAAATTGCTGAAAAATACATTAGAGTCATGACAAACACACCATAAAGATGTTCAACATCTCTGAAAAAAATTGTTATTGTTGAGAGCATTAAGCTTACACCCGTCGTAAAAATTAAAAGTAATACCAGATATAACGGTACATAAATAAAATTAATGGTTACATCTGTCCCTGTGATAAACATAACAACCAGTAAATCGATCAGTGATATTAAAAAAATTATAAATTCTGCCAAGACTTTAGAAATTGTAATCAAATATTTAGGAATATAAACTTTTTTTATAAGGTCAGAAGAATCCACGATAGACTTCATGGTTCCATTAGTGGCTGTTGAAAAAAATTCAAAAACTAACCTAGCAGAAATCATATATAGCGGAAAATTGTCAATTTGATTCCCAAATAAAGACGAAAAAATCAAAGTAAGTATAACCATCTGCAGCAAGGGATTAAGGAGGCTCCAAAATATGCCTAGTATAGATCCCCTGTACTTTTTACTAATGTGGTTACGGGTTAGTAATGCTAGAAGATAGTTATACTTTTTAAAATTATGAAAGTAAACTGAATATTTATCCATATTCCCACCTTATAAAAATCGTATTTTAGAATGGAGAATCCAACGTGGAATTAGCCTCAACAAATCGAATTGTGCTAAACTATTGTCGTATCTATAAAAAAAGGAGAATCATATCTTGTCGAATCCAGTATACGGAAAACAAAATAAGACCTCGAGTAAAGAATCAATCGACTCACCTTTATCATTATTGCGGCTCTTAACCATAGGGCTCTCCTTACTTTTACTCTGGTCTACTTTCCAAGTTGCGTTATTCAATGGACAATTACTTCAATTTGAGGGCCCCATTTATTGGGCAGTAGCAATTACGGCTGTACTATTTATAATTTGGACAGCTGTCTATTGTAAGCGAATCGAGTTGAAAACTCAGCAAGACTGGCTTAAGTTCGCCGTTATTTTACTTCCCCTTACCTACGTAGTGTCACTTATTAGTGCAGCATCTGATTATTTGGCTGTAAATATGGTCCTAGTCCAATGTATTTACGCCATGATCTTTATAATGGCTATGTATATGCTCAAAAATCACAAAATTAATCATATCATACAATCTTCCTTAATAGGAATTGCATATGTAATTGTCGGATTTGGTCTATTGAATTGGTTTGGTGCATTCAGCTTCGCCGGCAAGCTGGTTGGATGGTTCTCTTCAGGTGTAGTCAATGGAGTTTACAACCAGGCGATCTGGAATGATGCCAACGGTCCGCGGCTTGCTTCCGTATTCCAGTACCCGAATACATACGCAGCGTTCTTGATGGCTTTTCTGTTCATTAGCATCTTTAGCCTGATCCGTACAAAAAAGGTTTACATGCAGTTGGTCCATGGCTTCATGCTTGTTCCCATCTTGCTATCCCTGTTGCTTACACTATCGCGGACAGGACTTGTAATGATGCCAATTGTGTTCGTGATCATCCTGTTATTACTTAAACCAGCAAAACAAATCTTATGGTTCATTTATCTTGCCATTTCGGGAATTGGTACGATTGCCATCCTGAACCCGGTCAGTACCGCTGGGCTCGAATTACAACAACAGTTCTCTACTGGACTTGCAACTAAGGGTTGGATCTATCTGATTGCCGCATCCCTCGTTGTGGCATTCATCATCTGGTTGATCCAACGTTGGCTCGCTACCAAGATGGAGATGAAACTACAAACCTGGGGTAAACGCAAAGGCTCAAGCCTCTGGATCCCGCTTGGCTCAGCACTACTTGCCATTATTGCAGCAGTACTTCTGTTAGGTACCAGCGTTCGCAACATTTTGCCGGACAGCATCAGTACGCGTCTTGAAAACATCAACTTCCAACAGCACAGTGTTCTGGAACGACTCACTTTCTACAAAGATGCCGCCAAGGTTATTACAGACTATCCTTTGATTGGTGCTGGCGGTGGCGCTTGGACTGCACTATACGAAAAATATCAAAACAATCCTTATGTAAGTGCCCAAGCACATAACTTCTTCATGCAGTATCTGGTAGAAGTCGGATTCATCGGATTTATCACTTTCATGGCATTTATTCTCTACATCTTCTATCAATACGTTCGCAGCTACTTGCGAAGAGATGAAAGCGAAAGAGAGTCTCATTTTATATTTTTCATTTTGTCTATGACTATTCTGGTACTGAGTCTACTCGATTTCAATATGAGTTATGTTTTCATCGGCATGCTGGTGTTTATCGGATTTGGAGGTATGGCAGCCGCAATTGAACCACGGCCTGTTAAACGTTTGAAGATAAGCCCATCTGCTGCACGAGGGATCTATACCGCGATCGCCGGAGTATTAATCATCATACTATTGATTGTATCCGTCCGCTTCTTGCAAGCAAATCAATATGCAAAAGAAGCCAAGGAAGTTGCGCAAACCAGCCAATCCTTTGAAGAAATTAAAGCTGCACTTGATAAGGACTTGGCAATACGTAGTACACACTCTGACTCTCTGTTGACGCTAGCTTCACTATATCAACAAGGTTTCCAACAGACACAAAATGAGCAGTTCTATACGGCAGGCGTAGATCTGCTGCAAAAAGGACTACAAGCAGAGCCGTACAACAAAAGTATGGTTAAACAGCTGATCCAGCTCTATGAGCTTAAAGGTGATAGTGACCAAGAATACGCTCTCCAAAAAGAATATGCCAACAACTATATCTGGGATATGGATTGGTATGAAACACTGATCAGCCGCTCATTCGATCTTGGATATCAGGCACTCGGACAAGGCGATACAGCTAAGAAAGAATCCTACTTCACATCTGGTTTGGATGCTTACCAACATGTTGTTGATGGCGTAGAACATCTCAAGACTCTCCCTGAAGGACAGCTTCAAGGACAGCCATTCGAGCTTACTCCAACAATGATTCTGAATGCAGGAAAAATGAGATACATGTCAAACGATTCTGCCGGAGCTGCAACTATCCTTAAGAATGGAATTGCTGAGGATCTTTCCGATGCGTCCAATCGTGAAATTGCTCGTTGGTACCTTGCCGCTCTGGCAAAGGATGGACAACAGGATCAAGCGGTATATGATAAGCTTATTGCTGTTGCACCGAATGAGGCCGACGAAATTAAACAGATTGCTGAACTGAACTTCTAACAAAAAAAGTGTCCTAACGATTCTACTAATAATATTTTACACTAAAAAAGGTTTGCCCTAGATGGGCAAACCTTTTTTCTCTAATCCTTTAGAAGCAAGTTAATTCGACGACACAATCTTCTTCAGGTAGTCCAACAAATCGTCACGCAAATCCGGGCGCTGAAGCGCATAATGAATAGTCGTCTCAATAAAGCCTAGCTTCTCCCCAACGTCATGACGCAGACCATCAAAATGATAGGCAAGGATCTGCCGCTGGTCATTCAAGCGGGACAAGGCATCCGTTAACTGGATCTCCCCTCCGACACCGGCAGACTGCTGACCAAGAATATCGAAAATATCGGGTGTAAGAATATACCGTCCCATGATGGCTAGGTTCGAAGGTGCGTCTTCCGTCTTCGGTTTCTCGATTAAACGGCGTGCACGGAATACACGATCATCGGTAGGAGATATGACCTCTCCGTCTACGATTCCATAACGGGATACTTCGCTCCAGTCGACCGGTTGTACCCCTACGATCGGGGATTGCAGCTCGTCATAGACCTCAATCATCTGCCCCAAACAAGGCTGCTTGGATTCCACGATGTCATCCCCGAGGAGGACAGCAAACGGTTCGTTCCCAATAAACTTGCGAGCGCACCAGATGGCATGGCCGAGGCCCTTCGGTTCTTTTTGCCGGATATAGTGGATATCTGCCATATCAGAAGGTTTGCGAACTTCGTTCAGCAAATCCCACTTCTGTTTGCCTGCCAGATTCTGTTCCAGTTCAAACGAATAATCGAAATGGTCCTCGATGGCCCGCTTCCCTTTACCTGTAACGATAATGATATCTTCAATACCTGAAGCTACCGCTTCTTCGATAATGTACTGAATTGTCGGCTTGTCGACGATGGGCAGCATTTCCTTCGGCATGGCCTTGGTTGCAGGCAGAAACCGGGTACCCAGCCCGGCAGCCGGAATAATGGCTTTGCGGATTCGCAGCAGAACCCACTCCTTTGCTAGATAGAGTCATATTTTAATATATTTAATGATGGAAAACTCCAATATGATTGGACTTCATTATACCATCAACAGCTCTCGGATATCCTGCTCAGATAAGGTGGTTGATCCCCCATCCCCCGGTTCGATCACTTCCGCAATCAGATCCTTCTTCCGCTGCTGCAATTCCAGAATCTTCTCTTCGATCGTACCTTCCGTAATCAGACGAATAACCTGAACGACTTGCTTCTGCCCCATCCGATGGGCACGTCCAATAGCTTGCTCTTCGACTGCGGGGTTCCACCACAGATCATATAATATGACGGTATCTGCACCCGTTAAGTTCAGCCCAGTACCGCCAGCTTTCATTGAGATCAGGAACAGCTCGCCTTCCCCCTCGTTGAATCTGCGGCACATGTCGACGCGGCTCTGAGACGGTGTCTGGCCGTCCAGATAGAACAGATTCCTGCCCTGCGCGGCCAGTGTCTGCCGAATCAGATTCAGCATGCTTGCAAATTGGGAGAAGATCAGGATCCGCTTGCCTGCCGCGAGACAATCCTGAACCGTTTCGAGCAGCTGCTCCATTTTGCCTGAGTCTCCCTGGTAGCCATCCACAAACAGAGCCGGGTGACAGCACAGCTGACGTAAACGGGTGATGCCTGCAAGTATTTTGATCCGATTCTTCTGGAAACCGTTCTCTTCCATATCCTTGGATGTCTCATCCTGAAGCTGGGAGAGGTAGGCGGCATACAGTTTCTTCTGCTCCACCGTTAGCTCAGAGCGCTGTACCGTCTCAATACGATCCGGCAGTTCTTCGAGCACGTCCTTCTTCAGGCGGCGGAGAATGAACGGACGAACCATCCGGGCAATGCGCTCCGGCGGCAGGTCTCGGAATCTGCGATAGCTTGGAAACAGACCGGGAAATATCGCTTCAAAAATGGACCACAGCTCATCCAGCGAGTTCTCTACAGGCGTTCCTGTGAGCGCAAAGCGCCGCGGTGCCTGAATCTGCTTGACGGCCTGTGCCGTCTGAGAGGAAGAATTTTTGATCGCCTGAGCCTCATCCAGAATAAGCGTATGGAATGTTCTCCCCAGATATGTTTCGAGATCTCGACGCAGCAGCGGATAGGATGTTACTATTACATCCGCCTGGTCCATGTCAGCCAGCATATTGGCTCGTTCTTCTTTTTGCCCTGCAGCGATAAGAACGCGTAAATGCGGGGCAAAACGCGCAAATTCATTCGCCCAATTGTAGGTCAACGAAGCAGGTGCGACGACAAGCACAGGGGGATGGGTCGCTTGGCTTTGAATGGTTAAGCCATCCTGCGATATTCCCGATGCATGGGAATTCCCCCCCAGCCCTACCAGAGACGCTTCATCCCATGGCAATCCGGTTACAGGATCAATCCCTGAATAAGCAGGCTCTGAAGCACCCTCTCGCAGTATCCCATTTTTCCCGTAACGATCTGATCTTCCAACATCTCCGTCTAAAATCGGGTTCTCACTTAGTTCAGCCGTGATATACGCGATACTTTGCAACGTTTTGCCAAGTCCCATATCATCTGCCAGGATCCCGCCAAAACGATAATAAGCGAGTGTGCGCAGCCACTGATATCCACTGGCCTGATAATCCCGCAGCACGGGAGCGAGTCCGTTCGGCATTGCAAAATCCATCCGCTCGGGATCACGAAGGTCATCCAGGAAACGCTTCAGGGAACCTCCCCACTTCACATGTCCAGAAACCTCCTCCCGGCCCGGAAGCTGTAACGCTCGAACGGCTGGCAGCCGAATGTGGCTGCCTTTGATATCGTCCGCTCCCAGTCCCAGCGAATCCGCCATGTGGGCGAAGCTGTCTGCTCCTTCATTTTCAAGCGATAGAAAGACACCGCTGCGCAAGCGGAAATACGGTTTCTTTTTCACAATGCTGCGCATGATTTCTTGAAGTTCCTGCTCGTTCACGCCTTCCATTTCAAACGAAATCTCCAGCCAGTCCAGTCCTTTCCCGAGATCTGCTCGAACTTTGGGAGGGGTGGGATAGGATGGCATCATGGCCTTCACGGCATTCGGGACATAGATGTCCACCTGTTTCTCCAATTCAGGCACCAAATGATACATTACATCATAGATGGCATCTTCACGTTCACTTGCCCACACGCTGCCTTCCCGTTCCAGGAAGGAACGATCCAGTCGCTCAATAATGTTTCGCTCGGCATGGCGATCACGCACCAGGATAACCTTTTTCTCTTCTTCATCGATCAGATACTCCGCCAGCGGGTTAATCACCATTACACCATAATCAAACTCCAGACGCGCAGTGATCCGTTCCCGGTAAAAATCAATGTAGAGCTTCGGCGCCAGCTCCGGCTCAGCAATTCGTTCACGCACCTGGGCGTCGATCGACAGATGTCCAAGCGTACGCAGTTCCGGCACCACATGCTGCACGAACTCATCGACTTGCTGAGATGAAATGTCGATGCTTTCCTTAATCCCATACGAAGTGAGCGCCCTGCTCAAGTCTTCCAGACTGCGCATCTGCATCGGCTCCAGCATGTGAAGTTGTCCTTCGACCACAGCAGCATCATAGGCCGGAAGAAGAATCAACTCGCGTAAACCTGAAATCTCGAGCTGATACCCCTCATTGTCCCCCTGGGCAATCCGATAAAACAAAGGCAGTGCACCTTCACCCAACGCGAGCGGTCCGTTCGCGAGTCCGGTACCTTCCATCCGGCTGTCGGCCTGAAGCAGCAATTCCAGCAGCGGTTTCCACACCAGCGGCGCAATCAATATATCCCGGCCATCCGAAGCACCCAGATAACCGGAGATGGATTCACGATACGCTTCCTCGCTCTGCCTCATACGAATCAGCATGGATAGAATCTCCTGATCCTGGGGGCTGAAATAATGCATGGAAGGATCATAGAAAAACAGTTTGGTAAACGACATCGGCTCGCCCTTCTCGACGCAGTTCAGGAATTGCTTCACCTTTTGCACCACGTATAGCCGTTTACTTCCGACCTTAAGCTCCAGCGCGAGCTTGGCTCCCCCTTTGTGAACCTGAACGAGCTTGCATATAAACTGAACCTGAAGCTCTTCTCGCAGCGATGAGCGGGTGACAGGTGCCGTATATTTACGTTCCCCCGCATGTAAGGGACTGCGTTCCTTGGCAAAGATGGACAGAATCTGGTCAGCTGTGCGATACGAAGGCTTATCTGCCGAACGACCCCACCCCGGGGCTGAGCTTGGGCGGCCTGCCTGGGCAAAATGGGCAACCGGTTGATGATCCGCATCAGCAGCGGAATTAAGCCCGAAAGCGGAGGTTCTATTCTTTTGTGCAAAAGAATGAGATGTTGTACTCGTACTGGACTCCGTATACCGTTTTGTACTTGGACCTTCGTGTCGTTCCGGATTGTAATCCCTAGCCGAGTCTAAGATTGAAGGAGAGTTGGGACGCTCCCACTCCTTCTCTTCCACCAACGTACCTACCCTGGAAGCGGAGCCTTTACCGAACCCAGAAGGATTCCCTGAAGAAGGTTTGGATGACTCCCGAGAACTACTGGTACCGGCAGCTTTAAGCTCCTGCTGCTCACCCCATTCATGAATCGCCAGCAGAACTGCAGCGACATGTTTGCAATAGTCATAATACCGGCCATCGCCTGGACAGGTGCAGCCTGCCTCAACTTCCCCTTTTTCGTCCAAATCCACCTTCACCTGATATCGTTCCGTGCCACGCACCATGGCTTCATAATGACGCTGATCGTCACTTACAATCAGATTGCTCACCCTGCCGGACTGGTTATAGGCTTCCCCTCGTTTAAATGCCGTGACCCCGCACAGCAATTTGATATCCATCATGGTGAATGGCGCCACGTATTTCGCCTCCTTATGCGTTCTGACGGGTATGATATCTCTCAATCCACCTGTCCCTTTTACAGAAAAAACCCCAAGAGCTCCGTAAAGCAGAGTTTGGGGTTGCTTCATGCTTGTAACCTGTTACTTGCTATTATGCTTGCCGTCCTAATCGTTGCAGCCTACGATCCTATTATTTCACCAATTGACCACGCGTAACGCCCAGTTGGTTGGTTGCTTTCAATGTTTTCCACACTTGTGTACCGCTGATCTCGCCGCGAAGTGCACGGTTGTACAGATCAATAACCTCCATAACCTGCTCCGGCGTCTCTTCCAGGAACTCGACGCGGTAACGGGATACACCCAGGTCCATGAAGTTGGTCAGGTACTCGGCACCCGACTGTTCCACTGCGTTATAAACGGTATTACGGCAGCCTTCATCCACACGTACCGGGTGAGACATGCCAATCCGGTCTTGCAGGGATGCACGCTGTTCTTCACAAGGCCGTCCACAGTTCGTGTAATCCGTTCCTTCACTCATAAACGTACAGTACACACAGTGCTCTGTATGGAACATCGGCAGATGCTGATGAATAACCACTTCGGTCTGGCTTGTACGGGAATTACCAAGCAGATCAACCATTTGTTGAATGTTCAGGTCATAGGATGGCGTAATCCAGTCACAGCCTGCTTCCAGGAACAGTTCAACAGCCTTATGGTTGGCAATGTTCAATGAGAAGTCACCAATCAGTTCCGGATGAATCGCATCCGGGTTCTCCATCCGGTGGCGCAGGTAGAAGTACAGCGCACCTGTATTACGTACCAGCACAGCGTCCGGCTTCAGACGCAGGATGTTGTTGTGGTATCCGTTCTCGCCAGGCATGTGAATACGCGGTGTTGCCAAGGCAATCTTGCGGCCAGCGGCATGTACGGCTTCTACGGCTGCCGGGAACTGCTTGATAAACTCGAAGTCGGCGTAGATCATGCCGACACCCGCTTCCAGCGCTGCCTCGACTTGAGGCAGGCTGCGGCAGAGCGCGGTCAGCTCCGCTTGACCGCGAGCCACTGGCGATGCCGGTTTAACCGCATCGCCGTAAACTTCTACCGCCCGTTTCACGTAGACGGGCGGTTTAGGGCGCTCGCCTGCGAGCTGTTCCACCGCCTGACGGCGAATGTTATTCAGCTCGCGCATCGGGATGATGACGTCACCGTGCAGGTTGACGTCAAGCTCTTCCAGCTGGAACACGGTGCCGCCCAGACGTCCGAATTGCTCCTCGAGCAATTCATAGGTCATTGGACGCTTCTGGGCAATGTCCAGTTCCATCTCGGAATCGATCCGGACGGTCGTGCCCTTCTGCACGTCTGTCCACCAAGTGCTAAGCGGCTGCCCTGGGCTGCCGATCACTTTTACTTTTACCGGGAATACACGGTACGGCTTCTCAGTCTCGAAGCTCTGACGCAGACGTTTGTCCAGCGCAGGGTCATTCGTTTTCCACACTTTGTCGCCAACCTTCACGCGGCGCAGATCCACGTCACTGCGGCCTGGGACGATGTCCACGATCCAGCCTTCACCGGCTTCGCCTTCGATTTTCACACCTTTGCGACGTACATCGTATACCCGTCCGCCTTCTTCCTTCTGCGTTGGGTCTCCAGCATCGAATACAATGCCGTCTCCACGCTTCACAGGTGCATCCAGCTTCAACACAACACCGTCACGCAGAACTTGATCCACACGACCGAGGTAGACACCACGGCTTTTCGGGAATGTACCGTCAACCAGCTGTTTGTTGTTCGTACCGTCCAGGAAACCATGTGTGAATCCGCGGGAGAAGCTTTGCTGCAGCTCACGGATTTCTTCCTTGCTTGGTGGCGTATTGTCACCGTCGAAGTAACGGTCAATTGCTTTGCGGTATTTGCTAACCACGTTCGCCACGTATTCCGGGGTTTTGAGACGTCCTTCGATCTTGAAGGAAGTTACGCCTGCTTCGATCAGTTCCGGCATCAGGTCAATGGCAGCCAGATCCTTCGGAGACAGCAGGTATGCGACATCACCCATCGGCTTATGCTCTCCGTCGATCATCAAGTCATATGGCAAACGGCAAGCCTGTGCACATTCACCGCGGTTGGCAGAACGTCCGCCCCACATCTCGGAGGTCAGACATTGTCCCGAATAGGATACACAAAGTGCACCATGCACGAATACTTCCATTGGAAGCTTCGCCTGTTCACCAATCTTCTGAATTTGCTTCAGGTTGTTCTCCCGTCCAAGAACGACACGCTCCATATCAAACGGCTTCGTAAACTCGACCGCTTCCGGTGATGTAATCGTCATTTGAGTGGAACCGTGAATCGGGAAATCCGGTGAGATCTCGCGAATCAGTTTCACCAAGCCCAAATCCTGTACGATCACGGCATCTACACCAGCATCGACACATGCGTCGATCAGTTCCTTTGCATCCGCCAATTCATTTTCAAAAATCAATATATTAAAGGTCAAGAACCCTTTTACGCCATAACTGTGCAAAAACGCCATAATCTCCGGCAATTCTTCCATCCGGAAATTGTTCGCGCGTGCCCGTGCATTAAACTTTTCGACTCCGAAGAAAATCGCATCCGCGCCATTGGCCACGGCCGAACGCATACAATCCCAGTCACCTGCAGGTGCCAGTAGCTCGACGTCTTCTCTTCGTAATGTTGCTGTTTTCATGTAGATCCTCCCCATAACCGGCCTTCGCCGGATTTCATCCCTGTTTCCTCATACGTTTAGCCTGTACCTTCATCCCGTACGCCTGCATTGTCACTGTATCGCTATATCTATACATTATGTCTGTATTGCCTGATTCCCAAGCCTACAGTCATCTTTATTTATCAGATCAGCAATCATAACTCCTGAACTAAGATATTGTACCACTTCTGCACTCACTCTTCTACGCTTTCCTGAAAAAACCGTTTACCATTTTCATTTCCATCTGCTGACTTATAATTTTACACTTTACCACTCCGATTGCAGTACCATCTTCCGATCGCTGTTATCCCCGGATTTTTTTGATTCCCTTAAAAAGGGTAAAATCCAGTGATAAACGCGGGGCTTATGCTTCCGATGCAGCTTTCTTTCAGAAAGCTTTCAGCTTCACTTCTTCAGATTAGTTCTACACTCTCGTTCTCGTGTAAATGTTAGAATCATTTCCATCTCACAACGAAAAAACCGGAAGGTCTCTGACCCTCCGGCATTCACTACATTATTTTGTAAAAGTAAATGATTTCACGGCTTTTTCCAGCGCTGCGGTCTGCACATCCGTTTTGTTGGCATCATTCAGTCCCGTCGTTATGGTATACGTCATTCCATTCTGTTCAAAGACGATCTGCTGCCCGGTATACGGCACGCCATTGTCCAGTTCATGATACGTGAAGGAGAACGCCGGAACACCAGCAATGGTCGTTTCCCCACTGTTCAGCAGCTTGAAGTTTTTCCGCGTTTTCGCAGCTTCCTCATAAGCTTCTCTCAGCTGGCTGACCGTCATTTCGACCGATTGATCCTCGTTCACGCCAATGGAGAACTGGCCACCTGTGAACGTATAAACAACGGGAGAATACTCGAATCGGTCATTATAAGCCGTCCAGTAACGCGGAATGTCGACGCTATAATGGTATCGTTTGGAGGTACGCGTTAAAGTCTTCGTTTTATCGGTCAAATACGGATCTTCATCCAGTTGCCCGAAGTTATCGGAGACGGTATCAAAATCAATCACCACACTATTCATCACCCGCTCAAACCATTCCCGATCCTGAGTCTGCTCCTCAGGGAATGTGTATTCGGCGTAATAGCGATAGCCGTTTTTCTGCAAAAGTACATCGAACTCCGTCTGCCATCCGTCACCGAAGTTATAACGGAACTCATTGACCTCCGCCGTTTCGCCGGAAACATCAATGGTATACGAACGAATCGGTTCATAACTTTCAGGTGTGAACGTTTCTCGCATCCACTTGTCCAGTTGACCGCTCCAGTCTTTTACGGTTGCCCCAGCTGGCGCTGAGGTCACGCGCAGTTGCAGAAACGCACCATCTTTGGATTCATAAGTCATCTGTGTGTTGTCCATCGACCAGCCTGCCGGGACACTCAGTTCGATGCCGTAATCGTCATTCCATGCGGAACGCATGCCATTATCGACGGTGGACAGATCCTTAATGGTCCGGTCCGATTGCACGTAGGTAGGCTGGAATGAGTTGAGGAACGCGGCACGTTTGTTCAGATCCTTGTAGTTCATCGCATCGTAATCCGCCAGGTAAACGTCATATTGACGCCCATTATTAATGTACTGGCGCATCTCCCATAACATGCCGTCCGTATCTTTAACCACGATCCGAGCATAAGGCGTTTTGCCTTTGGCAACGGATTCCCGGTCCAGCACCGTATCCCCCGACTGCTTGGCCTCCTGCACCAGCTGCTGCAGCATGTCATCCGAATCCAGAGCTACATCCTGGTCGCTAACATACACCTCAAGGTAGTAACTGCTGTCCGCCGAGCCAAACGTCATCATCCGCTCCTGCTCACCTGTTTGCAAAACCATCAGATCTGCCGGGTAATTAATGGACCAGCCGTAATAACTGTTGCCGATTCTCGTTTTGCCTGCGTCGAGATCGATGCCGCCCTCATCTTCATCCACGGAATCATCCGTTTGCAGTAATCGAATGACCACTTCCCCGGAACTGCTTGGAGCGAGTGTCGCTCCAATGCCGGCAGCTACCGGACGAAGCGGAACCATAAGCACGCCATTCACCATTTTGGGAGCGGCACCCATTTCTTTTTTGACCCCATCCACCCAAGCAATGGAGCTGCCAATCGTTAAGGTGACCGTATGCGGGCCTTCCTTCACTTTGACGACATCATTATTCTCCAGCCGAATTTCGCTGCCAAACGCCTTCTTGAAGACACCGACAGGCACCATCGTCACACCCTTAACCTTATACGGTTTGGCGATCGCTTGCTTGCTGCCGTTGATGTAGGCGCTCGTGCTTCCCGCTTGGATCCGCAGCTCTTTCGTTGTATATTCAGCTGCCCATACAGGCATTACAGCACCCATGGTCAGCATCCCGGTCAACACCCCTGTGCACAGCACACGTAAAAATGACTTCTTCATTCCGTTCCATCGTCCTCTCTGATCCGGGTCGTTCACCGGGCTTTATTGTTCTTCATCTACCGGAAACAGCTCTACATCCTCCTCTTGGATATCTGCACGATCCGCAAGCACCAATGTACGTGTGACGATATCACCATCGGATTGCATCAGCAGTTTCACCTTTTGCCCGGGTACATATTTCTTGAGCAGCTCATTAATATCCACAACGGAAGAGACACGCGTACCTGCTACGCTGTATAACACGTCTCCTTCCTGAATCTTGGCTTTCTTCGCTTCACTGGACAGCACACCCGTGATTGTGAGCGGATCGTCCGTAGGCAGACCTACAATCGCAGACCAGCTCTCTTCGAGCTGCAGACCGAGGCTTGCCCGTTTGATTTTGCCGTATTCAAAAAACTGATTGATAATATATTGAACGGTATCCACAGGAATCGAAAATCCCATATTCTCGACACCCACCGCTGAAAACTTCATGGAATTAATGCCAACAACCTCCCCCTTGAGGTTAACGAGCGGTCCTCCGCTGTTCCCCGGGTTAATGGCTGTATCCGTCTGAATCAAACGATAGGTTGCCTCAACTCCGCGATTCAGGCCACTAATGACACCCACAGTTGCCGAATTTCGCAGGGAGAAGGAGATGGGTGTACCAATAGCGACAACTGTCTCGCCGACTGAAGTTTGGGAAGCTTTGGCGAACGTCGCCGGTTTAAGCGATTTGGCATTAATTTTGATGAGCGCCAGATCACTCAGTGGATCGCTGTATGTTTTCGTAATTTTATATGTATTGCCATCGGTCGTCACAACCAAGGCGTTGCTTAACCCGTCCACCACATGTGCGTTGGTCACAATCCAGCCATTGGAGCGTATAATCACGCCGGTCCCATGAGCCAGGTTATAGCGGTCTGTCGTGACCCCTTCCTGCCCTGCATCCGCTTTGCCAATGATACCAACAACAGAAGGTGACACCTTCTCAATTACTTTAGGAATGGCTTCATTCCCCTTGTACTGATAGGTTCCCGTTTTTGCATCATACTGTCCATTCCCACCGATGGACTTGACCAAATCAGCTGCACTGACATACACTTGTCCGTCGACGACTTTGGCCTTCATGCCAGCTGCCTGCTCTGCTGCTCCAGCCGTAGACGCAACACTCACCGCGAGTACAGCAGCCATACACACCGCCACGCATTTTTTCCCCAACGATCTCATCTTTTCACCTAGCCCTCTCCATATATCCTCCGTTATGCATCCATCCTAGCATCCAACTCTATGGATTTCTTGTCTCTATCATCTGCTATACCGGTATCCTCCAATTTATCATACATATTCTTCCTGTACAAATGTTTTCAGTCCTACTTTTACTCGTAAAAACATGGCTTCACACATGCCCATCAAGCACACAAAAAAACACCTTCCGCCATTTACCTGGAAAGTGTTTTGTCTGTTTCCGTTTGCTATTTTCTGAACACCCTAACTAAACCAGTTCTTAATCATTGCATAGTCCGTCATTAGGAAGACAAGCAGACTGACTACTGCAAATCCGATCGCAAACAGATTCTTCTTCGGTGCTCGAAGGAGACGAACCACACCAATAAAAATAATGATTGTAAACAGAATGACAAAAATATCAAATGCATTAAAATTGGATGTACTCGCCGTGGCAGCTTCTGCAAACAGCATGGATAGACAGACCCCCCTCACCATAGTTGAACAGCTAACGCATACCCTAATATCTTCCTCTATGTTATCTGTCCCCTGCTAGTAATGCAAGCCCTATCATCCAGAAAAATGAAAAAAATCCAGTTCGAACTCGGATCGTTGCAATGCCTGCCCCACCTCATATGTAAACACTTTCAATGAAATAACTATTATGCTAACTTCAGCGAAAAAAGGAATAACCCCTCTTTTGAATAGAGCAAGGCACTCATCAGAAAATAAATACCTCACCCTTCATCAAAAGAAGGGTTATTGATTATAGAGATATCCACCCTAGTTAGCTAATCAACAATTTACGTTCCGGCTCGGCTTGTCGCCAAGACACCGATAAGTAAATGGTACTTGAATCAAGTAGGGTGGATGGTCACTCATTCTATATTTGATTTCAATGAACCATATCGTACTACCTACTCCGTCAATTGCAGCGTCTTGCTTCGTTCCGTGTCGCGCTCCAATACCGGTTTGAGGTACCTGCCTGTATACGAAGCTTCCACCTTAATAATATCCTCCGGTGTCCCTGTCGCCACGATCGTTCCGCCGCCGCTACCACCTTCAGGACCCAGATCCACGATATAATCGGCGGTTTTGATAACGTCGAGATTATGCTCGATCACGAGTACCGATTCACCCGAATCCACCAGACGGTGGAGTACATTAAGCAGACGATCAATATCATCGACATGCAGACCTGTTGTAGGCTCGTCCAGAATGTAGATTGTTTTGCCTGTACTGCGACGATACAGCTCGGAAGCTAGTTTCACACGCTGGGCTTCACCACCAGACAAGGTCGTTGCAGGTTGACCAAGGTTAATATAACCCAGACCTACATCAAGCAATGTCTGCATTTTGCGATGAATCTTCGGAATGTTCTCGAAAAATTGTGTAGCATCTTCAACTGTCATTTCGAGTACATCCGCAATATTTTTGTTTTTATATTTAACTTCAAGGGTTTCCCGGTTGTACCGTTTCCCTTTGCAGACTTCACAAGGGACGTAGACATCGGGCAGGAAGTGCATCTCGATCTTGATAATTCCATCTCCGCGGCAAGCTTCACAGCGTCCGCCCTTGATATTGAAGCTGAACCGACCCTTTTTGTAACCACGAACTTTGGCTTCATTCGTCTGTGCAAACAGATCCCGAATATCATCAAAGACACCGGTGTACGTAGCTGGGTTGGAACGCGGTGTACGGCCGATTGGCGACTGGTCGATATCGATGACTTTATCAATATGTTCCAGACCCCGGATCTCTTTGTGCTGTCCAGGGCGCACACGTGCACGGTTCAGATCCCGTGCGAGCGTTTTGTACAGAATTTCATTAATCAGTGTCGATTTACCTGATCCGGATACACCTGTGACTGCAGTAAATACACCCACCGGAATTTTCACATTCAGGTTCTTCAGGTTATTTTCCTTCGCCCCCCGCACTTCCAGCCAGCGATCTCCTACACTGCGGCGTTCCGTCCGTACAGGAATAAACTTGCGTCCGCTCAGGTACTGCCCAGTCAGTGAGTTCTCGTCATTCATAATCTCTTCCGGTGTACCCTGTGACATGACGGTACCGCCATGAATACCTGCGCCTGGACCGATGTCGATAATGTAGTCGGCTGCCAGCATCGTGTCTTCATCATGCTCCACGACAATCAGCGTGTTACCAATATCCCGCATGTGAGCAAGTGTGGAGATCAGACGATCATTATCCCGTTGATGCAGACCGATACTCGGCTCATCGAGAATGTACAGCACGCCCATCAGGCTGGAACCAATCTGGGTAGCGAGACGAATCCGCTGCGCTTCACCACCGGACAATGTTCCGGCAGCACGGCTCAGGGTCAGATAATCCAGACCGACATTGACCAGGAAGCCAAGACGGCTGTTAATCTCCTTCAGAATCAGTTTGGCAATGGCTTGTTCCTTCTCGCTAAGCTGCAGCGATTCGAAGAAACGTCCTGCTTCCCCGATGGACAGGCCAGTCACATATGCCATGTTGTGGTCGTTGATGGTAACAGCCAAGCTTTCCCGTTTCAATCGGTTTCCTTTGCAGGTACCACAAGGCTTCGCACTCATGTAACCTTCAATAAACTCCCGGATCCCCTCGGATGCCGTCTCACGATAACGACGTTCCAGATTGTTAACGATCCCTTCAAAGGTCACCATAGCTTCCTTGCGCTGGCCAAAATCATTCTCGTAACGGAAACGGACCTTCTCCGAACCTGTACCATTCAACAGCTTGTTCATCTGATCCGCTGGCAAATCCTCTACAGGTACATCCTGTGGAATATTAAAGTGCTCGCATACTGACTTCAGGAACTGCGGATAATACGTGGACGTACCGCCTGTCCAGGCATCAAACGCACCTTCTTCAATCGTTTTGCTGCGATCCGGAACGAGCAGATCCGGGTCTACGATCATTTTTACGCCCAGTCCATCACAATCAGGGCAAGCTCCGAATGGACTGTTGAAGGAAAACATCCGTGGTGCGAGCTCTTCAATACTGAACCCACACACCGGGCAAGCAAAGTTGGAACTAAAGCGCAGTTCTTCTTCACCCATAATGTCTACCAGCAGTTGTCCTCCCGAGAGATTAAGTGCCGTCTCAATGGAATCAGCCAGACGTGCTTGTACATCTTCCTTCACTACGATCCGGTCAACAACCACTTCAATAGTATGCTTTTTATTTTTCTCCAACTGAATATCTTCAGACAAATCACGCAATTCCCCGTTTACCCGCACACGGACGAAGCCTTGCTTGGATACATCAGCAAATACACTTTTGTGCTCGCCCTTACGGCCGGAGATAATCGGTGCCAAAATCTGCAATCGGGTACGTTCCGGGTACTGCATTACGCGGTCTACCATCTGCTCTACGGTCTGGGATGTAATCTCTACACCATGATCCGGACAGTGAGGATGTCCCACACGTGCAAACAGCAAACGCAGGTAGTCGTAGATCTCCGTAACTGTTCCTACCGTGGAACGCGGGTTGCGGCTTGTTGTTTTTTGGTCGATGGAAATGGCCGGTGACAGGCCCTCGATCGAGTCGACATCCGGTTTTTCCATCTGCCCGAGAAACTGGCGTGCATAAGCAGATAATGATTCCACATAACGCCGCTGTCCTTCGGCATAAATCGTATCAAAAGCCAGCGAGGACTTGCCTGAGCCACTCAGACCGGTCAGTACGACAAAACGGTCACGCGGGATGGTAATATCAATGTTCTTTAGGTTGTGCGCTCGCGCACCTTTAATGACAATGTTCTCGCTCGCCAATGGTTATCCATCCTCTCAATAATGTAATCCAACCTTTTTAAAAGGCGTTTTGATCCCACCCAAACCCTCCCTTCCAAGGGAGGGCCCCATAGGGCGCAGCCCTCTGGACACCCGAAACAGGCTGTGCTTGGTGTGAGGTCGGGTCTTGCTATGTGAAGGTGTGTCGTGTGCCCGCAGCTTCTTCCAAGATTCCGGCCTGTTGCCGGTCTCTTGGAAGGCTGCTCTACTGTGAGAGGGCGCTCACGGCTTTGCCTCGTTCGCGGTAAGTCGCCATTGCCTTTGGCTCGGCTCCACTAAACACCAAGCGCTCACGGCTCTGCCTCGCTCGCGGTAGGTCGCCATTGCCTGTTGCTCGGCTCCACTGAACACCAAGACGCTCACGGCTTCGCCTCGCTCGCGGTGGTCGCCATTGCCTTCGGCTCGGCTCCCCTCTACACGACTTCCAAGTGCATTCCTATAAACCTTTTAACCAATTTCAACATTTCTATCAGTATAGACCTGATTCCAGGTTTTCAACATGACTAATTATCGGTCATTCCTTGCCGGTTCTTTACTCAACAAGAGAACGGCCAACTGGCCGTTCTCTTGTTGCATATCTATTTATCAATTTACTCCGCTCGCAGCTCCAGCAACGCATCACGAAGCTCGGCTGCACGCTCAAACTGCAGGTTCTTCGCGGCGTCTTTCATCTCAGCCTCAAGACGCTGAATAAGCGACTGACGCTCCTTCTTCGACATCTTCTCGGCAGCGCCTGTAAGATACTCGTTCTTGGATTCGGCAACCTTGGTGGCCTCGATCACATCACGCACTTTTTTGCGGATCGTCTGTGGCGTAATTCCATGCTTCTCGTTATATGCGATTTGAATTTCACGACGTCGTTCGGTCTCTTTTATTGCTTTATCCATCGAATCGGTTACTTTATCACCGTACAAAATAACCTTACCGTCGCTGTTCCGTGCCGCCCGGCCGATCGTTTGAATCAGGGAGCGTTCGGAACGAAGGAAACCTTCCTTGTCGGCATCCAGGATGGCAACAAGTGAAACCTCCGGCAAATCCAAACCTTCTCTGAGCAGGTTGATCCCGATCAGCACATGGAATGTTCCCAGCCTCAGATCACGCAGGATCGCCATACGTTCCAATGTCTTGATCTCGGAGTGCAGATAGCGGACCTTGATACCAATTTCCTTCAGGTAATCCGTCAGGTCCTCGGACATTTTCTTCGTCAGCGTTGTAATAAGCACACGTTCGTCCTTGGCAATCCGGTCGTTAATCTCGCCGATCAAGTCATCGATCTGTCCCTTTGTCGGACGAAGTTCAATGACTGGATCAAGCAGACCGGTTGGACGAATAATCTGCTGTACCATCGTATCCGTATGCTCAATCTCATACGGTCCTGGCGTTGCCGATACATAGATGATCTGGTTCATCTTCTCTTCGAACTCTTCGAATTTCAGCGGACGGTTATCCAGTGCTGACGGCAGACGGAATCCGTGATCCACCAGAACAGTCTTCCGTGCCTGGTCACCATTGTACATTGCTCGGATCTGCGGCAGGGTCACGTGGGACTCATCGACAACGATCAGCATGTCGTCCGGGAAGTAATCCAGCAGTGTGTAAGGCGTATCACCGCGTTCACGGAATGTCAGCGGGCCTGAATAGTTCTCAATCCCTGAACAGAAACCAACTTCCTTCATCATCTCGATATCATAACGTGTACGCTGCTCCAGTCGCTGCGCCTCCAGCAGTTTGCCTTGTTCGCGCAGCACTTCAAGCCGCTCTTCCAGTTCACGCTCAATGTTGACGAGTGCGACCCGCATCGTTTCTTCCTGGGTTACGAAGTGAGATGCCGGGAAGATGGCAATATGATCGCGCTCACCGATCAGTTCTCCGGTTAACACATCAATTTCCGTAATTTTCTCAATCTCATCTCCGAATAGCTCTACCCGAATGGCATGTTCACCCTTGGATGCCGGGAAAATCTCTACGACGTCGCCACGCACACGGAATGTTCCCCGTACGAAGTTGATGTCATTCCGCTGATATTGAATCTCGACCAATCGGGACAAGATCTGGTTGCGCGGCTTCTCCATCCCTACGCGCAGTGACAGCAGCATGCTGGAGTAGTCATGCGGCGATCCCAAACCGTAGATACAGGACACACTCGCTACAATAATGACATCACGGCGTTCAAACAGCGAACTGGTCGCCGCGTGACGCAGCTTGTCAATTTCCTCGTTGATGCTGGAGTCCTTCTCGATATACGTATCGGAAGACGGAATATATGCTTCTGGCTGATAGTAATCGTAGTAACTGACAAAATACTCAACCATGTTGTTTGGAAAGAATTCTTTGAATTCACTCGCAAGCTGTGCTGCCAGCGTTTTATTGTGGGCAATAATCAGCGTGGGACGTTGCAGCTTGGCAATCGTCTGCGCAATTGTGAAGGTTTTACCCGTTCCCGTTGCACCCAGCAGCGTCTGATATCTTTTCCCTTCCTGAACACCCTGCACCAGTTCTTCAATGGCAGCAGGCTGGTCACCTTGGGGAGAAAACTCGGACTCGATCTCGAACGTTTTGTCGCTCATTATAATATCGCTCATTGCCGTATCTCACCCTATCGTCTAAAATAATAGTCACTATATATTGTCGAAGTTCCCCGAATTTTCATATGGGAAAACTTATAGTAATAGGAATATTTGTTCCCGTATAATTATACCTCGTTCGTACATGTGATGCAAACGTGAAGTAAAGACAGGAGTGGGTTAATTTATGGATATTGCGACACTTATCGGCATCATAGCCGGGATTGCCGCAGTGATCAGCGGTTTTTTGTGGGAAGGCGGCCAACTATCCGGCCTCGTGCAAAAAACGGCTGCTCTGATTGTATTCGGTGGAACAATTGCTGCAGTGGTTGCCAGCTTCCCGTCTCATCGGCTGCGTACCATTCCGGCAGCACTGCGCATGGCTTTTGGTCGTAATGACAATGATCCGCGCAAGTGGATGGAAGAATTGGTGGACATGTCCTCAATCGCCCGCCGTTCAGGCGTGCTTGCACTGGAACGCCAGGTGATGGATCATCCGCATCCATTTCTGAAAGACGGTATCCAGATGGTTGTCGATGGCACCGATCAGGATGTGATCCGTCAGATCATGGAGCTGGAGATCGATTCGGTAGAACAGAAGCATGAGGGCTATGCCAAAATCTTCGAGTCCGCAGGAGGATACGCACCAACCATGGGTATTATCGGTACGGTCATGGGACTGATTCAGGTTCTAGGCAGTCTGACGGATCCTACGGGACTGGGCCCGGCCATCGCTGTCGCCTTTACGGCTACCTTATACGGGGTAGCGAGTGCCAATCTTATCTTTTTGCCCATTGCCTCCAAAATTAAGTCCAGAGGTGCTGAAGATATTCAGATGATGGAGATGCTGCTTGAAGGTGTGCTCGCCATTCAGAATGGGGAGAATCCTCATCTTGTACGGAAACGGCTTGAGTCCTTCACACTCACACATCGTCAAATCTCACGTTCTGTAGTGAAGGAGGGATTGGATGAGTCGGCGCAGTAGAAGGCGCGGAAAACGTGAACCTGGTGACCATCGGGATCGATGGATGATTACCTATGCCGATCTCATTACGCTGCTTCTGATCTTTTTTGTCATCATGTACGCCATGAGTAATCTGGACTCCGGCAAATACGACGTGGTAACCCAATCACTGCAAAATACATTTAATCAATCCGATTCCATTCTTGACCTTGGCAATGGAATCGATGAAACCGCAGGGCAAACGATTACTGAAGTCCCTCCAACCGAGGTTCAGGGCGAAGATACAACATCTCCCGAAGAAGGTCAGCCACTGACCGAGCGGGAAGAACAGTTTCGATCCCAGGAAGAGGAGCTGCAGAATCTGTTCAATGTGATTACCCAGTATATCGAAGATAATAAACTGGAAAATCAGATTTTTGTAGCAGATAATCCGCAGGGGATCTCCATCACCCTGAGTGACCGCTTTCTCTTCGATCAGGGACAGGCCGCCCTCAAAAGTGACGCTGCACCTACACTCAGCAAGCTCGCAAGCCTGTTTCGTGACCTGAGCACTGTCGTCAGCATCGAGGGACACACCGACAACGTGCCTGTCGGCGCGAATTCCACATACAAAGACAACTGGGAGCTTTCCGGTGAACGCGCACTGTCTGTGCTACGGTTTTTCTTGGACAAAGAAAATTTGGACCCTGACGGGTTTCAGTATGCAGGCTATGCAGACACACGTCCCACAGGTGATAATTCCACCGCAGCCGGCAGGCAAAAGAACCGCCGGGTCGAAATCACCGTACTTCGTCAGCTGCAACCCCAAACCTAAGTTCCAATCGGACGAGGCATCCCGTCACTTCACCAAAAAAGCACGTTCCTGCTGAACCGAGTTCAGTAGAACGTGCTTTTGTGTGTTTATTTTACTGTGGGGACATTTTACTGTAGGGACAAATTCAAATTCCAGTCCACTTTGTTATAAATGCTGTTCGATTGCACGAACAAATTACGCACATAATTCACCTGACGCTGAACGAGCGGCTCGGCCGTCTGCTCCAACCAGTACAATCTGCCTGCCAGGAAAGCAACCGCGTACTCTTTCCACGAAGAATAAGCCGATTGCGCTTCAAGGGCCGCCTCCAAAATCAATTGTTCTGCCTCCACTTCAGTGATAAACCCGACATATGCACTCTTCCGGCACAGGTTGGCGTATCTTCCCCAATCCCAAGCTGCAATGCCGGCAGGGGGCAGTTTGTACATATACGTTTTGACCACCAGATATTCATGATATCTCCCCGTTTCCGGATTAAGGGACTGAATGCACTTCCATTGATCAGCTTCCGATAATGCATTCATAAAAGTCCTCATTTGTTCAAACGCAACCCGATGCCCGCCTTCCCGGATCCATTCCAAAGCCGACAGAAGCTCTTCCCTATTATGAATACGCCATTCTTCCTCAAGAGAGGTACGGAATCGATCCTTTTCCTCTTCATTCTCATCATGCTCGTAATCGCTACGTATATCCAGTCCATTCATCTCATCCATGATGGCGCTCATGCCCCGAAACCACAGCTGTTTGTCCGTAACGCCCTGCACAGCCTGAGCCACTCCTCTGTCCTGTCCCATGATCCTTGTCCTCCTTCCTATGTAAAATGCAAGTCCATGACATCATCTGGTTCCAGATGTTGAAGGGGTACAGTCGAAGGCCACAGTTCATACGCCGGCTTGGATTTGCGAAGCTTTTTCAAAAAGGAAAATCCACGTTCTGCAGCACGAGCAGCAATAGCGTTACGACGCACGACATAATCCGGGTGCTCTGGCTGACTGTGTATAGCCTCTTCGGCATAGGCGAGCGCCTGATCCCAATCATGTTTATCGTAATAAACCATGCTCAGAGCACTGCACACATCGCCCCGCAGACCTGCGCCGTAGGCTTTGCCCAGTTCAAGAATGGCTTGGTCCATATCCCCCGCATGATAGGCTGCAATCCCGGAATACAACCAGATATGAGGATCAATATCCTCCGGTTCTTCTCCGTCTATATAAGCTTCCACATAAGCGCGGACACTTGCCCAATCTTGGACCTCTACCAGATATCGTGTAATGAACAGCAATCCCCACGTTTCGACGGTCTCCATGTTGGACATCATTTCCGCAAGTTTGTTCAAATGTGGATCCTTGTCCTGCATATCAGACTCCATCACGCAAACGACCGCCATTTTAGCAAGCTCATATACGTTCGGATGTTCATTTAACCCGTTGACGTATGTATCGTGTGCCGGCATAAGCTGCCCCTGTAAACGGAGGATATCTCCTTCAATCAGAGGGCCGTCCTGGTCCTCCGGATTCTCGCTCCGGAATTGCCGGATATCCTGCAGTGCCTGTTCCATCTCCCTCAGCTTCGCCCTTGCAATGGCCAAATAATAATAAATGACCGCTTCATGCTCATGGACCAAAGAAGTTTCAAGGGATTGTACGGCCTCGGCATACTGCCCCAGTTTCAGATGTGCGAACCCTTTCCGGTACCAGGCATTTGCAAAATCATGCTCCTTAACCACAACAATCTCATAATCGGCAAGCGCTTCTTCATAACGTCCCATTCTAAAATAACAAAGTGCCCGCAGCGAATAATATTCATAGGGCTCGGGATTGAGCTCAATCGCCTGACCGGATAGTTCAATGGCAGGCTCAAGCTGATCTTCTCTCTGGTAAGCACTCGCCAGCAAATGCCTGACCTCGGCATGGGACGGATCCATTTCTGCTGCTCTGCCCAGATCCTCTATGGCAGCCGTATTATGGTCCATGCGCAGATGCAGTTGGCCCCGTTCAAGCAATATCGGAAAGCTGCTGGTCCCTTCCCTGCTCGCAGCAGCTTCAGCATACTGAAGGGCTTCAATCCCTTCCTCGCCTTTGCCTATTCGAACAAAGCCTTGGGCCCAGAGAAGATATAATGCCGCATCCAACTCCTCGTTCACATTAATTTCACCGAGATACTGAACAAGCTGCTCATCGTTCCACAGTTCAGCATACCCCTCGGCAGCTTCACGCTGCTGCTTGCGACGAACGACCGCATCCGCTTCCTGCTCAGCCGCTCTGATCTTTTGCACAACCCGTTCCTGTTTCAGCTCCAGCAGCGTAATCTGCATCTCCAGATCATGAGGATACTGAGTAACGATCTGCTCAACCATGTGGAGTGCTGTCTCCAATTCCCCCTGCTCCTGATAGAACAAGGCCAATCCATTCCATGCATCCAGTTGGTGAGGTTCGCGTTCCAGTACCTTGCGGTATAGCTGCTCAGCCTGCTCCCTCTGCCCGGCGGCATGCAGAAGTCTTGCGCTATGCAGCAGCCCGTCCACTGCATCTGGTTCGAGTGCAGCCAGCCTTTCAAACAATACCAAAGCGGCGTTTTCCTCCTTGTTCCAGAGGCAGAATTTGGCGGCCAGCCGGACCAGGTCCGGGTCATCCGGATACAGTGCCATACCTGCATCAATGTGTGATGCGGCTTCCGCAATATCACCTCGAAGCATCAGTTGGAATGCAGTTTCACGCAAACGAATGAAGGTTTCATAGTCTACGTCTCTTCCCTTATCAAACGTGTCATAACGAAGCTCCCACGGACGCCCCAGTTCCATGCCTGGATAGTCTGCGATTTCCTCCGGAAGCACCTCTTTCAGCTCTTCCCGCTGTTCCGTCCAGCTGAAGAAGTCATTCAACCGTCCCCAGACGGCTTTCGGTAAAAAAGGACGTTCATACAGCATCCGCAGCAATTCTGTTCCCGTATAAAATTTCACGTCCAGCTGCCATAGTTCCTCGCTCTGCAGCCAGTCCTCCCATACGGCGGAATCTGCCCGTTTGAATACATCCTCTACAATAGAACGTGCTCGTTCAAGCAAGTGGACTGTGTCATCCACGGAAGCTGCATCTTGAAGCGAAGTGGCTGCTGTCTCAACAGGAGCATCCCAGTGATCCACGGTAAAGTAGACGGGACCTTCTTCGGATTCGGAAACAGCTTCCTGCAGAGAGCCTTCCGCCTGAACAGAGCGGAGCTCCATCTCGGACTGATTCTGTGCTTGCTGGCTGGCCTGCTCCGCAAGTAGCTCCTGATCCGGCATCGGTTCTTTCGCTGCCTTCAGGGCCTGTTCGTAAGCTGACCGCAATTCCTGGAACCCCTCCGGATCATCTTCCGGATGCGTACTTCGCAGCTGCTTCGCATACGCACGTCTAATGGCTCCCGTATCCTGCGTAGGCTTAAGCCCCAATCTTGTCCAGATGTCCATTCACATATCACTCCCGCACTCTTTCAATTTGATCCAGTACTTCCTTCAACTTTTCTGCTTCTTTCCTGATTTCACGGTCGTCCTGACGTTTGAGTGTCTCTTCGAACTGCAGCATGGCCTCGGCTATGAATGTACGGTACTCGGCCAGTGATTCTTCATACATCCGTTCTCCGCGAGCCAGGAGCAATCGGTTCTCCATCCGGTCCCGCGGATGAATCTTGATCGCTTCCAGTGCTTTGAATCGCTCGGCGATTTCCTCCTTGGACAGGTCACTTTCTTTGCCCTGTATGATCGCTACCTTTTTCTCCCCTGTCTCCACCGAAGACACTTCCACTTCGAGGATGCCGTTAATATCGTACGTAAAACGGATATCTACGGCCTGTTGCCCTGCAGGTGCAGGTGGTACTGAGATGGTCAGTTCCCCCAGCTTGACATTGTTCTTCGCCAGCCGGCTCTCTCCCTGATATATATCCGCAGTAATGGATGCCTGATTGTTGTGCATCGTATAGTACCGCTCCACCTTACTAACGGGGATGACTGTATTCCGTTCAATGATCGGTGCAAACATGCCTGATTCGAAACGTCCATTGCCAAGCGACATCGACACAGAGGTTCCCAGTGTATACGGGCATACGTCTGTCAGAATCACTTCCTCAAGATCGGCATGGCGTTCCTTCATTGCGGCCTGAATTCCCACACCGAGGGCAACAGCCTCATCCGGATGCAGATGGTTCGCAGGCAGTCTGCCGAATAATTTACCTGTAAACGAATAAATAAGCGGCATACGCGTAGCCCCGCCTACCAGGATTACGGCATCCAGCTCATTTAGTTTGACTGAAGCATCGCGCAATGCACGCTCGACTGGTTTTTGCAATCTTGCCAGTAGCGGTTTAGCCGCCTGATCAAATTTTGCACGGTCAACATGAAGTTCCTTTACTCCCTCTTCCAGCGTCAAGGACATCGTACCTTCTCGTCCATCAACAAGCGCACGTTTGCAAGATTCGGCCTGCTTCCAAAGGGCTGACTGCGCCTTGCCTGACAACGTATCCTGCTCAATCTGATGCTCCTCGGCAAACATGTCTGCCAGCAGTCTTGTGAAATCCTCGCCCCCGAGGAAGTTATCTCCGGCAACCGACTTCACTTCCATGATCTGATCAAACAGTTCCAGGACGGATACATCAAATGTACCGCCGCCCAGATCGAATACCAGGAATTTCGTCTCTGGCTGCTGCTGATGCAGACCGTACGCTATGGCCGCTGCTGTGGGTTCGCTGAGCAAGCGCTCGACCTTGAGACCGGCCAGTTCTCCTGCCCGTTGTGTGGCCTTGCGCTGGGCATCGTTGAAATACGCGGGCACGCTAATAACCGCTTCGGTCACGGACTCCCCCAAATAGGCTTCAGCATCCGCCTTCAGCGATTTTAATATAAAAGCCGATAATTCTTCCGGCAAAAAATGATATGTACCCAAATGAAATGTTCGCCCGGTCCCCATATACCTCTTGAAGACAGAAGCTGTCCGCTCGGGATGTGTGATCAGTCGCTCTTTGGCCACTTCACCAACGAGCATCTCCCCATTGTCGTCGACACTGACGACGGAAGGCGTCAGGCGGTTGCCGAGTGCATTTGGAATAATAACGGGTTCTCCGCCAGCCCAGCAGGATACCAAGCTGTTCGTTGTTCCCAGATCAATACCGATGATTGTCATGGAGTACTTACCCTCTTTCTGTTCAACATCTATAAAATGTACAGGACAATCCCACAGGCCTTGTTATATGCTGGCATATACAAGTACGGTATACCGGATGGACCCTGTCTAATTCATTCCTTAACGAACAATTTATCATAGATTAACAACCTGAGGACATAGGTATAACTTCACTGATTTACCCAAAAGCAGGCACCACGAATCAGACCCTTGGCACCTTCCCTACCTGATTACAGCCCAAAAACCGGATACACAAATGTGCACCCGGCCGTTCGAATTTATGAAAGTCTTTCTATCGATTAAATGAACCAATCCTGGATGATCGCAGCATATTTCCATAGGTTATGCGTCTACACCAGGCTGATTGGGTCGGAGAATAACCGATCCGACCGTCAGCAATATGGCAGCCATGCCGCACAGAATGAGCAGCGGCAGTTTGATGTCGGACAGCGTGCCGCCTGCAGAGATCGTCTCAACGGCTTGGATCGTCCATTTTTGCGGGACAAAGTTCGCCAGCTTTTGCATATAATCCGGCATAATCGACAGCGGCCAGAAGCACCCTCCGATCATGCAGGTTGGCGTGATAATAAGCGAATTCAGGACGTTTGCGTTTTTGGATTCACGGATCAATCCGGCCACCGTACTCGCAATCCCCATGGATACCAGCATAAACGCAGCCAGGATGAGGAAATGTACGCCAAATGGAATACCTGCGTCATAGTGCAGCACCCACCTGCTGATCCCCAGCACCAGTAAAATCTGAATCATGCCGATGGCAAAGCTGCCCAGGAAGTTGCCGAGAGCAATTTCATATGCACGAACAGGAGCGGTGTACACTCTGGCCATCGTCCGCTGCCTGCGGTCTTCCATAATGACAGCTACTGCGCTGGTCAGCAGCCCCATCATGAACATGATTGTAAATCCGGTCACATTGTTCAGTCCTGGTTTGGGATACATCTGCAGGTCGGTAGCTTCGCCGGAGATCTGATGTTCCGCCGTTTTCTGCAGCAGCTGCTCGAATGGCTCTTGAGTTGCTGCAGATTCTGCAATCTTTTCTTGATTTGATGCTGCACTCGTTGCCGCCATCACAACCTGGGCCGACTGATGCAGTCCGCTAGCCATCCCTTCCACTGCAGCCCGCAGCGTGTAGGAGCTCTCACTGACACGGAGTTCAACCAGCTCGATTGATACGTTCTTCCCTTGCAGCAAGTCATCCGTATAATGAGCAGGTATGATGATTCCCGCATTCCCCTTTTGCCGGGTAATGGCTTCTCGCAGTTCTGCCTCCGTGTTCATCGGCTTGAGCAGATATTCTTCCTTGCCCCTAAGTTCATTCACAATCCATGTACCCGCTGCCCCTTGATCCTCGTTTACATAAGGAATAACCGCCCGCGTGGCTTGCTCACTCCCAAATAACGCAACTGCGCCTGTGACAACAAGGCACGGAAGCAGCAGGAAAGCCATAAATCCCCGTTTGCGTCCTATGGTGCGTTTGATCATTAACCAAGCAATATTCAGACTATTCATAGCGGTATCCCACCTTCCCGTAGATCACAGCTGCAATGGCAACCAAGACGGCACTCACAACACCGAGCATGAGGATATTATGCATAATCTCGCTCATCGATGCGTTCAGCATCATCCGCAGGAAACTTTGCAGAGCCCAGTGATTCACCGTAAATTCACCAATCCGCTGTACAAAATCAATGGCAATCGGGGTGAAGCCACCGCTAATAAATGTCATGGCAATGATGATGCCCTGCATTAACGCATAAGCAGATGCCGCACTTTTGCTCACGAGTGCCACAATCACACCAATCATCATTGAAGATATGGTGATCAGAACGCAGATCAGAACAATCAACCAAGGATGTGTCCCCCAATTCACGCCGTATAACCAATAGGTCATCAGAACAATAATCAGCGCCTGCATGAAGGCCAGGAGGCTGTTACCTGCAATTTTCCCTGCGAAAATGACACCATTGCCTACGGGAGCAGCCTGCAGACGGGTTAAGGTTTTCTTGTCCCGCTCACTAAAAAGGCTGTTGCTCGTCGTCATGCCTGCGTATAACATAAACATGGCCAGCATGGATGCAGCATAATATTGAGAGGCACTGTATGAGGTACCTGCGGTTCCAGGATTGCTAACGTTAACATAAGAGATATTGGCTGCGCCCTCATCAACCGTGGATGCCACGGCCATACTTGCTTCCGGTCCCAACACTTCCACTGTTGCCATATGCCTGTTCAGTTCATCCGTGAAGCGAGTAAACAACGTCTCACCTACGATGTTCAGTGTGCCGTCTTTCCCCAGAATCCATTGCAGCTTTGCCTCTTCCCCCTTCGTCATCCGTTCCTCCAGATCGGGCGGGATCAAGACTGCAAAATCGAGTTCACCTTGCCGAAGATTACGCTCTGCTTCCCCCTCGGTCGTAAAGTGCTGTACTTTCATCATTTCGGATACAGCCGGAGCCGCCACAAATGCGTTCAAGGCTTCTGTGACTGAACCTGAATTCGAACCTGTCTGAATCACTCCCACGCGTACCTGTCCAGGCACGTTGTCCTCCCCCGTATCCATCGTACTGGATAACGCAGCTCCCAAAATAAAGATCAGCAGCAGCGGCAGAACAAACAGGTTCAAGAGAACAGATCGGATTCTCAGAATCCTCCTTATTTCAAACATGCAAATATGCCAAATGTTCATCCATGCCACCTCCTAATCCCGCAGCGTTCGACCGGTCAGATTGAGGAACAACGTCTCCAGATCGGGCTCTTCAACCTGGAGCGACTGAATGGCAATCTCGTGTTTGCTGCAGATGAAAAGGATATCCTGCAGGTCCTGCTGTGCCGAAGGCAGCGTAATGGTCAGGGTATCTCCTGCCGCTTCTACCGCACGTACACGCGGATGAAGCCTTAGTTCCTCAACGGCACCGGGTCCAATCCCCGAAGCGCTTAGCACGATTTTCTCCTCGGACGCTACCCGCTCTCTCAGTTCCGCTTCGGTGCCACAGGCAATGATGTGCCCCTGATCCATGATCGCCACCCGGTTACTGATCGCCGCGACTTCCTCCATGTAATGGCTTGTATAGATAATGGTTGACCCCATCTTGTTAAGCGTGCGCACAGATTCCAAAATATGATTTCTCGACTGGGGATCAATTCCTACCGTTGGCTCATCCATAATAATCAGATCCGGCCGGTGCATAATGGCACATGCGATGTTCAGCCTGCGTTTCATCCCGCCAGAGAACGTGGATGGAGCATCCTTTGCTTTATCCTGCAGCCCGACAAATTCGAGCGATTCCTGTACCCTCTCCTTCAACAGTTTCCCGCGAAGTCCGTATAGCCTGGCAAAAAAAGTGACATTCTCCGCAGCAGTCATCGCTTCGTACAGCGCCAGATCCTGCGGCACAAGTCCAATCTTGCGTTTGACTTCAAGCGGTCGCTCCTTCACTGAGATGCCATTCAGCCGGATTTCGCCCTGATCGATGCTGAGCAGTCCTGCAATCATACTGATAGTGGTGCTTTTGCCTGCTCCGTTCGGCCCCAAGAGTCCAAATATCTCCCCCCGCTCCACACTAAGATTCAAGTGATCCACCGAAAGTTTGCTGCCGTACCGTTTTACCACATGTTCCATTTCAAGAATAGCCATCGCTCATACACTCCTCTTCCACTCCAGCATCCCGCCGCCAGATTTCATATCTGTATTGTATCGAATCCCATGGTCCCGCGAAGGTACGAAAGGTCATAAGATGAAGGTGACTTAAGTCATCTCCTGCATAAGAAGCAGGCTGTGCTATAATCAGGGGTGCATTACCCGTAATTTCCCATTCTATTTTAAAAGGATGTTTCTTACTTATGCCGATGCGTATTCTGCAATACGGTTTGATCCTCGTTCCTGCGGTCCTGTACCTCTTGATGCAGCCCTTGGACCGGGATGATTTATATACGCTGTATATCATCATTGCCCTCGGACTCGCTGTCTGCAAGGACTTTGCCCGTTCTCGTGCTCGGTATGTGCTGCTCATCTTGGCTGAAATGCTCTGGAGCTGCTGGCTGATTGCTGTATACGGACCCTTCATGTTGTTTTTGTCCTTATCCATACTTTATGTGTATATGTATCGACTCGAAGGGACAAACCGCTGGTTGATGTTGGGGGCTCAGCTTATCGCCACAAATATAGCGTTACATTGGCAATACACTCCGCCTCAAGAGCTGCTTCCTTGGTTTGCCTCCTTTCCTACCCAACCTAAATTCCCCTTCCTGAAGGAGACAGCGGGAAGAATGGTGGGAAACCTGATCCTTGTCCTTACCGCCGCACTCTCCTGGCAGGGTTCCAGAATGGCAAGCAGTCGCGGACAGCTGGAACAGGTATATGACGAGCTTCGCAGTAAACATTACGAGCTTCAAGACGCTCGTGCACAATTGCTGCTGTTCACGAAGCAGCTTGAGGGAGTAGCTCAGGAGGAAGAACGGACCCGGATTTCACGGCAGCTTCATGATGATATCGGACACCGCCTCATTCGTACGAAAATGATGTCCGAGGCTGCCCTGTTAACCCTTCCTCTGGATACCGAAAAAGGTACGGAAATGGTGAGACAAATACGCGATCAATTGGCGGCAAGCATGGATGACATGCGTTCTACGCTTCACAAACTGCGTTCCAGTTCATATGTATCCGAAGCCTATGCACTGGATCTTCTTCTGGAAGAGGTAGGCAGGGAGACGGGGGTGAAGACGAGTTATGAAGTCCGCGGTTCATCCCGTGAGCTGTATCCAAGCATGCAGATCGTACTATATAAAAATGCCAAAGAAGCGCTAACCAATGCCCTCAGACATGGAAACGCCAGTACGATTACGGTGGAAATGGAGTACGGGGAACGCGAAGTCTCCATGTCGGTCAGCAATGATGGAGTAATCAAAGCGGAGCAGTCAGCAAGAGCCCAGCCTGAGGGCATGCAATCGAACCGCAGCACAGAAGCAGATTCGGGCCCATCGGGAATGGGGCATGAAGGAATGCGACTCCGCACAGAATCCATTGGAGGCCGGCTTGAGATCCGGCAGGCTTACCCTTACACCGTAACTACACGTTTGCCCATGATGAAGAAAGCTGATTTGATCTGAGAAAGGAAGTAATTTTGCTCATGTCTGAACGAATGGAAACAAGTAAACATAAAGAAGCTGATCAAATCCAGCCCATTCGGCTGATTCTCACGGACGATGACTCTTTTATTCGTGAGAGCCTGAAGGTCCTGCTCGGACTTGATCCTGGCATTATTGTCACGGGCACGGCCTCCAATGGACGTGAGGCACTTGAGCTGCTGGAGTCAGGAACCGCTGCCGACGTTGTATTAATGGATATCCGCATGCCGGACTGCAATGGCGTGGAGGGTACCCGTATCATCAAGTCCCGCTTCCCTGACATGCGTGTACTGATGCTGACGACATTTGACGACGACGAATACATTATCCAGGCTCTGCAGAACGGTGCTAGCGGTTATTTGCTCAAAAATGTACCTCCCGACCGAATTATTCAAGGCATCAAAACAGTACATAACGGTGATATGCTGATTCACCCCGATATTGCCCGCAAGCTTGCGGGGCTGCTTCGTCCATCTGCGGCTCCCCAATCACATCCACAACCACCTCTTGATGCTTACGGTCTGACACGAACCGAACTGGCCGTTGCAGAAGCGATATCGGAGGGGCTGTCCAACAAGGAAATTGCAGCTAAACTGTTCTTGAGTGAAGGTACGGTCAAAAATTATGTCACCGAAATTCTCGGAAAACTAAGCCTGCGTGATCGGACACAGATCGCCATCTTTATGTTGAAGAATTAGCTTCACATCGCACAAAGGGTACTCCCTCGCTTTCCAAGCGGTGAAGTACCCTTTATTGATTACATTTCTACTGATCCTTGTTCGTTCACGGCCGGAGCCGGCAGAGCCAGCGGAGCCTCATCATTGCGACTGTTTTTGCGACGGGCAAACAATTTGAGTGTGATGATATGGAACAACGTCAGCGGACGCAGCTGCACTGCCCAAGCTTCATGGTTGACCGGAGCCATAAGCACACCTAGCTGATGATGTTCACCTTCATAGATGGCCCGCTGCATAAATTTGCTCTCACCCTGATGATTACGAACTTCCAGTTTGCAAAAGGCTGGATTCATCCGCAGTGCACGATGCAGTTCTTCCGGTGAGTCTACCATCACACCGTTCACCTTATACAGTGTCTCTCCTGCTTCGATGCCCAGCTCTGCAGCAGGGCTATCCGGAATAATGCCAAGCACCTTCAAGCCATGGACCGGATGAACAAACACCGGACTGCGGTGCTGTTCCTCGAACCCACTGTACCACACCAGAAATTCATGGCCGATAAATGCCGCCAGAGCGGCAACCACCATAAGTGGTGACCACCACGCCGCCAAGAGACTGAGCACAAGCAGGCCTGTCCCGTAGAGCAAGAGCCGCTTGGCGGATATCTGTACCTTTTGCCCAGGAAGCATACTCTGCGTAACCTCTCCGAATCCAAGCAGGATCGGAAGTGCCATCAGCATGTAGCCGCCTCCTGCATTCAAGAGAGGACTCCAAGCAAGTTCTGCTCCGCTCCCCGTTAAGGGTACCATGATCAGCATCGGGATCGGCCAGAAATGCTGCAGCTGGTATCCTCCGACCAGCTTGCCGCGCTTGCCTTCAAAGAGCAATGGCGAAGCCATGGATACCCCTTGCAAACGAACCAGCATCGCTTCACCTAGATGCAGTAAGGCAGCCAGTACCAATAAAGCAGGCATGTCCAGCGCACGCAATGCATCCGTGACACTGCCTAGCCATCCCGCCGGCTGCCAGCCTGAGGCCAGGTTCAGCCCAAACTGCACTACGCCAAGCAGCCCTGCCGCGTAGGCAAAACACAGATAGCGAATACGGAACAACGCCAGAATTAACGTTGCGGCCCATATGCAAATGACACTAGTGAGTGTAAGATGCGTCCCCAGGAAGATGGATATCACCGAGACAATGATACCAATGACGATACCTCCGAGTAAGGCACGGATCGTCTGGGTGATGGAGCTTTGCAGACGAACATGAAACAACCTACGTTCCTGTAATAATTGACGATGATAGATCAGTGCAATCAAAATGACCGAAATATAATAAAACGGCTGAGTAAACAACTGCAGCACTGCTTCCCCTAATGTCGTTAACCATGGCCAAGCCCATTCCATGATGGCCCGTCACCCCTCTCTTTCAGCCGGTTCAGAAAAAAAGAAGGCTGATAATCAGCCTTCTTAATGGCTTCGACACGACGGTCTAAATATCCTTTGAGACATTTTCGATCGCGCGCTTCAGCTGTGCATCATATTGAGGATTGGCAATACGTTCAATCAGAGCCGCTTCCAGTGATTCAGCGGTTTTCTCGTCGATCTCGCCGGTGGCCTCAATGCCTTTCTGCTTCTGGAATGCTTTGACCGCTTCTTGCGTCTTCTGGTCATAGTATCCATCTACACGATCCGGCTTGAAGTCGAGTCCTCTCAGCATCGTCTGCGCACTTTTCACATCCGTGCTATTGCTGTCATATTTCAAAGGTAATTTCTCTTTGTTAATCGGTGCAACCGAGAAGTAATCCGGCTGGTTCACCGCAATATCCGGTTTGATGCCTTTTTCATGAATCCAGTCTCCATTCGGAGTCAGCCATTTTGCAATGGTGATTTTCAGCAGGCTGCCATCACCCATTTGCTTGTCATAGCTCGTCTGTACTGTGCCTTTACCAAAGGAGTTTTCGCCAACCAGCGTTGCGCCTGCAGACTGCTGCAATGCACCGGCCAAAATTTCCGACGCACTTGCACTTCCTTTGTTCATCAGTACCGTAATCGGGTACGACTTGCTGGAACCATTCGATTTGCTTTGCTCACGTTTGCCGTTTTTGTCCTCGACCTGCACGATCACTTTGCCTTTTGGAACAAACTGCTCGGCAATGTCGATAACGACTTGCAGTACACCGCCTGGATCATTACGAACGTCAATGACCAGACCTTTCATGTTCTGTTTCTCCAGATTGGCCAGCTCTTCCTTGAAGCGTTCTCCGGTATTCAGCGAGAATTGAGTGATGGTAATGACACCTACACCGTTATCCTCCATGTGGGCATACACAGTCTCCAGATCAATATCATCACGCACAATGGTAAATTCGATCAATTCTGTAGAACCGGCGCGCTTCACTTGGACCTTGGCTTCACTGCCCTTTGGACCTCTGATTTTGTTAACAGCCTTGTTTAATTCAAGACCTTGCAGAGATTCGCCATTCACAGACATGATCATGTCTTTCGCCCGAATGCCTGCTTTCTCGGCAGGTGATCCTTTGATCGGGGAAACGACAACGACGTTTCCATCCTGCGAGGATACCTCGGCCCCGATCCCAGTAAAGGATCCTTCAATGGATTCCTCGAACTGGGCAGCCGTTTCCTGACCCATGTAGTTGGAATATGGATCGCCAAGGGATTCCATCATGCCGTTGATCGCACCATCGATCAGCTTGGTCTTATCGACATCTTTATAATAGTTGCTTGAGATCAAATCCATTGCGGTTTCAATCTTCTTCAAATCGTTCTTCTGCTGCGTATTGCCGGTTACACTGGCCAGCAGGCCTTCACCCGAAGTGGTCTGATTGGCCACACCGGGATAACTCATCAGTACCAGCGTAAGCAGGCTCCCTCCAAGGAGGGCCACAATGGCAAGCAGCAGCGCCGATCTTTTCTTCATCATCCGTTTGCTCACCGCCTTTAGTTTTGAAGCGTGTCAGATTCCATTTGCCCGAATCCATTCCCTGAACATGCCAGCTTAGTATATGTCTAGCTTGTACGGAATATGTCTTTTCCATTCCTTCACAAGCAATCCATTACAGGTAATTCATTGGATTCACTGGCGTACCATTTTCACGAACTTCGAAGTGCAAGTGAGGTCCGGTTGAATTACCTGTGTTGCCCGACTCGGCAATAAGGTCTCCTTTGCTCACCGTATCTCCCTTGCTTACCTTAAATCCGCCTTCACGCAGGTGACCATACAATGTCCAGAGTCCGCCACCATGGTCTACGATAACGGTATAACCGTAACCACTGTACCACTCTGCCATGATAACGATACCGCCTGATGCCGCGTGAACCGAGGTTCCCACAGGTACAGCAAAATCGGTACCATTGTGCATCTTGCCTACTTCACCCGTAATAGGGTGTGTACGACGACCGAATGGCGAGGAAATGCGTCCGCCGGATACCGGTTTGGAGAAGATCCCATTGCCCGCTGTATACACGGGTTCACTGCTGCCTGTGCTGACTTTCGTTGGCGCCTTCGCTGCTGCTGCAGCCCGAGCTGCTGCGGCTGCTTTTGCTTTGGCAGCGGCGGCTGCCTGCTGCTCACGAAGTTTGTTTTTTTCCTGAAGCAATGCTGAACGCTTGCTGGCGATCTGAATCAACACATCTTCCTGCTCCTGCGTCAGCTCTTCCGACTCTTCAATTTTAGCATCATAGGAAGCCAGAAGTACCTGCTTCTCCTGTTCCTTTTCATTTAACTGGGCTTTGCGTTGTTTCTTTTGTGCATATAGGCTTTTGGCTTCCGCATACTGCTTGTCCAGTTCAGCCTTTTTGTCGACAACGAGCTGCTTGTCCTTTTTGTGCTCATCCAGCAGATGCTGATCCTGATCCACAATGGTTTTCAGCGAATCTGCACGTGTCAGAAAATCCGAGAAGCTTGTTGAAGACAGCAACACATCCAGATAGGATACGGCTCCATCGGTATACATCAGACGTACACGTGATTCCAGCAGTTTCTCCCTTGCGACAATGCGCTCCTCTGCAGCCTGGAGATCTTTTTTCGTCGTGCGAAGATCTTCTTCCGTGTTCTCAATTTCCAGGGAAACGTTCGCCAGTTCATCACTGACAACATTGATCTGCTCCATGACAACCTTCAGATAGGCGTTGGTTTTGTTCTTGTAATGCTGGGCTTCCTTCTTGTTGGAAGCAGCCTTTTTCTGTTCCTGTTTGGCCGCAGCCGCCTTGCCCTCCAGCTGCTTAATCTGTTGATCTATGTCGCTAATGCTACTCTTGGCATATCCGTCCGAAGGTTGAAGCGTCAAACCGGCCAATAACGTAAAGGCCAGCAGCGAAGCTGTTTTTTTCAAAATGGTGATCCCCCATCCTATGAATTCACAAGAAAGCAACCTGCACAGGTGGTGAACATCATGTTCTTATGCTTGCTTTCTTCCATCTAATTAAGAGTGCGTCTTCCCTACATATCGTCAAACAGCGTCCAATTGTGAACCTGCTTTGTCATTCTATTTCGACAATTTCTGCAATTTCAGTAATAAAACATTAAACCTTAAGTGATTTGCGAATGGATAGTGTACTTCCCAAAATACCTACCAGCACACCGAGTCCGATCAAAAGGGTTCCAAACAGCAGCCAAATGTCGCTGAGCGGGATCAGGTTGAGCATCTGCATGAATACATCCTGACCAATGGTAGCCAGCAGGCGGCTGTAACCGAAGAACAGTACTGCTACCGTAATCACTGAACCGATAAATCCAATAAGTGCTCCTTCAATAAAGAAAGGCCAGCGAATGAATGTGTTCGTTGCACCGACGAGCTTCATGATGCCGATCTCCCGGCGACGGGCAAGAATCGTTACGCGAATCGTATTCGAGATCAGGAACATGGACATCAGAGCCAGTCCCCCGACAAAAATAAATCCGATATTCCGTACAAGGCGTGTAAATTTGAACAGTACTTCCACCGTTTCCTTGCCGTAGTTCACTTTCATGATCGGCTTCTCCGGATGCTTTTCGTTCAGGGCTTCAATTTTTTGCGCCACAAAAGTGACGGTTTCCGGTTCAATGACCTCCACTTCAATGGTCTCCGGCAGCGGATTATTATCCACATCGAAACCGTCCAGCACGTTATTCGCACTGTCACCAAGACGTTCGCGGAACTCCTTGAGTCCCTCTTCTTTGGAGACAAAGCGAATCTCGCTTACTTCCGGCATGGCACTGATCTCCTGCTGCAGCGTATTGCGCAGACTCTCATCCACATTCAGCTCCAGAAACGTACTGATCTCCACCTGGCTGTCCACCTGGTTAGCCATGGAGTTCACATTCAGCACGAGCAGCATAAATACTCCGAGAATGAGCAGTGACACGATGATCGACATGATGGATGCTACAGACATCCAGCCGTTGCGGAATACGTTTTTGAATCCCTCCCGCAAATGGCGCAAGAGAGTACTAAAATTCATAACCGTATTCCCCTCTCATCTGATCCCGTACAATCTGGCCACGCTCAATGGCGATAACCCGTTTACGCATCGTGTTCACGATATCCTTGTTATGGGTTGCCATGACAATCGTCGTTCCTCTGAAATTGATCTCGTCCAGCAGCTGCATAATGCCCCATGACGTCTCGGGATCAAGGTTACCCGTAGGCTCGTCCGCGATAATCACTGACGGATTGTTTACAATCGCCCGTGCGATGGCAATACGCTGCTGTTCCCCTCCGGACAATTGCGAAGGTTCACGATTCGCCTTGCTGCGCAGTCCCACCAGATCGAGCACTTCCATGACCCGTTTCTTGATGTGACGCTTCGGTGCCTCAATAACCTCCATGGCAAAAGCCACGTTCTCAAATGCCGTCATCTTGGGCAAGAGACGGAAGTCCTGAAACACTACACCGATGTTGCGGCGCACATAAGGAATCTTGCGTGGTTTCAACTTGCCGATATTAAATCCATTGATGGATATTTGTCCTTTGGTCGGAATTTCTTCTCTGTACATCAGTTTCATAAATGTTGATTTACCTGCGCCGGACGGACCGACGATATACACAAATTCATTGCGGTCGATCTTCACCGACACCCCTTGTAATGCGTGGGTCCCATTGGCGTAGGTCTTCCACACGTCCTGCATTTCTATCACATCATCACTTCCTGCTCACATAGTTAGCCATTATCATTTCGACACAATCCCGGCAATTCCTTTAAAAAGACCTGAAATTCATCAGGAGCAATCCATTTTACCCTTATTTCGATCCTCTGGATGGAAACATATAAAATATATTGTAACAAATTTGTTACCTATTGAGTACCCGAAAGTTTTCCTGCATTGGATCATATATATAGAAAGTGTTACGAAATGCGGAACATCAGAAGTATAAAGGAGCGTACGGATATGAAAAAAATACATTTGGCCGTCATTGTCGTGTTTTCAATTGTCTTTATCGGCTCCGCTTCCTACGGATTGTTGTATATGTATGTGAACCAGCCCGCTTTGCCGAGTAAGGTGCAGGTTGGCCGCTGGCAGGTCGGCGGCGTGAATCGGAGCGAGGCACTGCTGGGACTGGACGAACGTTTGAAAAAGCTGGGGGACTGGCCTGTTACGCTGGAGGTGGATGAGCCCTCCCTGACGCTGAACATGACTGCGATCGAAGCCGGTGCGGATTACAGTGCGGACGCCTTTTGTGCAGCGGTGCATAAGCTGGAGGAAGGGAATGTGTGGGAACGTGCGTATGCCCGTTATCATTTCGCGGAGGAATGGCCTCTCGAACAACGGTACAATATCCAATCCCTTAGAACACGTTTGAGCCCTGAGTGGGAAAAGGAAACCTTCGGCACCCCCGCAGACGCTGTCCGGCGGATCACCGCAAACGACAAGGTCCAGTACATCCCCGAGAAGGGCGTCCGGCGGATCGCCTGGGATGAACTGGAGGCCAGGCTGCTGGCGAAGCTTCCCCACGATCTCACCGTGCTGGACAATGCGAACACACCTGCTTCACTGTTAATTCAGCTGCCGTTATACACCCAGCAGCCTCAAGTAACGCTGGAGTCTTTACGCAAGGAAGGTATTGAGCGGAAGATCATCCAGTTCTCCACAGGGCTGGGAAGCAGCACGGAAGGACGCATACATAATGTCAGTGCAGCAGCACAATCCGTGAACGGCATGATTTTGAAGCCTGGCGGCATGTTCGACTATGAAAAGATCATTCGACATGCCGAGAAGGAATACGGCTTTCGCGAGGCTCCGGTCATTGTGAGCGGACGTCTCACCCCGGGGGTTGGCGGAGGCATATGTCAGGTGTCCAGCACTGTATACAATGCGGCCTTGTTAACCGGGCTCGATATTGTCGAGCGGCGTAACCATTCGATACCCGTCAAATATTTGCCAAAAGGACTGGACGCCACTTTTGCTTCTGGCGCTATCAATTTCCGTTTCAAGAACAATACGGGCAAATCCCTGCTGATCCTTGCTGAAGTGAAGAATCACCAATTAACCGTCAAATTTTTTGGTACTTTTCCCGAGAATGTCAGCTACGCACTCGAATCCCACACCATCGAAACGTTAAGCGCCCCTGTAAAGTATGTATCCAGCAACGCGCTGCCGGATGGCGCCCAGCAGGTTTTGCAAAACGGACAGCCTGGCTACATTGTGGAAACCGTACGTATCAAGAAGGTGGATGGCAAAGTGGTGGAGTCCAAAACCATTTCGCGAGATACCTACAAAGCTCAGGATCGCCTTATCGCACGTTCAGGTCATAGCAGCCTGCCAGATCCGCAGGAGCCTTCTGTTGTAGAGGACGGTGTGAGTGATACCAAACAGCCATAAGAGTTGGACAACGTAAAAACACACCTCTCTATTGCTCCGCGTGGAGATAGAATGGTGTGTCTTTGTTGTTCACTTCAAATTAATGCCCTGCTGTGTATTCTCCCTGTTCCTCGCCGATAACCATCTTTTCTTTTCCCATAAAGAAAGCAGCAATCAGAGCCAGTGCCGCTGGAATGGCCGCCCAGGCAAATAACTGCACGATCGAGGAGGACAACGCTTGAGTGATCGCTTCCAGCACCTGAGGCGGAATCGCCTGTCTAAGCTCTGGGGAGAGCAAGGCATGCGGATCGCTCAGATTCAAGCCCTCAGGCATGCCGCCTGCCGGTGCTCCAGTCTCTGACCCGCCTGCTTCGGCAGCAGCTCCGGCGAGGGCATCGTTCATTTTGCGTGTAAATACCTGGCTCTGCACGATCCCAAAGATCGTAATCCCCATCGTCATTCCAAGCGATCGCAAAAAGTTAAGCGTGGAACTCGCGGCACCACGTCTCTGTGGTTCGAATGCATTCATGGCCGCATTGCTGAGCACCGAGAACGAGGCACCGACACCCAGGCCAACCAGAACCATAAATACACGAATTGTCCAGAGGGACGAATCGGCATCCAGTGTGGTTAATAGGCCGAGACCGAGAACCAGCAGCGCCAGTGTTGGAATCATGATGTTCCGATACTTGATCTTGGTCATCAGCACCCCGCCCATTGAGGCGGTTACGACAGAACCCAGCATCATGGGCAGCAAAACAAGACCTGAATTGGTCGCCTTACCGCCGAGCACACCCTGAATGAAGATGGGAATGTACACCGATGCTGTGATAAATGCCGCACCACTGAACATGGCAATGACATTACTGGACCAGTACACGCGGTTGCGGAACATGTTAAAGGATATAATCGGTTCCTTCGCTCTCGATTCGGCAAATACGAACAGCAGCGCCAGCACTGCAAATCCGGCGAACAAACCGAGAATTTGCCACGAGTTCCAGGCATACGTTTTGCCACCCAATTCAAGGCCGAAGATCAAACACACGACAGCACCAATCAGCGTCACGGCACCCAGCCAGTCAATCTGCTGGGATTGATGCTGATGTGATTCCTTGTAGAAAAACGCAATAAACACAAACGCAATCAGTCCGAGCGGCAGGTTAATATAAAATACCCATTCCCACGTGGCGTACTGTGTGATGTACGCACCCAGCAGCGGGCCGAATACGCTGGATAATCCAAAGACAGCCCCAAACAATCCGCCCAGCTTGCCCCGCGCTTCCGGTGCAACCACGTCAAACATGATGGTAAACGCAATTGGCACCAAGGCACCTGCACCAATCCCCTGAATGGCTCTGTACATGGTCAACTCCACAATGGATGTTGCTGTTCCACATAACGCCGACCCAAGCATAAACACGATAATTCCAAATACAAAAAACTTCTTCCGTCCATACATGTCGGACAATTTACCGAAGATCGGCATGCCTGCCATCTCGGCGACCATGTAAGCTGAAGTAACCCAAACGAATTTGTCGAGGCCACCCAGCTTCCCGACGATATCCCCCATCGCCGTTGCCACGATGGTGTTATCCATCGAAGCCATCAGTATGCTGAGCAGCAGCCCTGCCAGCACCAATCCAATACTGTTTTTACGTGCAACCATTGTACTCAATCTCTCCATTCACGCTCTATTCATATGACTGAAATAGTATATCCGAAAAGCCGCCCCCAATAATCAGTCCACGGACCGATTGCGCTGAACCAAAACTTCGGATTGTGAATGGATCTGCAGAGAAGAACGGTATTCAACTGTACCAATTTGGCAGCCTGGGCCAATTTTTATTTTATCTCCCCGGACAACCTCGGCTACCGTGTTCTCTAACTCAATGTTATCTCCTTCAATTAGGCTTACCTTGAGGATCGATGGGTTACTTGCATTACTCGCGAACCAACCATCGAGCAGCTTCCCTCGGCCACTCTTCACAGCGATGATTGAACCACCAATTTCCATGGCTTCAGACGGACCCATGATTTTAAGTGTCATTTGTTCAGCAGTAAGCATGCCTCCGACCGTAAAACGACCATTGAGTTTGATATTCTCTGCCTGGCAGTCACCTGGTAGATGAAACTCACCTACCACTTTCATTTTTTCAGCTTTTGCATGTAAGCCGGATACGCTACTCCCACTCTCATCTTCAGGGCCGATAACTCGTTCTGTTAGGGTTAGGGTTCCCGTAATATTAATATCGTTTGATTCAAGAGATCCGTAGATGACCGACGTGCCCGTACATTTGAATTGATCACAATATAAGTCATTGTTGAAGGTGGAATCTCCTACAACCTTGACCTTGGCGTACACACCGCCAGCGGAGCTGCCCTCACCGATAATACTATAGTTACTTTTCTTGTCTGATGGACTAACGATATGGTTATCCAATTGAATCACTTCCCTTTTTTCAAAATCCAACTTAGATGCGCTGGCTGCTGCCCACCCTGGCATCTGGATCAATCTCAAGCTCGCCTGAGTATTCGACAAGCCTGATGCTGCAGCCACGGCCGATAAATACCTTGCTGCCTCGAACAATATCAGCCTCCGTATCTTCCAATACGATCTCATCCCCTTCAATTAAGGATGTTTTAAAGGATGGTGTACCGCCCAGCCCGATACTTTTCCAAAAGCCACTTTGTTCCTTACGGCGAATATCAATACGTTCTCCGCCAACCTCTTTGGCTGAAGAAGATGTATGCAGCTTAATCTCAACGGATCCTGCATTCAGGAAGCCACTAATTTTGATATTGCCCTGTACGTTCAGGGACTCACATTGCACATCACCATCAATAGTGATCATGCCGCCAATATCGATGCGTTCTCCATCCACTCGTCCACGTACGGTACACTTGCCGTTTACTTCAAGCTCAGGACTAATGAGATTTCCATGAATGGTTGTCAGGCCATCCACACGAACACGGGAGCTGTTCAAGGGGCCATTCAGCGTGCACATGCCGTTAATGGTTGCACTTTCCGCACTTAAGGCTCCGTGCATCTTCAACGTCCCATTCACACTCAAGGAGGTACAATCCAGATTGCCGTTTACTTTAGCCATGCCATCAATGGAAACCCGATGAAAGGCTCCACCTGCTGTTTGACTCAAGCCTGATACATTCAGATCATTTCTCAAATGACGTTCTTCCATGTCCATTCTCCCCTTTATCCCAATTTGAGTTTCAGCTCTTCCATAAACGTGCCCAGCGGAAGTCTCAGTACCACTTTGACGCCCTGATCAAAATAAAGCTCTGATCCTGAACCAGTAAGCATGAATGTCGGTACGCCCATCTTGCGAATTAGCAGCAGCTCACTTGCTCTGTTTGCAAAACGGTAATAATGCTCAGACATGACATCTATCAGCAATGAGCCCTCCTGACGGGTAATATCCCCGCTAAGCAGCAGCTTCTCGAGGACATAGAGCATCATAATCTGCTCCAGAGCATACATAGGTTGTTCCCGTCCTGCCTCTTTTACCAATTCAAGTGAAGGTAATGAAACAATGTTTCGATCCATTAATTGTTCTGCAGACATTTCAACCTCACCCAGTGTGGGCGAAAATACATCTGCCAGCTCATCCAGTGATAATCCATCCTTCATATTGAGAATCTTATCGATACGTGTCAGGATCTGCTGCTTAGGGAAAAAGGTTTCTTGCCCCGTGTATGAAGACTTCCGAATAAACCATTCTTCCGGAATAAGATTTTTCCGCTTCCAGCGGTATAACTGACCATAGGAAATCCCCGTGAGGTCCAACAAGTCTTTTTTGGAGATCAATTCATCCGTCATATATGGTCCCCCTTTGTGTTGAAAACAGTGTAACATAACATTGTTACGTTGTGAAGCTTAGAAATCATTTTGCTCACAATTAACTTCAATTAACCATCTCCTACTAAACTTTCTTATTAAACGCTGTCTGATCTTAGTTAATACATCACTTTCTTTAGCTATGAATGTTGTTGTTGCAATGGACGGGGTTTGGGTATAACCTGTGTGATAGAAACGAAGGAGCTATTAACTGTGACCGCATTCAACTCAGGCAGGACATTCAGTTAATGAATTCATGAAAGGGGTTACTTTGTAGAGATGGCACTCATTAAATGTGATTTTTACTCCGACACGCTAGGACTCAGCACGAGCATGCACGTTATTCTGCCACAGCAGACCCATAATCAGATTGGAATGGATAATGTTTCGGGCAAAGGACTTCACCCTACGCTGTATTTGCTGCATGGCCTATCGGATGATGATTCCATCTGGCTGCGCCGGACATCCATTGAACGTTATGTGGCAAACCTCGGAATCGCTGTTGTCATGCCGCAAGTGCATCGCAGCTTCTATACGGATATGGCTGAAGGTGGACGTTACTGGACGTTCATCAGCGAAGAGCTGCCTGCCCTGGCACGCTCCTTCTTCCCGCTGTCTTCCAAACGGGAAGACAACTACGTTGCCGGCTTGTCCATGGGTGGTTACGGGGCATTCAAACTGGCCCTGCGCAAACCGGAGCAATATGCCGCCGCAGCAAGCTTATCAGGGGCTCTGGATATGGCTGCACATATGGATAACAAAATTCTCTCCGCATTGCAGCATACCGAAATGGAGCGTATCTTCGGACCAGAGATCAAGGGCTCGGAGAATGATCTGCTTCATCTGCTAAAAGAAAGTCAGGCTAGTCAGGCACCACGTCCACTTCTATATCAATGCTGCGGCACGGAAGATTTCCTGTATGAGGAGAACCAATCTTTCCGTGAGGCTTGTGCACAGACCGATTTTCAGTTGACCTATGAAGAAGAACCTGGCGGACATGACTGGGCATACTGGGATGAGAAGATTCAGAATGTGCTGCGATGGCTGCCACTGCCTGAACGGAACTAAAGGGAAGCGCTTGGTGCAATGAAAGAAAGTAAGAGGATTCCCTGCCTTTCATGCACTCATAATCTCTTTAATTTGCAATAAACAAAAATAAACAAAAACGTATATTCTAGTTTAATATTCTTAATTTGCTTACCCGCTTTTCTTACTAAAGGAAGCGGGTATTTGGCTTGAAATATACAAGACACTAGAACTACCCGTCACTAACCCATCCTTCTAACGGCTCATATATTTGGTTTAAGTGAGTAATTAGTATCAATTGATTCTCGTTGTTAAATGTACCGAAAGTACCATAACATAAAAATGTGATTATGACGAAGATATAAGATGAGCCATATTAACTAATAAAATTAAACCGAATAAAGTTACTACATACTCTATATTTAAGTTATTTCGCATCTCTTTCTTTTCTATAGATGAGAGAAGCACATACATATAATACATAAAAATCGGGGGAAGTCTGCATGGAGTTTAAGGATTACGATGACTTAGTAGGGAAACATTTGAAACAAAATATTACGGATGTTAGAGGCGTACTTCTAATAGCCAAAGGCACCCTTCTTCTTCCTGAACATATCGACAAACTAAAAAAATTCAATATTCATATTCTGGATGTAGAGTCGGCATTGGAAGTTAATGAAGTGGATGAAGAAACGAGTGATAAGATACATACCCATAATCAAGAAAATATCAATCAGCCACGTATTCATTTCCCTTCTATCCCAACCAAAGAGCTTATTCAGCAAACGGAGTCCTATCTTAAAGGGATGAAAGACAGCCTTGAACTCTCCGGAACAGTGGATATTGACGAAGTTGAAGATAAACTAACTTCGGTTATCATGGACACATCGAATTCAGCAAGCTTGTTCCGACTCCTTTCAGAGCTAAAGGGAACACGGGATTTTCGCTATACCCACAACATGGGAGTTGCATTCATTGCAACCAAGCTGGGGAAACAACTTCGCTTGGACGAACAGGAATTAAAGACATTGACTACTGCAGCAACTCTATATGATATCGGTTCAACCAAGCTTCCTTCGGATTTAGTCAACAAAACGTCCAGATTCAATGCAAATGAATATGAAATCATGAAACAGCATACGATCTGGGGACATGATATGTTGAAGAACTCCATGGCAAGTCCTCGTGTAGCACGGGTTGCATTGGAGCATCACGAAAGAGAAGATGGCAGTGGTTATCCGCATCGTTTAAAAGGTGATCAGATCGACCCTCTGAGCAAAATAGTCGCTCTTGCTGATATTTATATGGCCATGATATCCCCTCGTCCATACAGAGAAGCCCACCCCTTCTTCAATGTTGTTAATATGATTCACGAAGAAATTATGGATAATCGTCTGGAGTCCCAGATCGGGTTAACCTTTTTGGAATCATTAATGGCATCCCAACTTGGTTGCGAAGTTTTGTTATCTGATGGGAGACAAGGTAAGATCGTACTCGTCGATAGAAATTATCCTACTCGCCCTTTAATCGCACTAGAGAATCAAGATTTCCTTGATCTCACTAAAACAACGGCCATAACTGTAAAGGAAATCATCGGGTGATGAAAATGGTGACATTAGGAGATCAATTATCGTTAGATGACAAAACCCTATCCAGGGATATTTCATGTCTGTTGGAAGTTGCTGATGCTGAATTATTTCCTGAAAACACAATAAAAAAGTTAATCAACATTCTGCGAAGGAACGGTTATGATTGCATTGAAGACATTGTTAACGCTAGTGAGAAGGAGATACGGCTTCTGAAGTACATTGGACTTCAAACGTTTAACACGCTAAAAACCTTGTTAATGGAGCTATCTGAGTCCGAAAGATCAAAGAATTCGGAAAGGAATATAACACACAACTCCAAAGTCACTAAAGGATTTAGCACAAATTCTAAATATTCATTATCCTGGAATGACAGATACTAACCAACTCTTCCCTTCCTAAACATACATAGATAAATGCACCTTTCTTCTGGAACTTCAGTTTAAACACGCGTTTATAATCTCCTGAAATGAAAAAAGTCCCTCAGGTCTTGCGGTAAGAGTTCATGTAACAGAATCTCTTACCCACTCCAGACCTGAGGGGTTTTAAGAAGCCATACCTTCCTTATAAACAATGTAGAGCAACCTTGGCGTTAACCTCGGCTAGTGATCCATTGCGCCGTAATTTCCAGCACCTTTTCACTGCGTCCGATGGCTTCAGCCACTTGTCCAGAGGCTGTGCCACCATAGACGTTACGTGCGTTAACCACCGCTTCCGGTTGGAGCACATCGTAGATGCGGTCGTCGAACAGCGGGGAGAACTGACGGAACTCATCAATGCTCAGATCCAGCAAATACTTGCCGTTCTGGATGCAGTACAGCACCGTTTTACCGATGACTTCATGCGCCTGACGGAATGGCAAGCCTTCACCCACGAGGAAGTCTGCAATATCCGTTGCGTTGGAGAAGTCCTGGTTCACCGCTTGGCGCATCCGGTCCTTGTTCACTTTCATCGTTGCAATCATCGGTGCGAACAATTGCAGCGCGCCTTCCAGCGTAGCAACCGTATCGAACATGCCTTCCTTGTCTTCCTGCATGTCTTTGTTGTAAGCCAAAGGAAGAGATTTCAAAACCGTCAGCAAACCGATCAAGTTGCCGTATACACGTCCGGTTTTACCACGAACAAGCTCAGGTACATCCGGATTCTTTTTCTGCGGCATAATGCTGCTGCCTGTGCAGAACGCATCGTCCAGCTCAACAAAACCAAACTCGGTACTGCTCCACAGCACCAGTTCTTCACTCAGACGGGACAGGTGAGTCATGATCAGGGAAGCAGCTGCCAGGAACTCTACGATAAAATCACGATCACTAACCGCATCCAGGCTGTTCTCGTACACACCGTCGAAGCCGAGCTGCTCGGCCACGAAGTGGCGGTCAATCGGGAATGTTGTTCCTGCAAGTGCACCTGCACCCAGCGGCAGAACGTTAATCCGTTTGTAGCTGTCCATCAGACGCTCCGCATCCCGTTGGAACATGGAGACATACGCCATCAGGTGATGGGCGAACAGAATCGGTTGTGCACGTTGAAGATGGGTATAACCCGGTACGATTGTATCCAGATTGTCCTTGGCCTGTCCGATCAACGCCTCCTGCAGCGCATGCAGCATACCGACAAAACCAACTACACGCTCACGCAGGTACAAGTGCATGTCTGTTGCCACCTGGTCATTCCGGCTGCGACCTGTGTGCAATTTGCCACCGACAGGGCCAATGGTTTCGATAAGGTTTTTCTCAATGTTCATGTGGATGTCTTCATCTGAAACAGAGAATTCCACTTCGCCTGCACGAATTTTGTGCAGTACTGTAATCAAGCCTTCCTTGATCGTTTCCACATCTTCTACAGGCAAAATGCCACACTTGCCCAGCATCGTTACATGGGCGAGACTGCCTTGAATATCTTCCTCAGCCAAAGCTTTGTCAAAGTTAATTGATGCCGTGTATTCCTCAACCAGATGATTGGTTTGTTTGGTAAAACGTCCTCCCCACAGCTTGCTCACGGTGAGTTCTCCCCTTTCGTTCATGGACAAAGCCGCCCCTGCCCGATGTGCAAGAACGGCCTGCCCTGTAAAGTGATATTGGTCATGATATGAGGCTATTTTAAAGAATTATTTCTTGTTTTGTTCGACGCCGGAATTAACTTTCAGACGCAGGGCGTTCAGGCGGATAAAGCCGGTTGCATCCCCTTGATCATATGCTTGTGTTGGATCAGCTTCCATCGTAGCGATGTCCGGATTGTACAGGCTGACAGGGCTTTTCACGCCTGCCCCAATGATGTTGCCTTTGTACAGTTTCACACGTACGGTACCTGTTACGTTTTTTTGGCTTTCGCTTACGAGCGCTTGCAGTGCCAGACGTTCCGGTGCGAACCAGAAGCCATTGTACACGAGTGTGCTGTAACGGGTGATCAGACTATCACGCAGGTTCATGACCTCACGGTCCATCGTGATGGATTCCATTTTACGATGTGCTGTAAACAGGATCGTTCCACCCGGTGTCTCGTATACGCCGCGGCTCTTCATGCCAACAAAACGGTTTTCGACCATGTCGACACGGCCAATTCCGTGTTTACCACCCAGCTCGTTCAGTTGCTCCATCACTTGCAGCGGGCTCAGACGTTCACCATTCAGGGCTACGCAGTTGCCTTGTTCAAATTCCAGTTCAACGTATTCCGCTTGATCGGGTGCATCTTCCGGTGCATTGCTGAGCAGGAACATGTCTTTGTTCTCGTCTGTACTTGGGTCAAACCAAGGATCTTCAAGCACACCGCTCTCATAGCTGATATGCAGCAGGTTACGGTCTGTGGAGTAAGGCTTAGCTGCGGATGCCGTTACCGGAATACCGTGTTTCTCTGCATAAGCAATCATCTCGGCACGTCCCGGGAACTGGTTGCGGAATTCTTCCAAACGCCATGGCGCAATGACTTGAACGTCTGGTGTCAGCGCAGCTGCGTTCAACTCGAAACGAACTTGGTCATTCCCTTTACCCGTAGCGCCGTGAGCGATCGCAGTAGCACCTTCTGCACGAGCGATGTCGACCATGCGTTTCGCGATCAGCGGACGAGCGATACTTGTACCGAGCAGGTATTGTCCTTCATACAGAGCACCCGCTTGGAACATCGGGTAGATGAAGTCTTTCGCGAACTCGTCGCGCAAATCGTCGATATATACTTTGGAAGCGCCGGTAGCGAGTGCTTTTTCTTCCAGGCCGTCCAGCTCATCCTTTTGTCCGATATCTGCAGTGAATGCGATAATCTCTGCATCATAGGTTTCTTTCAACCATTTCAAAATTACAGATGTGTCCAACCCGCCAGAGTAGGCGAGTACGATTTTTTCCTTAGCCATGTTCGTTGGTCCTCCCCAAATTCAGTTACTATAAACTTTTATCTATCATCGCTAACCCTGCGCCTAAAATCAACTCATTTAGGTAAACAGCGGCTATTCGCTCATTAACGCAGCCATCAAGGCCTTTTGTGCATGCAGCCGGTTCTCTGCCTGATCAAAGATCAGGGAGTTCGGTCCATCAATTACACCCGCACTTACTTCTTCCCCGCGGTGTGCCGGCAAACAATGCAGGAACATGTAATCTGGCTTCGCGCCTTTCATCAGTTCCTCATCGACCTGGTACGCAGCAAAAGCCTGCTCACGAACCTTTTGCTCCTCTTCAAAGCCCATGCTTGCCCAGACATCGGTATAAACGATATCCGCATCCTTCACAGCTTCCTGAGCACTGTACGTCACAGTCACTTCAGAACCACTTTCCTTCGCAATGCTGCGCGCCTGCTCTACCACTGCGCTATCCGGCTCATAACCTTTTGGCGTCGCTACAGCAACATGCATGCCCATCTTCGCTGCACCCAGCATGAGAGAGTGAGCCATGTTGTTACCGTCTCCGACATAAGCCATTTTCAGGCCAGCCAGTTTGCCTTTGTGCTCCAGTACGGTTTGGAAGTCCGCCAGTACTTGGCACGGATGAGCAGCATCGCTCAGGCCGTTAATAACCGGGATATCGGCATGCTCCGCCAATTCAGTTACATTATGGTGTCCAAAGGTACGAATCATGATGCCATCCAGGTAGCGGGATAATACTTTAGCCGTATCGTGGGTTGTCTCCCCGCGACCGAGCTGGATATCGTTTTTACTCAAGAAGAGCGCGTGTCCACCCAACTGGAACATGCCTACTTCGAAGGATACACGCGTACGTGTGGATGATTTTTCAAAGATAAGTCCAATCGTTTTACCTTTCAGCGGTTGATAGGCTACGCCGTTTTTTTGCTTGCCTTTAATCTCGATCGCCAAGTCCAGCAAGTAGCGGATCTCTTCGGCTGTGTAGTCCGTAAACTCAATAAAATCACGGCCTCTAAGATCAATCTTCTGGATTTTCTCCGTTTGTTGTGCTGTCATGTGAATGTTGTCCTCCTTATATCCGGTTCCCTGCACCCGCTCGGGCAGAAGAGAGCAGCCGTGGCAGCGCACGCTCAGGCAGCCTATGGCTTACTTTAATCTTCCGCAGTTCTCCGCGCGGCTACAGGGATTCATCATCTAGTTCTGCGCCAGGGCCATGAAAGGCCCTAGTACAGCAAGCTTTCATTTTGTCAAAATGGATTAGGCCTTCTTCGCTGCTACGTGCTCTTCAATCAACGTTGCTACCAGGGATACCGCTTCATCAATCTCTTCCTTGCTGACATATAGATTCGGAAGCAGACGAATGACATTCGGCCCTGCGTTGACGAACAGGATGCCGCGTTTCTGTCCGGCCAAAACAATATCGCCTACTGGCTCTGCACATTCGATTCCGACCAGAAGCCCCAATCCGCGAACTTCCTTCACAAATGAATTGCCTGCCAAACGGTTCCGCAGGGAGCTCATCAGATAGTCACCCATCTCAGCAGCGCGCTCAGACAAGCGATCTTCCAGCATCGTTTCAATCGTGGCAATCACCACGGAAGAAGCTAGCGGCGTACCGCCGAATGTCGTTGCATGACTGCCTGGCGTAAACGCATCCCGCAGGAAACCTTTACCCAGCATCGCGCCTACCGGGAAGCCGCTGCCGATCCCTTTGGCTACCGTAAACACATCTGGCTCTATGCCGTAGTGTTCATGTGCAAACAGCTTGCCTGTACGTCCCATTCCGGTCTGTACTTCGTCTACGATCAACAAGAGACCATGCTCGTCGCAAAGTTTCCGCACATGCTTGACGAATTCCGGTTCGACCGGATATACGCCACCTTCGGCTTGAACCATTTCCAGCATAATCGCTGCTGTTTTAGGGCCAATCGCCGCTTCCAGTGCTGCAATATCATGCAAAGGAACAGTCACGAATCCCGCTGGCAATGGCAAAAATCCTTCTTTCACCTTATCCTGCCCTGTTGCTGTCAGTGTTGCGAGTGTCCGTCCGTGGAAGGACTGGGCAAACGTAATCACTTCATAACGGTCGTTCCCTTTCACCTTCTGATGATAGCGACGGGCTACCTTAATAGCCGCCTCATTGGCTTCCGCGCCACTGTTGCAGAAGAACACCGCATCCGCGCATGTATTGGCCGTCAGCAACGCGGCTGCTTTCTCCTGACCCGGAATTTGGAACAGGTTGGAGACATGCCACAGCTCATCAATCTGAGCCTTCAGCTTGGCTCCCACTTTCTCCGGTGCATGGCCAAGGCTCGTTACAGCGAGTCCGCACATGAAGTCGAGATAACGGTTGCCCTGATCATCCCATAACCAGCTGCCTTTACCCTTGACCAGACTGATTGGATAACGCGCATACGTTTGGAAAAGAGAGCTTTCCGTCTGTGCCGCTGCACCTGTTGCTGCTGCTCCCGCTACTGCTGTGCCAGAACCTGGCTGTTCATTGCCTTTTGCCATCACCTTTCACACTCCTATTCCTTTTTGTAAGTATACCGGTACTCCATATAAGACAAACCAACTTACACAGAGCCACTCCGATTGCAGCACCATCTTCCGATCGCTGTTATCCCCGGATTTTTTTGATCTACTTTTTTAGAGGTTAACATCCGGGTATAAACGCGAGCGCGCTGCTTCTCCAGATTGGTTCTGCACTCTACGTTCTTGTGTAACGTTGTTATTCAACTTATATAAATCCGTACATAATATTAATCTATCTGTTTTGAAATTCCCCTTATTGCATGCGGATAATTCGGGTTCCGATCGTTTCGCCCTTCAGCACGCGGCTCAGAATTTGTGGCTCGCTTCCGTCCACGATAATAACCTCGCGTACCTTGCCATGAATGCATGCAATCGCTGCGCGCACCTTAGGGATCATGCCGCCGTAGATTTCTCCGGTTTGAATCATGTCCTCGATCTCTTGTACGGAGACCGATGGCAGTACTTTTTTCTCCCCGTTAACGGTCTTCATAATTCCAGGTACATCCGTCACAACGATCATCCGGCTTACACCGAGGTGGGAAGCTACCGCACCTGCAGCTGTATCTGCATTGATATTATACCGTTGTCCGTTTTCATCCACGCCCACCGGCGCAATCACTGGCATATACCCCATGTTCACAATGCCTTGAATGATTCCTGCTTGAACTCCCGTTACGTCTCCAACCCAGCCGATCTCTGCATGATTCGCCACAGGTTTGGCTTGGATCAGACCACCGTCTACGCCGGACAAGCCCAACGCATGTCCTCCGACGCGCTGGATCAGGCGTACGATCTGTTTGTTGATACTCCCGGCCAGCACCATCTCCACGACATCCAGCACGGGTTCGGTCGTTTTGCGGAGTCCATTCACGAACTCGGTTTCAATGCCCAGCTTCGCCAGATTCTCTGATATTGCCGGACCTCCACCATGCACGATGACGGGCTGAGTTCCCTGGGACTGCAAGTCACGCAAATCCGCAAAAAAGGATTCTGGCAAAGCCGCGAGCGTACTGCCTCCGCATTTCATAACAAACGTCTGCTTCTCTGCACCTTTTTCCACTCCGGCACTCTCATTTTGCAATGTTGAATTCATGAGGGTCACTCCTTTCGATTTTCTTAAAATGACTATAGACCGTTACACTTGACCACTCCGATTACTGAACCATCTTTCGATCGCTGTTGTCTCCAGGTTTTTCCGAATCCCTCTAATAGGGGAAACCCAGAGACAAAGGCGAACGCTTCGCTTCTACAGATTGGTTCCGCACTCTCCGTTAACATGTAAATGTAGTTATATTTTTTATAAAATGAAAAGCGTATTAAGTGCGGTATGCCGCATTGATTCGAACGTAATCGTATGTCAGGTCACAGCCCCATGCTGTAGCCTCTCCTTCGCCGTGGTGCAGATCCACCACAATGCGAACCGTATCGGTTTGCAAATAGGCCAGCGCCGCTTCTTCGTTAAATACAACTGGACGGGACTGCTCAAGTACCGAGATATCTCCCAAACGGATATCCACGGTGTCCGGGTTAACCGGCTGTCCTGCACGCCCTACGGCTGCAATAATCCGTCCCCAGTTTGCGTCCGCACCGAACATCGCTGATTTCACCAGGCTGGAGCCGATAACCGTTTTGGCAATCGCCTGTGCCGATTCATCACTCACTCCACCCGTAACCTGCACCTCAACCAGCTTGGTTGCTCCTTCACCATCACGTGCAATTGCTTTGGCCAGCACTTCACACACATAAGTGAATCCTGCAGCAAAAGCGTCCCAGTCCGGATGATCCGTGGACAATTCTTCGTTCCCCGCCATCCCACTGGACATTGCAACCAGCATGTCGTTTGTGCTCGTATCTCCATCTACGGTGATCATGTTAAATGTATGGTTGGTCGCCTGACGCAGCAAACTTTGCAGTGCTTCTGCGCCAATAACCGCATCACTCGTCATAAATGCGAGCATCGTCGCCATGTTGGGATGAATCATGCCAGATCCTTTGGCTGCACCTGCAATCGTAACGTTCTTGCCGTTTACAACGACAGATACGCAGGCTTCCTTTTTCACCAAATCCGTTGTCAGGATCGCTTGGGAGAATTGCTCCGCTTCATTGGCATCCTGCCCCAAGCTTGCCGGCAATGCGCTGATGCCCGAATGTACTGCGTCCATCTTCAACAACTCACCGATTACACCAGTCGATGCCACTGCAACATCCTCTTCAGCTACGCCAAGTTCACGTGCTGCTGCCGAACGCATCGCATATGCATCCTTTTCACCCTGCTGGCCAGTACAAGCATTGGCATTACCACTGTTAACAACAACGGCCTGAAGGCGTCCATTGCTCAAGCTCTCGCGAGTTACCTTCAGCGGCGCAGCCTGGAATACGTTCGTCGTATACACGGCTGCTGCCGTGGCTGGCACTTCACAACGGATCGCTCCGATATCGTTGCGTGATGTTTTTTTCAAACCGCAATGAAGTCCGCCAGCAGCGAACCCGCGCGGGGTTACAATCGTTCCGTTTTCCACTACGGTATAAGCCTGTTGCTTCACATTTGTTCCCATATGTTATCCCCCGTGTGCGTTCGGCTGCATGCCGATTAACCGCTTGCTAATCCCGAATCCGATGGTCTCCTGAATGGTTCAGGAAGTGCAGCAGCGTGCTCTCCCGATCCCCTTCCTTACGGATATACCGGCGTCATGTTCAGCCCGAGGTTTTCCTCCCATCCCATCATCAGGTTCATATTTTGAATCGCTTGCCCGGAAGCACCCTTCACCAGGTTGTCGATGACCGATATGATTGTTAAACGTCCGGTTCTTGGATCAACTGCAAATCCGATATCACAGTAGTTCGATCCTTGCACTTCTTTGGTCGAAGGCCAGATGCCTGGTTCACGTACCCTTACAAACGGTCGATTCTCATAATACTTGCGGTACAGGTCCACCAGATCCCGATCACTATGATCTCCCACCAGGCTTGCGTACATCGTACTCATGATCCCACGTGTCATTGGCACCAGGTGCGTCGTAAACGTCACCGTTACCGGACTTCCGGTAATATTGCCAAGCACTTGCTCAATCTCAGGTATATGTTGGTGCTTGTTGAGTTTATAGGCTTTGAAATTTTCGTTCATCTCTGCATAATGATTTGTCAGACTCGTTCCTCGTCCAGCACCGGATACACCGGATTTGGCATCAATGATAATCGTAGATGGATCGATCCAGCCTGCTTCCACTGCAGGAATAAGTCCAAGAAGGGTAGCTGTAGGATAACAGCCCGGGTTGGAAATAAAATTTTTGCCTTTTACTTCATCTCCGTACACTTCGGCCATCCCGTATACAGCCTGTTCCAGCAGATCACTCGGCGGAGCCGGGTGTTTATACCACTGTTCATATACGGCTCCATCCTTCAATCTGAAGTCCCCAGAGAGATCGATCACCTTCAGCCCTGCTTCGAGCAGGCTTGGAACGAGCTTCGCGCTTACTCCGGATGGGGTAGCTGTGAATACCAGATCTGCACGTTCTGCAATCTCAGCTGGAACTACGCCATCCAGTGGCCTGCGAATCACATCCGTCAAATGCGGAAATCCGTCTGCAATAGACTCGCCGCTGCTGGATGAAGAGATCACCGAAGTGATTTCTACCTGTGGATGGTTCTGAAAAAAACGAATCAGCTCCACCCCGCCGTAGCCGGTGGAACCGACAATTGCCACTCTCAATTTGTTACTCACTCTCGCTCCCCCAATCCTGTTATATGCGATACTTATACGATGCTTACGCCCTCAAACGGCCCTCACACTGTAATTCCGTCGCTTCTATGCATATTTGTGTATTATTATACGACTCTAGTTATATAAATACAACACTCTACCATCAATTTCACATGGATTCTTATCAAATCCGAACATATCTTTCCAATATCTGCGGACGAACCCGAATACTTCTGCTAAAATACGTTTTATAGGAAACATTACATACCAAGGTCTTATTCATAACAAATTCTACACGAGGAAGGGTTTATGAATGGATTCACGTTGGTCATTACGAGACATGGGGGACTACAGTGCATATCGAATCCATTTTACTTATGGTACTCCTGGGCCTGAATATTATCTTCGCTGCAGCAGTCGTGTTCTTCGAACGCAAGGATGCCAGTGCATCCTGGGCTTGGCTGCTCGTCCTGAACTTTATTCCTGTGCTTGGGTTCGTACTTTATCTACTAACAGGTCAGAATCTGACCCGCTACCGGCTGTTCCAATGGAAAGAGAGAAAGAAGCTTGGTCTGGAGGAACGCATCGCCGCACAGCTCGAACAACTGCATGATAATCGGACGCCATTCAACAACAGAGCCACCGAAAGCAGCCAGGACATGATCTATATGAATCTGAAACAGAACGGCGCTCTCCTTACGGAAGACAATGCTGTAGAGATCATCACCGATGGAACGGACAAATTCCAACGGTTACTCGATGATATTGAAGCCGCGCAGGATCATGTTCACGTGCAATATTACATTTACCGGGGCGACCGGTTGGGTAAACGCATTCGGGATGCTCTGATCCGCAAAGCGCGGGAAGGCATCAAGGTTCGTCTGCTGTACGACGCGCTTGGATCGCGGCGGGTATCGAATCGCTTTTTCAAAGAACTGCGCGAAGCAGGCGGTTTGGTGGAAGTCTTTTTCCCATCGAAATTTAGCCTGATCAACCTGCGCATGAACTACCGCAACCACCGTAAAATCGTCATCATTGACGGTAACCTCGGTTATACCGGCGGATTTAATGTGGGTGATGAGTACCTCGGATTGAATTCCAAATTCGGTTATTGGCGTGATACCCATCTGCGGATTCAGGGAAATGCCGTTCATGCGCTTCAGACGCGCTTCCTTCTCGATTGGAACGAGGCATCCAAGCAGCATGACACCCCTTATGTTCCTGAACATTTCCCGCATATTGAGGGTACAGGAACGACGGCGATGCAGATTGTCTCCAGCGGACCGGATGCAGAGACGGAGCACATCAAGAACAGTTATCTAAAGATGATTAATGGAGCCAAACATTCGATCATGATTCAGACGCCTTACTTTATCCCGGATGCCAGTGTATTCGAAGCCATACGTCTCGCGTGCCTGTCAGGTATTGATGTGCGCATTATGATTCCCAACAAACCGGATCACGCCTTCGTATATTGGGCTACGCTGTCTTACATTGGTGAGCTGTTAAAAGTCGGAGCAAAAGTATTTATATACGATAACGGCTTTATCCATGCCAAAACGCTCATTATTGACAGCATGGTCGCATCGGTGGGTACCGCCAATATTGATTACCGCAGTTTCCGGTTGAACTTTGAGGTGAATGCCTTTATGTATGATGAGGTCATCGCCACGGCATTAGTCGATACCTTCGAGCATGACCTTAAGGTGTCCCGTGAGATGACGCAGGAGGAGTACAACAAGCGCAGCCTGAAGATTCGTTTCAAAGAAGCGATCTCCCGCTTACTTTCTCCAATTTTGTAACTCCGCTGACAGAATAATCTTCCGATCGCTGTTATCCCCAGATTTTTTAGATTCCTTATATAAAGGGAAAAATCCGGGGATAGCCTATGCTTCCGAAGTAGCTTTCTTTTAGAAAGCTTTTAGGCGAGCGCTTCACTTCTCCAGATTTATTCTGTCCTCTCCGTTATGATGTAGGTTTACTCCAAATAGTTACAACCTAAAAAAAGAAAAAGCAGGGACATCCTCCGCCATGTTGGCTGGAATGGACATCCCTGCTTTTTTATTTTATATGTCGCTCGTTAATAGGCGCTGAAATTATGCCTCGTCTCGCTTAAAGCCTTCGCCGAGCACTTCGTGCGCATTACTGATAATAACAAAAGCACCCGGGTCCACGGACCGGATCAGTGCTTTCAGTCTCGGCACCTCATTTTGCCCAACGACGACCATCAATACGGTACGCTGGTCGTCCGTGTAGCCACCCTTCGCCTCCAGCTTCGTTAATCCACGATCCAGATCGGCTAGAATGACTTTAGTGATCGGCTCCGTCTTGTTGGAAATAATATAAGCAACCTTCGAGTAGCCAAGTCCCATCTCCACAGCATCAATGACTTTTCCGGTAACGTATAATCCAATCAGTGCATAAAGTGACTGTTCCAACGACAATACAAACGCAGCCATAATGATAACGGTAGCATCCATGATTACGACGCAAAGAGAGTAACTGAGTCCACTGTATTTCTGTACGATTCTGGCGAGGATACTCATCCCACCTGTTGAACCTCTTCCCCGGTATACAATGCCGATGCCGAGCCCCACACCAATACCTCCATATAGAGATCCAAGCAAAGGATTCGTCGTCGGAATGGCCCAGTCTTTCGTCAGATAAACAAATAGGGGCAGCACAATACTGCCGAGCACTGAACGGATCCCGTACTGTTTACCAATAAGCAGAAACCCTGCGATGAGAAGTGGAATATTGATGGCCCACTGCGTGTATGCGGGCTCGAGCCCCAGCCATTCCTTTCCGAGAATAGACAGCCCGGATACTCCACCTGAAGCGATCTGATTAGGTAATAAAAATAAGTTAAAGGCTACCGCAATGAGAAACGAACCAATAATAATGGATGCCGTATCCACTACGTTTCTCCAGGGTCCGTTCAGAGGGATAAGGGTGGCTAACCTCTTTTTGCGGTTTGGAACGAAATGCTGATGCTCTTGCATGGTTGTCGCGCTCTCCTTTTATATGACTGATAAGTTGCTGAATTCTCTTCCCTATTTGGGCTCAAAAAAAAGCCCCTGTATACACCAGCATACGCCTACACGTATCCGGTCCATACAGGAACTTTGATTAATCGGTTTCTACTTTAATCTGGCTGCGCAAATAACCGTCGATGAATCCATCGAGGTCGCCATCCATAACTGCACCTGTATTTCCTGTCTCTACGCTCGTACGGTGATCCTTTACCATACTATAGGGATGGAATACATAGGAGCGAATCTGGCTTCCCCATGAAATATCCGACTGATCGCCTCGGATTTCATCCAGCTGTTGTTTTTGCTCTTCAATTTTACGCTCATACAATTTGGAACGAAGCATCGTCATCGCGCGCTCACGGTTTTTGATCTGTGAACGTTCGTTCTGACACGTTACCACGACTCCGGTAGGAATGTGTGTGATCCGTACGGCAGAGTCGGTGGTATTGATGTGCTGTCCACCCGCACCGCTCGCACGATACGTATCGATCTTCAAATCCTCTGTCCGGATGTCCACTTCCACCGTATCATCAATCTCTGGAACAACGTCACAGGATACGAAGGATGTATGTCTGCGGCCCGAAGAGTCAAAAGGAGAGATCCGCACCAATCGATGAACACCCTTCTCCGCTTTTAAATAACCATAAGCATTATGTCCCTTGATGGACAACGTAACACTTTTAATCCCGGCTTCATCACCTGGCAGATAATCGAGCACCTCTACCTTGAAGCCGCGTTTCTCGGCCCAGCGAGTGTACATCCGGAGCAGCATTTGTCCCCAGTCCTGTGACTCGGTACCGCCCGCACCCGGGTGAAGCTCAAGAATGGCATTCATTTTATCATACGGTTGATTCAGCAGAAGCTGAAGCTCAAACTCTTCAAGCTTGCTTACAATCGCTGTGACGCTGCTGCCAACCTCGGCGGCCAGATCTTCGTCGCCTTCTTCATCGGCCAGTTCAACCATCATTAGGGCATCGTCATAGTCCTGCTGGAGTTTGGCGTATTGATCAACCGATCCCTTCACCGCATTCATCTCGGCGATAACCGATTGCGCCTTTTCATTATCGTCCCAGAAGTCGGGAGCCGACATCTTCTCTTCAAAGTTCTCAATCATTTCCTGCTTGAGATCTAAGTCAAAGAGACCCCCTAAGGTTTGTTAGTTTCTTGCCTATTTCACGCAGGTCCTGCTTCACGCTTGGATCAATCATGTGCAATTCCTCTTTTCATTAAGATAAGCTCCCCGCAAACCGGGCACTTCTCCAGATCGGGTGTCAGATGCTTCACCTTGGTGTCCAGATTACCATTATAGCGGCAATTCTCTTCACCTGGATCATGGCTGCATAGTTATAACTATGCACCAATCACCGGTTATGCATCCTTCATTTGATCAATTGAAATGCCCGGCCGCAAGGAGCCGTTCATGTATTCTATAGGGTGTAAGAGAATATCGTTTAACTATTCTTGGCCGTGGCAGTGTTTATACTTTTTGCCGCTGCCGCATGGACAAGGATCGTTGCGGCCGATTTGGTCGGAGACTTTTACCGGACGCTTCTCAGCAGGTTCTCCGCTAGTCGAGATCTGGCTCTCTTCCACTACCGCCTGACGCTCCTGATTGCTCTCGATTTGAGCTCTCATCACATAAGTTGCCACTTCTTCCTGAATCGAAGCAATCATCTGATGGAACATTTCGAAGCCTTCAAATTGGTACTCACGCAGTGGATCTGTACCGCCGTATGCACGAAGGTGGATACCTTGACGCAGTTGATCCATTGCATCAATGTGATCCATCCATTTGCTGTCGACTGCACGAAGCACAACAACTTTCTCGAATTCACGAACCATTTCTTCACCGATACGCTCTTCACGTGCATTGTACTTTTTCTGCACTTTATCAAACAGGTACTCGATGATCTCTTCGGCTTCCTTGCCCCACAGATCGTCTTTGGTAATCGAACCATCATCCAGCAATTTGCTGTTCATATAGTCCGCTACTTCCTGCAGTTCCCAGTTCTCTGGAATGTCGTCACTGCAGTGCGCTTCAACAATACGTTCAATGGAAGGCTTGATCATATCCATAACGATCTGTTTGATATTTTCCGATTCAAGCACCTCGCGGCGCTGTTTATAAATAATTTCACGCTGTTGATTCATGACGTCATCATATTGAAGAACGACTTTACGTACGTCAAAGTTGTTTCCTTCAACACGTTTCTGTGCGGACTCAACTGCACGAGTGATCATGCGGCTCTCAATCGGTTGGTCCTCTTCAAAGCCAAGACGCTCCATCATGTTCAGTACGTTGTCTGCACCGAAGCGTCTCATCAGCTCATCACCAAGGGACAGATAGAACTGTGTAGATCCCGGGTCACCCTGACGTCCTGCGCGTCCACGCAGCTGGTTATCGATCCGGCGTGATTCGTGACGCTCTGTACCGATGATATGAAGACCGCCGACTTCAGCTACGCCTTCACCCAAAATAATATCTGTACCCCGGCCAGCCATGTTGGTTGCGATCGTAACCGCACCAGCTTGACCAGCTCCAGAGATAATTTCTGCTTCTTCCGCATGGTACTTGGCATTCAGCACCTGGTGTTTCACACCACGGCGTTTCAGCATGTCGGAAAGACGCTCAGAGTTCTCGATCGATACTGTACCGACCAGAACCGGCTGGTTTTTGCTGTGGCGTTCTACGATCTCTTCAACTACAGCTTTAAACTTGCCATCGATGCTCTTGTATACAACATCTGCCATGTCATTCCGTTTGTTCGGACGGTTGGTAGGAATCTGCAATACTTCGAGGCCGTAGATTTTCTTAAATTCTTCTTCCTCGGTTTTCGCTGTACCCGTCATCCCCGCAAGCTTGCGGTACATCCGGAAATAGTTCTGGAACGTAATTGTAGCGAGCGTCATACTCTCGTTCTGTACCTCGATGCCTTCCTTCGCTTCAATCGCTTGGTGCAAACCATCGCTGTAACGACGTCCTGCCATCAGACGGCCTGTAAACTCGTCGACGATCATGACTTCTTCTTCGCTGACTACGTAGTCGACGTCACGACGCATGATTACGTTCGCTTTCAGCGCCTGTACGATGTGATGGTTAAGCGTGACATTGGCGTGATCATACAAGTTCTCAATGCCAAATGCTTTCTCAGCCTTAGCCACACCGCCTTCAGTCAAGGCTACGGATTTCACTTTGATATCTACTGTAAAGTCTTCTTCCGGTGTCAGTCGTTTCACGAAACGGTCTGCAGCATAGTACATATCCGTCGACTTCTGAGCTTGTCCGGAAATGATCAGAGGCGTACGCGCCTCATCGACCAGGATGGAATCCACTTCGTCAATGATACAGAAGAACAGCGGACGTTGTACCATCTGCTCTTTGTAGAGCACCATGTTGTCACGCAAATAGTCAAATCCAAATTCATTGTTCGTTCCGTACGTAATATCACAAGCATATGCATGCTGTTTCAGCGCATGGTCCATGCCGCTCAGGTTAACCCCTACCGTCATGCCCAGGAATTCGTAGATCTGTCCCATTTCCTGGCTGTCGCGCTGTGCCAAATAGTCATTGACGGTAACGACGTGTACCCCTTTGGACATCAATGCATTCAGGTAAACCGGGAGAGTTCCCACGAGGGTTTTACCTTCACCCGTTTTCATCTCGGAGATGCGGCCCTCATGCAGAGCAATACCACCCAGCATCTGTACGTCATAGTGACGTTTGCCCAGAACCCGGCGGGATGCTTCACGTACCGTTGCGAATGCTTCCGGCAGAAGCTCATCCGTTGTTTCCCCTTTTTCAATACGGGCACGGAACTCCTCGGTTTTGGATTTCAGTTGCTCATCAGACAATGCCTGAAATTGTGGTTCCAGTTTATTGATCACATCGACCGTCTTCATCAGACGTTTAACATCACGTTCGTTCATGTCGCCGAAGATCTTTTTGACAAGTCCTAGCATGGTATACCCCTTTCGTGCAAAACAGAATAGACCCCCTGCTGCCGCCATGCGACACCATCGGATGGATATGTGCATCCACTTGCCCGGGGGTGACAAACGATATAAAACATTAATATGGATGAATCAACTCCAGGCTTGGCCAGGATTACTCATGAAGCTGATTCGATATTCACGGACTCGCTCCTTGCATAATAAGGGCAAATCCAAACCTTACGAATCATGTTCATGGTGCTGTGCCTGTCATTGATTATGATTAGCGATCATTCGTTGACAATTCCTCATCAGGACAATGATTCTCTTGCATAAATTGTAACAGTTTGTAAGGGTCGCCGCAACACGCCGAGGCATACTTCTTAGAACTTCTGGAGCCTCTTCGTACACGTTTAAGTGCAAAAAATCATAGCCGTTAGCGGAAGCCTTTCTTTTCGCTGTTATATTTTCAGATCATATGGTGAGTCCAAGGAAATGTTCATGGTAAAATTGGAACCTTTTCTCAGTTTACTGAGTCTATCATAAAACTCCACTATTTACACATTAAGAGTAAAAGTTCATCTTTTAGGTGGGCAGTGATCCTTCTTCCTACTCTCTATTAGACGCGTCTGCATGGGAAATAGTTTCATAAACTTGCTTGCACAAATTTTCCCGGCTGCGTCCATGCAGAAAAGAGCCCCATCCCGTATGGGACTGAGGCTCTTGTTAGTTTGTTCATTTTAATCATACAGGATACTAAAGTGTCCTCCTGTAGTCCATTTTTCGTAAGTACTCATTTTAACCTTTAATGGGTAATTCAGAGTCATCGTACATAGGTGATTAACCTTGCTCGATTAAACCATATTTCCCATCGTTCCGTTTGTACACAACGCTGACCTCTTCATTCTCAATGTTAGAGAATACGAAGAAATTGTGGCCGACCATGTTCATTTGGAGGATTGCCTCTTCCACGTCCATCGGCTTCAACATAAACCGTTTCGTCCGTACCACTTCAAAATCATCGTCCTCTGTATCCACATCCAGTTCAGCAGTAGCTACTGTACCTGTCGGATCTTCAACGAAGAGTGTTTTCAAGCTGCCTTCCTGGCGGAACTTCCGGTTAACTTTCGTTTTGTGTTTACGGATCTGACGTTCCAACTTGTCCACCACAGCATCAATGGAAGCGTACATATCGTCGCTCTCATCCTCGGCGCGGAGCACAATGCCTTTCAAAGGGATCGTCACCTCAACCGTATGCAAGCCTCTCGTCGTGCTCAATGTAACAGCACCGTCAGAGTTAAGGGGTGCATCGAAATACTTCTCGAGTCTACTCAACTTTTTGTCGACATAATCTTTCAAAGCATCGGTAACCTCGATTTGTTGACCTCGAATACTTAAATTCATAGGGCACTCCTCCTTTTCCTTTGCCACTTCATTATAACACGAATGTAAGCGCCATGTAAAAACTCCCGGTGACCGAATCATGACATCTGTTCAAGCCACATCTGCCCACCTACGCGTAACGCCATATTTCGCGATATTTCATCATATTTAGGCGAAATTCTTTATTTACATGATATTGATATAGGGCGCTTGAAGAAGTAATTAACCGTTTTCCTCATTCCTCAATCTATTATGTAATATCTTAAAATGAATCTATTAGAAAAACAAAAAAAGACCCCGGAAAAACCGGAGTCTATTGCTAGCGATAATTCAATTGGTAACCATCTAACCATATATGTAGGTCGGATTGTCCGGATGATTATAATTTGATTACGTTAGCGGCTTGAGGTCCACGTGCGCCTTCGACGATGTCGAATTCTACGGATTGACCTTCTTCCAAAGTTTTGAAGCCTTCGGATTGAATTGCGGAGAAGTGTACGAATACGTCGCCGCCATCTTCAGTCTCGATGAAACCGTAACCTTTTTCTGCGTTGAACCATTTTACTTTACCTTGCATGCACTAACATTCCCTTCGTCATCAAATGAAGTGAAGCTCTGGCCAAGACCTTAGCCCACAATTCAGACTATACCATCCAGACTTATCCATTGTCAATTGGTAAAGAAAATGTTTTATTGGTATTTTTTGTAGATTATTGACGAATTATAAGAACGGTAGAACTATTACTGGCTGTATCAGATTAAAGGAGCAATGAAGAAAGGATCTCAAAACGATATTTATAATGAGCTTATTGCTGTCCTTTCATCCCTAATAAGTAATAGCAGATCAGGATTGTTAGTCTTTGACTCAGCAATGTCCAAATACCTCAAAGCCTTAGGGAGATCTAAAACCGACATTTCTCTAGCCAAATGCAGCCATAATCTAGCATTACCCTGGTTACTTTGCAAGCTCGCAATCAGTAAGTCAATATTACGCTTTTTCTTAGCCTTAAGATCAACTATGTTAACATCATAACCATCATGTAGTAGATGAATATCACTTGATAAGCGAGGGATATCACCATAGGATATCTGTTCATGAATCCTATCCATGTATCTTAAGTGAGCCGGGAATAGCCTCACATACCCCACAGGAATCACTTCCACTATTTCTCCGGCCACAGTGTTATCATAAATAATATCGAAGACCGCTTCTTGGCCAATCTCTTTCTGACCCTGAATATAGGAACGGATTTTAGTTCGCTCCGTACTAGGCAGCACATCATCCGAATCAACTACGAATACCCATTCATGAGTGACCTGCTCCAAAGAATAGTTCCGTGCAGCTGCAAAGTCATCAATCCATTTGAAATGGTACAACTTAATATGTGAATGTTTCTGAATATATTCATTAATAATTGAAATTGTCTCGTCTTCCGATCCAGTATCGACTATTACAATCTCATCAACAGCGTTTACAATACTATCGAGGCAGCGTGCGATACAACGCTCAGAATCTTTTACAATCATAGCAGCTGAAACGCCCATTGAATCCCTCCTATTCATCTCAATGTTTTTTGAGAGAAAATATAATTAGTTGTATGAAAGGGGGTATCCTTTCTCCTCACAAAATTATTTTTCTCGCAAATTCTCTAATCTTTTTAAAGAGGGACCGTAATTATATTCCGCTGCAGAACTATATTGCTGCATGGCCTGATCGTGCTGACCTATGACTTCATAATAGACGCCCAAATTATGGTGTGCCGCATAACTGCCAGTCCCCTGAACCTTACCTTCAACTTCAACTTCTCCAATGGATAGAGCCCGTTTATAAAATTGCTCTATTAAAGCTAAATTGCTACTGTATTCGTCTGGATTACTTAAGATAAGCTCAAGCATAAATAGGGCAGCAACAAAGAAAAAATCAGCACTTTCCTCTAAGTATTCATAGTTATCCTCTATAACAGAAATCCCTTCCTCTAAGGTCCCTGCAGCTATCGTAGCGTAAAGATAGTTTATGACGATTTGAGGTGCATAAGTTTTCCTTCGGTCTATAAACTGGTAAGCTAGTCTTAAGTGAGCAACAGCCTGATTATGTTCCTGGAGCCCTCGGTATTCCTTCGCAATCTGATAATGAAAGTAAGCATCTTGCTGATGTTCTTTGATGCAGTCAAGTAGAATAGGAATGTTACGATCACTCTTAATTTGATTTAAATAACCATCATGACTAATTTCCACGTCAATGATGACTCTACTCAAATCAGATTGTATTTGTTCATGTATCTTACCGGAGTACTTACACCCCTTTGGAAATAACCTTGAGATATAACTTATTTCAGTATTCACTCCATCCTGACTCTCAAACTGATTCTTCACCTTAACTCTACCGATTGCTGGCCCTGATTGAATAAATTCTCGGATTGCTGCGGAACAATCATTTGAGATATATTCATCTGCATCAAGTACAAGGTTCCAGTCACTTGTGGACTGATCCAGAGCGTAATTTCGCGCCGCTGCAAAATCTCGGTTCCATTCGTAGTAGAAAATTTTCGCACTATGTTCTCTGGCAATCTGGATAGTATTATCAGTGGAACCTGTATCAACAATTATAATTTCATCAACCAATCCTAAAACACTGGCTAAACATCGACACAAAACTTTTGATTCATTTTTAACAATCATTACTAATGATAAAGATTTCATTGTCGTTTTAATCCTTGGTTCAAAATACCAAGTAGTTTCTCCTCATTTCTTAATATCTTAACGAGTTCATGATCATCTACTTCACTATCCAATTTGTATTTTATTAATTTAACACCATCTATATCTTTCATAAGCTCAGCATGCTTTCTGTCAGTGTGAGAGTAATGAATCTCATATTCTCCCCCAATACTTTTATTTTGTTTATAGAAATAATTTAGGTTCAGCAGTGCTGGGTCGCTGACAAACGGTAATTTTTTCATTTCACTTTCCCAACGCAAGTCCTTGAATACTTCAAAATTATCGATTCCTATAAATATTTGGGGATTAAATGTAATTACTCTCACATCATGATGATTAAGTAACCTTCCTATTACTAAACTTGCGTACCCCCCCATAGAATTTCCAACTAAGACAACTTTAGTTGCCCTAGAGATCCCTATTAATTCTTCTATATATTCTTTTAATTCAAATATGTTACTTATCAAAAAAGTACCTAACCCTTTATGATACCAACATTGATCAATATCTCTTATAAATACTTTTTTGCTATTTAATTCTTGGGTTATATTAAAAAACTCAAACATTGGAACTCCCATTCCACTGTGTATCCCCTTACTAATC
>NZ_JBYTCE010000024.1:0-86027 GCF_058789975.1 Paenibacillus sp. FW104-T2 | reverse complement strand
TCGTATATGTATAGATTTTGATGGCCGATTACAATTAGCTTCAAATAAAAATGAATTAAAACTCCATCAAAAACAGTTTCCGGTAATTAATACTATGCCTGACTTGGAGTATATTGAGAATGACAGCAGAGAATTCAAATATTTATATTTTACTCTACTTGAAGCATGGGAAAATCATCTTGAATGCAATGAAGAGCAAATAATTAGTGACTGGGATTTTATTGATTTGATGCGCTTTGATGTCGAAAAGAAGTATGAAGAGATAGAAATAAAAATGAACAAATATCCATCATAAAGCGTTTGAATCTTAAAAATGTATCTATAAAGCAAAAAAGATACAAGGAGAAGCATCGCTTAACAATATATTCACGCTGCGGGCATACGCCCTTGATCCGGCATTCGCCGGATACCCGACATACGTCGGGTCGTGAATACAGAAACGTTATGCGAAATAGATCAAGATCATTTAAGGAGTTGAAGAACAAATGAGAAATCTAGAGACAGAATTGATTCAAAGCCACCAAGCATTATTCGGTGATTATTTTATGGAAGAAGAAGAGGCAAACAATTTTATATTAGAGAAACTTAACTACTCCCAAAGTTTGGTGCCGCGCAGAATGTTAAATACTGCTCAGAGATTGATAACTTTATCTGACGAGATAGATATAATTCGACCTGGAAGAAGAGACTTAAGTATCTTCTTTTTGATTACTTGTATCGAGTCACTATATGGTTTCATTCCAGCAGTAAAACTGAAAAAACAAGAAATATCAATTCACTTTTTTGAGAACTATTTTAATCAAGATGATAAGAAAATTATTCAAGAAAGTATAACTATTTCTGGTATTAACGATGAAGTTTATTATAAAGAAGAAATAAGTATGTCGGAGTTCGCTTTACTTATGACATCTATTAGAAATAATGTTGCACATGAAGGAGTTTACTGGACATTTCATTTTAATGAAGAAGATTATGATGGAAGAATTTTAAATATAGTCAAAGCTAAGTTGAAAAAGGATGAGGGATATAATCAAATTACATATGAAGTTGGGTTAACATATCGACAATTTAGGAACGCATGTATAAGAGCTTGTATTTCTTTGATAAATGATCAATTCCAAAAAATTAAAGATTCTTCACTGTAGCTAATCTACTTCGCATAACATAATATTCAAGCTTCGGCTCCTTACGGAGCCTTGGTCTGCTTGTAGAAAATCAATGAGGTATCTCAGCAGACACATCTTGCTACGCCGGACGTCGTGAATACAACAACGTTATGTAACATTCAGTAACACATTTCAAAACAACGTCGAAGTGAGATGAATAAATGACAAAAAATCGATGGGAAGAAATAAATGAGCAAAACGATATTGATCAATTAATGAGATTGTTTGGTGGGTTTCACGACTCATGCATTAAAGAGCTTTATATGTGGACAGATCATTATGTTAATAAAGGCCTTTCTATGTCGGTATCAGCAAACCGTGATCGTAGAGTTAGACTACTCATTCAAGGACAAAACACAGAACCGACAGCGATTGAATTTATATTTGATGAATTGGTTCAATTATGTGTTAATCCAAGTCCAGAGAATTACGATTCGATCGGCTTTTTTTCATAGGGATGGTTTGTTTTACTGGGCTAATGATAGTGAATGGAATCCAGATGAACCCTATAAATTCTCTAATGTAAACTGGATTTGCTCCAAGAAAGTGAAATGGAGAGAGGTAAGTGATTGGACTGGAATGACATTAAGATACGGGCCAAGAGATGATTTTGAATGAGAACTCGAAGAAGGACTGAACATCACATAACATAATACTCAAGCTACGGCTCCGTTGGAGTCTTGGCGTCTGAGGAGGGATTTCAAGGAATAATTTCAGCAGATAACCCCTTTGGGGTTCATCAATACAGGAGCTTTATATGCAATCGACAAATCATACAGGAGTGATAGAAACATGGAGAAATTAAAAACATTCGAAGAGTTAGTAGAGAACGATAAAACATATCTCTCTAACCTACTATTCGGAAACGGCTTTTCCATTAACTTCGGAAGTAGATTTATGTATAGCAATCTTTTTGAAGAAGCAAAAGAACTCTTCATAGATGAAGACATTAATTTGTTTGGAGAACTAAATACGACAAATTTTGAGTATGCTCTTCGTGTTTTAGATACTTCAATTAATACCAACAAAATATTTGATATAGATTTTGTTGGTGTTGCTGAAAGTTATGAGAGAATCAAAGGTGCATTAATAGAAACAGTACGAAAAGTACATCCTGAGCCGCAAGAACTTACTATGGATCAAGATAATGATCTTAAAACAACATTCAGGCTTTTTCAAGAGAAGGTCTTTACCACGAATTATGATTTATTAGCCTATTGGGCATTGAATAAAGTTAATAAAGTTAGAGCAGTAGGAGACAGCTTTGGGTATGATAAAGACTCTGAAATGATAATTTTTGGTGCTGGGCCAGGAGTCTCGTCAGATAAAAACCCAGTAAGACTTTATTACCTTCATGGATCACTACATTTATATATGGATAAAGGGGAAATTATCAAAATAACTACTAAACGAAATCCAATTGGAAGAACTGATCTACCTCTACTAGATACAATTACGGAAACATACGAGTCTGGGTACTTTCCTTTATACATATCAGAAGGCACTTGGAAGCAAAAGTTGAATAAGATTTTAAACAACAAATATTTAAGCTTTTGCTACAGTGCATTAATGAAGACGTCTAAAGCTTTAACCATATACGGACAGTCTCTTGATAAAGAAAGTGACAAACATATAATTGATGCGATCAAAAAATCAGATATTCAAAAAATTGCTTACGGTATATACGATGTGAGTAATAAAGAACGGATTATTCATGAGGTAATAGGAAATTTTCAAGGCACCTCAATTCAGGTAGATTTTTTTGACGCAAGAAGTTTTTTTGAATCATTAAAGAATATTGAAATGGAAGAATTATTTGAGTAGCTCTTTGAAGCGTCGACAACATATAACATAATATTCAAGCTACGTCTCCTTTGGAGCCTTGGTCTCCTGGATGAATCACGGGGAGGAATTTCAGCAGACAACCTCTGAGAGGTTCATGAATACAGGAGGTTATGTGAAATGCCACAATACAAATGAGGAGGGGTTCAGTATGTCTTATAACATTGATGTTTTTTCAAGACAAATGCCAGTTATAAGAGACTTTCTTTATTACTACATCAGCTATAAAGAACTTCATTTATTAAGTAGCAAGGCAGGTACATATAAATCATTTGTTGACTGCACAATCAATGCCCATTATCTTCAATCTTTAAACCATTGGTGTATGGTTTTTGGCAGTGATACAAGTAATCCGACACATTGGAAACACATTGGATTAAATAATGAGGATAGAATTGAAATTATTAACAAAGCAAAAATGGATTCAACTACATGGAAAGAATACTGGCAGAAGGTAACTAAATTTCGTAATAGTTATTCTGCACATAGGGATCTAAATTACTTGGAACCTGTTCCTAATCTGGATAAAGCATATAACCTTGCGCTTGTTTACGATGAATGGATAAGAGATTTTATCAGTCCAGATATTTTAGAGGATCCACTACTTATAGATTTAGTATCTGAATACAGAGTAGTGACTAAAGAATTCATAAAGAAGACAGAGAATATATTGTAGAGAATTTAAGAAGCATAGCACGTCACATAACATAATATTCACGCTGTGGACATTCGTTCTAGGTCCGGCATTCGCTAGACACCTAGCATACGCTGAGTCGTGAATACAGGAACGTTAGGCGAGATTACTTTATAAGGAATGATAAAATGCTATTTCTTAAACTTACAAATGAAGAACTCAGAATAATATGTAAGCAACAAATTGAAATATTTGAATTTTGGACTAGAAGGCTTATTCATGAAATTTTCATGAAACATTTTGGTGCTAATTATATTAACTATGTGTACTCCGATGGAAATTATCTGTTCAAGAAGTCTATACGGGAAGAAGTTACAAGTAGAATACAGAGCAGACCAGGAAGATATAGTAGAATAGTTGATGCATTATTACTAGAGGACATTATAAATATTATATGTAACCCCAAATTTTATAAAACTTTTTTTAAGGATCCGCTTCAAGAGGCTTATCCCGATGGACTTGAGGAAGCACGAACATTTTTAAACAGACTAGCCCCGACTAGAAATAATTTATCTCATGCTAATCCAATATCCATTAGAAACGCTGAACAGGTGGTTTGTTATATTAATGACGTAATTGACTCGTTAAAGAACTATTATTTAAGGGAGAACATAGGGATGGATTATAATGTGCCTCAGATTATTAAAGCTTCCGATTCTTTAGGAAACGAAAAATATAGGAATGACTTAATTTCATCAAGCACCGGGGTCATTTGGGATTTACAGGGTGAAATAAAAAATTATCTAAGACCTGGTGATACCTATCGACTTGAAATAGAAATTGATCCTACTTTCGATGCTAAAGATTATACAATTACATGGAGTGTTATGGGTAATATAAATCAAGAGTATAATAACACGTCTTCTTTAATCATACATATTTCGGAAGAGAATGTTAGTTATAACTTTATGATCTCATGCATAATTGTTTCCAATAAAGTTTGGCATAAGCACCAAATTTATGATGACAAATTAGATGTTATGTTGAGGATTCTTCCGCCAATATGAACCAAAGAATTTGTAGTATTTCATTAATATACGTAACTCCGCTTAACATAATATTTACACATTGGACATTCGTCCTCAGTTCGCATGGGCCGGACACCTAGCATTCGCTAGTCATAAAAGCAAGAATGTTTGCCAAAAGAAAACCTTAGTTCAGGAGGAGTCGATATGATACTAGAAAAAGTTATAAATAAAATTGAAATACAAAGTGAATATAAGGATTTGGTTGATAAGTATATAGATCAGATCCTTACCGAATTTAAAGGTAAGATTCATAGCGTTTATATGTGTGGCTCAATTCCCAAAGGAACTGCTACACCTTTTAAGTCAGATGCGGACTTTACTATTGTCTGTGAAAATCCCAAAGATATTGATTACGAAAGATTGACAAAAATTAAAGACAGGCTTTTGAAAGAATATCCAATGGTCACTAAGATTGATACGATAATTTGCTCAATTGACGATGTATTAAGTAAACCGAATGAGTGGGGTTTTTGGGTTAAGATCATCTGTGTTTGCCTATATGGTGATGATATTGGTGAAAAAGTACCACCGATCGTTATTTCCCCAGAGTTCATTCTAGACTTAAATACAGAGACCAAGGAAGAAGTAGATCATGTACGTCGTTCACTTTCTAATGCTAGTGATGACACGCTGAAAACTAGATATATTAAAGGGTATTCGAAGAGATTAATTCGTGCATTATACTCTTTGGTTATTGTAGATACAGGTGTATGGCAAGATGACATTATTGAGATGAAGGATGCCATAATAAAGTATTGCGAGATTGACTCGGCTTTAGTTGAGTATCTGTATGCTTGTTACTTGGATAGTAATGTACTTGTTGAAGAGTTTCTGGGAATTGCAGATGAAGTATATAGCTATTTTGAGAATGCTTTAAATGCAATGAGAAAATCGTAAAGCAGTTTACAAATTGCAATCCAGAAACATGTATACTTTTGAATTCAATAATGAACGAATAAAAATAATTAGAAAAATTTTTTGATATGAATAACTATATTTCATAGTTGGCCAGGGAACTTACTTGGTTACTTATCATAGCGAGGGTTATACTAATATATAATGAAAGCTATCTTAGCTGCTTCGTTATGTCGCGGATCATAGCCTGGTTTTAACAAGCTCTTACGAAGAGAAACTCCTTCTGGATAAAATGATCTATTATAGATACAGATTACGTACAGATTGAAACATAGCAGCATGAATTGAACAAAAAGTGGTGGTTGAATTGGGGTAACCGTTAAAGATTTACTGCAGCTTCCTTCATTTAGAGGAGCACAGGTAATCACTGGAACAAGTAGGCTTCATCAGACCGTTTCCTCTTTGTCAGTGTTGGAAGTGGCGGATGTCAATTTCTTCTCGCAAATTATTCAAACGGTTCAAGAAGAATGGTATGCTGAAGAGTTGGTCATCAGCTCTTTTTATTCCATTAAGGACAGCGTGGAGCAGCAATGCCAAACGGTTCAATATTTGCATGACCTTGGTGAGATGGGATTGATTTTATACTATGTTGGCATTGTATTGCCGGATATCGCCGATGAAGTGCTTGAGCTGGCAGAATCGCTGAATTTTATTATCATTTGCATGCCGAGAAACGATTACTCGCTTAGGTATAATGAAGTCATTTATGAAGCCATGGAGGCAATCGTAAGCAATCAGAAGGTGAATGAGCATTTTGTGAATGAATCACTGGAGAAGGTCTCGCTGCTGCCGGAACATTTGCGGAGTGTGGAAATTACCCTTAAACTGCTGTCGGACCGGATGAAAGCGAACATCGTTCTGACAAACAGCAACCTGGATATCATCAATCGTGTCATGTGGCCGCGCAATTCATCGCTTGATGTGACGAGTCTGATCCGGTCCATGGCGCCTTCCATTTTGAACGGCAGAATGGGAGAAGGCGAGCTGGATTCGTCCTGCTTTGTTGAATACAAACGTGTTCATCAAAAAAACGGAGAGGTCCTTTACCTGTTTCTCATTAAAGAGAATACGAAGCTGCCTCCGAAGACGATGGATCAAATTAGCGAAGTGGTGCAGGTGGCCATCAATTTGTGGGGAGATAAGCATAATGACGTCAGCGAGTACGCTTTGGTCAAAGCCATCGTGAATGACGAAAGCGAAAAAATGCGCAGATTGGCCAGTTTGCTCCATATTGACGTATCCGGGATTCAAATGATGTGGCTCGTGTACGTTCGGGATTTGTCGGAGGAAAGAAGGGTAAGGGAAGACTTAAAAGCACATCTCCTGCAATATTATAAAACCGCGGTCATTCAAACGATCGATCACTGCGTTGTCGTGTTGCTAGGGAATTGTTCCTCTAAATACAATGAGTATGAAATCGCAGCGGAATATATCGAAACGACGGGTCTCATCGCTGACATATCAAGCATCGTTTATTCCCCGAGAATGCGTAACACACAGGACGTACGCCGAATGTATCAGCTCGTTAACGGAGTCTCTAAAGAGGTTCACCGCATTTATCATCACCGCAAACTATACACCGCAGCTGAAGTTCGTTCCATGAAACGAGCCATAGACCTCAGTAAGCAAGGGGAAGAAATCACTGAAGAATGCCTGTCCGTGATGGAGCCAATTATGGACGACCCTGACGCGTTGAAAACCCTGATGACTTTTCTGCTGGATGCGAAGGGGAATATGGATGATTGCAGCAAGCTGTTGTTCGTCCACAAAAATACGGTGAAATATCGCATTAAAAAAATTTGCGAGCTCATCGGATATGATGTGACCATTAATTCCGAATCGTACGATGTTTATATCGCCTGCATGGTCTACCGTCTCATTCATGACTAAAAGTTCCGATGTTTTGTCCAATAAGACAAAAACATCGGATTTTTTTTTGTTTTCTGAAAAAGACGCTGACCTCCTTCATCTTTTACAATAAGAAAACAATATTCGAACGAACAGGATTGGGGGAGATCATATGAAAGCCGTTAAAGAGCATCAATCCTGGTTCAGTCTCGGGATCATTTGGGCTGGCGCAGTCATCAGCATCCCGAGTTTGTTGGTAGGGAATGCGCTGATTGCTGGCATGGGAGTATCGAAGGTATTGCTTGTCACGTTAGTAGGTTACTCCATTATTGTGCTGCTCATGATTTTGCAGGGGATTCAAAGCACGGATTTGGGAAGGCCGACGGTTCAGGTCGCAGGTCAGGTGTTTGGCAAAACAGGGTCTCGAACGATTTTGTCCATTATCCTCGCTATTGCTTGTCTTGGCTGGTTCGGGATTCAGGCGAATGTATGCGGGGAAGCTTTGGCCAATCTGCTCGCCGAGATCGGTATAAATATTCCAGTACCGCTGTCATCACTCATCTGCGGTCTTGTGATGGTCGTTTCGGCCATGTACGGCGTTAAAGTGCTGCGGGTGATCAGTTATATTGCTGTCCCTTTATTGATCGGAATCAGCGTATACGGTCTGATCGAAGCATTGACTGGGGACTCTCTGCAGATCATCCAAAATTATAAGCCGGCGGCCGTTATGAATTTTACCGACGGACTGGCCGTAACCCTGGGTTCATTTGCGCTGGGGGCAGTCATCGCGGGAGATTATTCTCAATTTTCGAGAAAACGCTCTGATGTCCTGAAAGCCGCTCTATTCGGGATTGTTCCCGCAGGCTTGCTGATGATTGGTGCAGGAGCCGTTCTGACGATTGCTTACCAAGCCAGCGATATCACAGCCACCTTTTTGAGCATCATGACGCCGTTTGTTGGCGGTGTGATTTTGATCTTGGCTACATGGAAAACGAATCTTGTGAATGTGATTTCAGGTGGTTTTGCCTTAATTAACGTGTTCAACGTTTCGAAGGAGAAAGAGAAGTGGGCTGTCGGCATTGCGGGAACCCTTGGGACCGTACTCGCTGTCGTTGGTATACTTAACTATTTTACTCCGATCATGTCCATTCTGTCGGCTATGATTCCGCCGGTGGCAGGCGTGATGATTGCTTCGTATTGGGTGCTTGGCAAAGGGGATAAGAGACGCTGGCAAGAGGTTGAGGGCGTGAACGTGTTGGGCGTTGTCTCATGGCTTGTGGGTGCGATCATAGCTTGCACGCCTGTCGTGTTATCCTTGTTCCCAAGCCTGCCCCAGGTACCAAATCAGCCGTTGACCGGAATTGTCATTTCTTTTGTCATATATTATATCGGCTATCGTTTATTTGCTCAGAAGACAGTTATATTGGAGGAATCATAAATGAGATATTTAGATGAAACAGCTGTTGAACATATTGCCGTCGGAGCAGCATTTCTGGGAACGGGTGGAGGGGGAGACCCTTATATCGGAAAATTGATGGCTCTCTCGGCCATTAAGAAGTTTGGACCTGTCAAACTATATTCCGTGGACGAGATTGGGGATGAGGACTTTTTCATTCCAGCCGCGATGATGGGGGCGCCTTCCGTATTAGTGGAGAAATTCCCTCGTGGGGACGAGTTTGTGAAGGTTTTTCAGAAATTAGCGAATTATTTAGGAAAAGACAAGATTGCGGGTACGTTTCCGATGGAAGCCGGGGGCGTCAATTCCATGATTCCGATTGTTGTTGCGGCACAGCTGGGACTGCCTCTGATCGACTGTGACGGTATGGGCCGCGCGTTCCCGGAGCTTCAGATGGTGACGTTTAACCTGGACGGCATTCCAGCGACACCGATGGCCATAACGGATGAGAAAGGGAATATTGGCATCTTTGAGACCATTGACAACAAATGGACAGAACGGCTCGCCAGGGTAGCTACAGTCGAAATGGGGGCCAGTTCTTTAGTCAGCCTGTATCCGGCAACGGGTGCACAAATCAAGCAGAGTGGCGTTCATCATATCGTAACCCTGTCCGAACAGATCGGAGCAATCATTACATCGAAGAACCGAGATGCCAAGGACAAGCTTGAGGAACTGTTGAAACGGGTATCCGGCTATGAGCTATTCCAAGGAAAAATTGTGGATGTCATCCGTGAAACCAAGGGCGGATTTAATCTCGGCTGCATGCATCTTGAAGGCATCGAGGCGTTTAAAGCCGGGGAGATGAAGGTTCATTTTCAAAATGAAAACCTGATTGCTGAAAAGAACGGTCAGGTGGTAGCGATGACGCCCGATCTGATCTGTCTGGTTGATTACGAAACGTTGTTGCCTGTGACCACAGAAAGCCTGAAATACGGTAAACGCGTACGGGTTATTGGCTTACCCGCTCATGAAAAGTGGAGAACGGATGAGGGAATCCAGACGGCAGGTCCAAGATACTTCGGCTATGACTACGATTATGTACCACTTGAGGAAATGGTGAAAAAGGCGGTGGCTGACAATGTATAGAATCGGGATCGATGTAGGCGGCACCAACACAGATGCCATCATTTTGAACGAGAATCATCAATTGATCCATGCGGTGAAATCCCCAACAACCTTGGATATTCGCACAGGGATTGAAACCTCGCTCCGGCAGCTGCTGCAGGAGGCGAATATTGATAAAAATCAAATCACACATGCCATGTTAGGCACAACACAATGCACCAATGCCATTGTTGAACGAAAAAAGCTGGCCCAAGTCGGTGTCATTCGTCTGGGGTACCCGGCAACGGCTTCCGTTGCTCCGTACACGTCCTGGCCTGAGGATATGGTTCAGAAGCTGTCGGGTAAATATGCTCTCGTACAGGGCGGATACGAATACGATGGCCAATTGCTTGGAGAAGTCGATGAAGACGAAATTACAGCACTTCTGGAGGAGTGGCGCGGTAGTATTGAATCGATAGCGGTCATCGGCGTATTTTCATCCCTTAAAAATGACCAGGAGTTCCACGTTCGCGATCTCATCCATCAAATGTACGGACCTGAATTTCCTGTTTCCTGTTCTTCATTGATTGGTTCGGTTGGTTTAATCGAACGGGAAAATGCGACCATCCTCAATGCGGCATTGTGCAAGGTCATTGAAACGACAACCGAGGGGTTTGTGCAGGCATTAGAAGAAGAAGGCATATTGGATGCTGCGGTGTTTTTATGCCAAAATGACGGTACCTTAATGTCAGTAGATTACGCTAAACAGTTTCCGATCCTGACCATTGCCTGTGGACCTACGAACAGCATACGCGGTGCCTCTTATTTGGCAAAAATCAAAGATACGATGGTTCTCGACGTGGGCGGCACGACTTCGGACATCGGCGTTTTGCAGGACGGCTTCCCGAGGGAATCGTCGGTTGCAGTCGAGGTGGGCGATATCCGCACGAATTTCCGCATGCCGGATATTATCTCAGTGGGACTGGGCGGCGGAAGCATCGTGCGCTCGGAGAATGGCAAAATTACAGTTGGTCCGGACAGTGTAGGATACAGGATTGGACAAGAGGCGCTTGTCTTTGGCGGGAATACGCTCACAACTACGGACATTGCCGTTCGGCTGGGTCTTGCAGATGTCGGGGATCAGAGCCTGGTAGCGCATCTGGATGAAGACTTTGCTAAACAGGTGCAGGGCGAAATTGCAGCCATCATTGAACAGACCATTGATAAAATGAAGACATCTTCAGGTGATGTTGAGCTTGTGTTGGTAGGCGGAGGCAGTGTCGTGATTCCGGACCCCATTCGCGGGGTATCCCATATGATTAAGCCTGAGAACGGGGGCGTGGCTAATGCCATTGGTGCGTGTATTGCCCAAATCAGCGGCCAATATGAGCAGATTTACATCTATTCTACAGAGCCCCGTGAGGGAGCATTAAGAGATGCTCGGGAAAAAGCCGTGAAACAGGCGGTACTTGCTGGCGCCGATCCGGCAACGGTTGAGCTCGTGGAAGTGGAAGAAACTCCGCTCGCTTATCATCCAGGAAATGCGACGAGGCTTCGAGTGAAAGTCGTAGGAAACATGAATTAGAAGAGAGGCTTCACATGAGTTGATATAACTTGTGTGGGGCTCTTTTTTTGTTAGGAAACGGAACAGACCTTCGCTACATTAAGGAGCTACTTGGGTCATACGATTGCGCGAACAACTTGGTAGTACGAAAAATACCCAGCGCATTCAAAGTCGCTGGATCTCTTGGCTTTGGGAGATTAGAGCTACTCAACGCCTCTTTTTTCTCCAATATTTTCTTGCAAATGTAACAATATGGGTTATCATATACCTAGTTCAGATAATGGAAGGAATGTGTTGTATCTAGGAAGTACATAAAATTAGATGCTAGCTGAAATTGCTGTAAGACACTATATAACACTAGTTTAAAACTTATGACTAAAGGATGAGGGAGGATATATTTGTTTATAAAGAGGAATTTGTAAGTAACTCTGAGGTAGATACGGAAAATAAGAATTAGACTAAGGATTTTTATTATAAGGGGGATTAGAATGAAGATTGTTTTTAGAAATTTCGATGATTCTTGTTATGATAAAGTTTGTGATTTTTTAATTGAATTATCAAAAGATGACCGTAAACATATAAATTGGAATTGGGCAAGGTGGGAATGGATGTTTTTTCATCCTGATTTTAATCGTGACTTAAAAAATAAAATTGGATTATGGTATCTCGATGATGAGTTAGTAGCTATGGCAACTTATGACCATTATTTCGGAGAAGCATTTTTTGCTACTAAACAGGGATTAAGAGAGTTAGAAAAAGATATTTTAGAATATGCTATTGCTACTTTCAGTAATGAAAATGGCCTTGGGATTGCGGTGAATGACAAGGACACTCATATTTTAGATTTATTGCGGAGTAACAATTTTGTGAAGAGTGATCTGACAGAAAACGTACTTGAGCTCAAACTAGAGAATGTTAGCCTTGAATTTATAACTTCTGAAGGCATAACAATTAAAAATATTGATATAAAAAATGACTTATATAAACTTCATCATATGCTTTGGAAGGCATTTGATAACGAAGGGCCTGTACCACTTGATGAAACTACTATGAGTAAGCAAAAAGAAATGTTATCAGCAAAAAATTTGAATACATTTCTACATATTGTTGCTGAAAATGAAGATGGAGATTATTTTGCATACTGTGGCTTATGGTATAGTCAGAAAACTGATTATGTTTATGTTGAACCTGTATGTACAATTCCGGAGTATCGACATAAGGGGCTTGGTAAAGCAGTGGTTCTAGAAGCCTTAAGAAGAAGCCGTTCCTTAGGTGCTGAAAAAGCATATGTTATTTCTGATAGCTATTTTTATAAGTCATTAGGATTTCAACAGCATTCACATTATACTTTCTATTGGCATAACATCTGATATTTCGATCATCATTAAGTGATAGTTGTAGATCCTAGTCCCTGCATTCGCCGACATCCAGCATACGCTGAGTCGTGAATACAGGAAAGTTAGCCGAAACATCCGAAGTGCGTAAGACGAAGAGTACTTAATATTACTTAGTGGAGATGATCACTGTGTTTTATCGAAGAAAGCATTATGTCGTCAATAATGAATTCGTTGACATCTTTAACAGACACTTCATTGAAACCAATTTACCTAATCAGTTGAAGAATGGAGCTCGTCTAGTAGGTAGATGGATGGTCCCACATTCTGAGAAAACAACTGAGATTTTTGCAATCTGGGAATATGATAGTATTGAAAAATATGAAGAGATTGAAACGAATATCAGAAGTGACAAAGAACATTATAAGAAGATCAATGAGTGGTATGAACTTCACGGGGGAAGAGATCATATAGCTAAGGAATATATCTATGAAGTAAAAAACGAAGAACTAATTTCTACACTATCAGACGTTAGACGCAATCCCTAAAGTCAATACGATGAAACCAAGGAATAATAAAAAGTAGAAACATAATAAAACTTAATTGAAGGTGATACTTATGAAGGAGTGGGACTACGGTAAGCCTTGGTTTCATGGTTCGCCAATATTTTTAAATGAACTACTAGTCGGAAGCACAATAACTTAGGATCGAGAGTTAGCAAGAATCTCTTCACACAAACCAGCTATTGTTACTTTTGACGAGGATGGCACAAGATTTCATAATGGTAAGTTATGTGGATACATTTACATAATTGATGAGGAAATCATAAGTGAGGATGTATACCCACATCCAGCAACTACAATGAAACCTGGTGAAGAATGGCTCATAAAAAGAGGGTTAAAAGTACGAAAGATAGGTGAGACGAGAACAAGAGCGGAAGAACAACTTTCAGGGGAAGAGGAGATAGAATTATTAGAAAAGCTAAAAAACAGATAGCTAATAGCTTGTTCGTAGAAGTGAGAACTACGTATAACAATGTATTTACGCTGTATAGATTCGTCGGACACCTAGTATAGGCTGGGTAGTGAATACGGGAACGTTAAATGAAATCAGCGCAAATGCATGAAAATCAATAAAAGAGGAACCCATAAAGGCAGGGGTGTTTCGTAAACAAAGGAACGTTATGCACCATTACCTGAAAATATTAAGATAATACTTAAGGAGATAAATTATGAAAGCTAAACTACTCTTCTTATTTTTGATGACGATAATGTGTTCATCTTGTCAAGAGAGTAGTCAACCGACTACTTTGAACAGCGAAACTAATTCAATAAAGAATTCAGAACTGCCTTCTGATGTAGTGAGTACAGGTGATGGAACAGAATCAAAAGAAAAAATGGAAGGTCAATCAGATCCTACTAACAATAATATATTACCCATGAGCGTTGGGAGCCTTGATTCGAAAGGAGAATTTTATGATGAAATGCTTCGTAACCCTATAGATCATGATTATGAAGTGGAATTTAATGAATTTCAAAATTCTAAAGAGATTATTACAACATTAGAATGGGGGGCATTTGAAAGCAAATATACAGAGATCTGGGATAAAGAGTTGAATCAAATATATAAAACGCTTCTTTCTAAGTTGGATAGAGAGCCAAGAGAAGCACTAATTGAATCGCAGAAAGAATGGTTACAGTATCACTTAAGGGAAACAAAATTTGTAGAGAAGACATTTATTTATAATGGTTATCTTGGATCAAGAGGACCAGTAAGCTTAACCACGGTTATACGGGAGAGAATTAGGGAAAGAACAATGCAATTATTTGAATATCGATATTTGCTAGATGGTGAAGTTGAGTTTGTTTACCAAAGTAAAAAATAGAGTTGGAATCTTGCTCAAAGGTTTTTGGGTCATGCTTCGAAGGCAGTAACGGCGTATATCTCTGTATTCAAGCTGCTGGATACCCCCCTTTGGTTTTTAGATGTATAATCATGGAAGAACAGTCAGACAACATACGACCTAGCCTAAGATAAGAGTTATCTATAGCTGGGTCGTTTCGTTAATACAAGAACGTTATGAGAAATCTTCGTAAAATAAATTACGCAAGGAGCATTCCAATGAAGATTCAAAAACCAGTGATTATTGAAGGATACAATAATGAATGGCCAAGAGCGTTCAATATAATAGAATCGATTATATCCAACAAATTAAATCGTCTGGTATTACGAATTGAACACGTTGGAAGTACATCAATCCCGAGTCTTTCAGCCAAACCAATTATTGATATAGATGTAGTAATTGAATCTATGGACTGCCTACCACAGGTAATCAAAAAGCTAGAAGAATTGGGATATATTCATGAAGGTGATTTGGGGATTAAAAACAGAGAAGCATTTGCAAGAAGGGACGTTTATGTACCCTACACTAGTGAAGGCAATGAGAAGCACGAACATCATCTATACGTCTGCAATAGGGAAAGTGAAGAATTAAAAAGACATATGATGTTCAGAGATATACTAAGAAAGCATTCCTTATTAGTATCTGAGTATGCGAATTTAAAGTTCCAACTAGCTAATAAATACAGAGACAATCGCCAAGCCTATAGTGCTGGAAAGACAGAATTTATTACGAGAATAATGAATGAATATCAAGATATTTAAGTGTATCGAACCTAGTCAATGACGCTCCTTTAAGCCTCTTGGGTTCGCAGATAAAGAAAGGAACGTTATGTGAAATCAGTCATGTGCATAATGTAAACCTAAACCAGAAGGAGTGATCACTTGATTATTATGATTAATGGGTCATTTGGATCCGGCAAGACCTCAACTTCTCAAAAGCTGCAGCCTCTAATACCTAATAGTATGATTTATGATCCTGAAGAAATTGGATATATGTTGAGAAAAATCATAACAGAAGACATCTACTTTGAAGAAGAACGAACTGATGATTTTCAGGATATAGAACTATGGAGAATACTTGTAGTACAGACAGCTCAAGAATTAATGAATAGGTATAAGAAACATCTTATTGTTCCAATGACAATTTATAAGTCTGAAAATTTCAACTACATATTAAATGGATTTAGAAGTATTGATCGAGATACTTTTCATTTTTGCCTCTTAGCATCTGAAGAGACGATCAAAAAACGAGTTGAAAAACGTGGAGACAAATTTGATATTTGGTATCAGAAGCAAACAAACGCGGGTGTAATTGCATTTAAAGATATTAAATTTAAAGAACATATTGACACAGATAATAAAGAAACAGAAGAAGTTATAAGAATAATTCTAAGAAAGATTTCAAAAATAAATGTGTAAGTAATTCAATGAATTGACTGACTCCAAATAACATCCTATTGACGCTGCGGCCTCTCCGACTCCCTTGACGCCAGAAGGGATTTCGAGGAGACGGAATCAGCTGATAACCCTGCACTGGATCAGTCTGCTGCTTGAATTCGTGAATGTCTGGACGTAGCCGTAATACTTAGATGCATTGGAAAAGAGACAAAGCTGTTGAACAATCAGTTGGTTTTATCGAATCTGAGTATTGAGCTGAATGACTCCTCTCTAAGTTTTTATCAGGAATGGAAACAAAGTGGGGAAGATATGGTTCCATGGGTCATTGAGAAAGACCCCGAAAACTTTGAAGATATGATTACATGGCTCAACCATAACAAACAAGGGGTGAACACAAGTGGTTTTGTTGCTAATTCAACTTATTGGCTAGTAGCAAATCAGATGGTTGTAGGTGGATATTAAAGCTATTCAAAGAAAGACTGCAATTCTAAAGAAGTGAGGATAAATATGATGGATCAGATCAGATATCCGATTGGTCAATTTCAGCCCCAGAATAATCTTTCAAATGATGAAATAATAAATCTGATTAAACAGATTCCTGAACTAACCAAGCGATTAAATACATTGCTGTATGGTCTAGAACAATACCAATTGGAGACTCCGTATCGGCCGAACGGTTGGACAGTAAGGCAGGTCGTACATCACTTGGCTGATAATGATATGAATGCGTACCTCAGATTTAAAAGAGGATTAACTGAAAATAATCCATTAGCAAACTCATATCGGGAAGATTCATGGGGAGAATTAATGGATTACAAGAAGTTGCCCGTAGAGAATTCGCTATCACTTCTTCAAATATTACATCATCGCTTTTTCGTGTTGCTTAATGAACTTAGTATAGAAGAGTACAAACGGACTATACAAACTGAAGTGTTAGGAAGAATTACTTTAGAGACAGCTATACAAAGGTTTATTTGGCACAACAAACACCATGCAGCTCAAATCGAAAACCTAATAAGAAGAGAGAATTGGAAAGAGATATAAGGATGAGGGGATTTGTAAGGAGTTCAAAGATGACGGTAACAAGACATAACAACATATTCAAGCTATGGCGAACGTTATAGGAGACCACCCGGCTCTGAATCCTATAAAAAAATAACTGATGCAAAGGAAGATGAGAAACATGGGAAAAGGGAGAATTATATTTTTGAATGGTGTAACAAGTTCAGGTAAAACCTCAATCGTAGAGGCTATGCAAACTTACTCTGAACCGTTTTTTTATGTTGTGGCCAATGATCTTTTTGAAAATACGATTGGTGATAAGCACCTTCAGGATAATTACTGGAAGCATCTAAGTGAAGCCATAATGATGATGTATCACACAGCAACATTATTTTCGGATCGTGGAAAGAATATTTTAATCGATGGGATCCTTGTTGAAAGACCTGAGTTAAAGCCACATTACGATAAGGTCATAGAAATTTTTAATGGGTATCCTTTGGATATCGTTGAAGTGTGTTGTCCTTTGGATATCTGTCGTAAGAGAAATATAGAACGTGGCGACAGAAGGGAAGATCAATCTGATGAGCAAAACAAACTAATGTCGCATAACATTCGCTATAGCTGCTCAGTTGATACAAGTTTAAATTCGCCAGAAGAATGTGCGGAAATTATTATTACATCCTTATTTCAAAATAACAAATAATCATAAAATTACGATTAGGAGCCTCTATGAAGCGAACAATTATGATTAGCGATATTCATGGATGCATTGATCAATTGAATCAAATGCTGCATCTGATCCAATTTAATTCGATAAATGATCAGTTGATTTTGCTCGGGGATTATGTAGATAGAGGGCCAAACAGCAGAGCGGTAGTTGATAAAGTAATCGAATTAGTAACTGAGCATCATGCCATTGCTTTACGGGGTAATCATGACCAACGATTGGTTGATTTAATAAATAATGATAGCGAATTGATTAGATCTAAATTTATCGAACATGGGGGAATACCAACCCTTCAAAGTTATTGTGATATGAATAATATAAATAGCGAAATGTCTAATGAGATATTTAATCAAGTGAAGGCCGCAATGAAGACTTCTTTTGGTCACCATATCGATTTTTTAAGTAAATTACCTTTATATTACGAAGACCAAGATCACATTTATGTTCATGCGGGTTTGAATCCCATGGTTATGGACTGGAAGAACCAGTCAGAGCATGATTTTATGTATATTAAAGATGAATTCATTCGTCACACTTTTGAGAATCTAAACAAAAAAGTTATTTTTGGACATACACGAACGATGGATATTCATGGCACATCCGATATTTGGTTTAGTGATGACAAGATTGGAATTGATGGCGGGTGTGCATATGGAATGCAGTTGAATTGTTTAATTTTCCAAAAAGGATTGTATATAACGGAACAGGTGAACTGCTGAAAGTTAATCTAGATTGCAGGAGACACATACTAAAATCATATCCACACATCGGAGCCTAAAGGATCCTTGGTCCACGGGATACGATTGGTAGTGAGGCACACATCGGGCAAATCCACTTCGCCTGAGCATCGTGTTCGCTCCCTTTGTCGTATAAGTCGCTTGAGCGTCGTCAGTACAAGAACGTTGTATGAAATCTTTGAGAAGGTGCGAAATGAATAAATGGATCGTACTCTTAATTTGTTTCCTTCTATTTGCAACAGGTTGCAGTACTACATACAGAATCAACACCGATACAACGAAAGAATTAACAAAAAAATTGAAAGAACTTTCTCTGTCAATTCAAAAAGTCCAATTTACATTTACTCGTCCAAACCTTTCTTGCAGAATAGATATGAGTGAAGAGCCGAGTAAAGAGGAACTGGAATCCATTCTTATGGAAATGGACAAATTTTCAACTGTAGATAACATCAACGAAATTGCTCGCAGTGTCAAATGGGGGTTGGAAATATCCAATATCTATCTGGATATCAATACGGATCAAAATAAAGAGACAATTGAACATGCGTATTATGCTAGGTATTTCAAAACATCCGACGCCAGTGACCACTCAGATACAAACATTGAGGGGTACGAAACGTGGTATGAGTTGACCGAACAATAGAATTGGGTATTTATCCTTCTTAAAACCACTTAGAGGTTCGCATAAACAATGAGTGGTTATCCTAATCTTGAACGAATAAAACAAGCCGAAGCGGCAGAAATACACGCTTCGGCTTGTTTTTTGTTTGTTTACTTTTTAACTAAACTCTAACCCAATCTTACTTGCCACTTACCGACTTAAACCAATCATTCACTTCTTGCGTGATCTGATCTCCGCCGTTGGATTTCCAGTTGGCGACGAATTGGTCAAAGGCATCGATCGGCAGCTTGCCGTAGATGATTTTGTTGAAGGTTTCCATCTCGGACTGGCGAAGCAGGTTCCATTTGGAGACCATGGTTGGTGTGGCTGCGCCGGTGAAGTAGTTTTGTTTACGAATGTCAATCTGCGACATCACGACTTTGGCAGCGGCCCAGTTTTCGGGTTTGCGGAACTCGGCCATTTGTTTCTCGTATGGGGTTTCGGGCTTCTCGCCGTCAGCCAGCTTCACGAGGGTTTTCATGTACAGATCCGGGATACGGGCCGGACCAGTCAGGAACGGGAACTCGTTGGAGAAGTCTTTGATCTTCTCTTTGTCACTGGTCGGTTGACCGTCTACGATATCCCAGTCATATCCTTTGGCAAAGCCATATTCGTAATCACTGCCTGCAGCCGGGTTGGCCAGGTTATCGAGCAGGTAGTTATAGTACAGGAAAATCGCTTCCGGATGCTTGGCATCCTTGTTGATCATGATACTGGCGTTGACGCCAGAGTTCTGCCACTTCGTACCGATCTTGCCGTCTGGCCCAGCCGGAATAGGGTAGGCTTTGTATTTTGCGCCAGGTACATTCTTGAGCAGGTCTGGTGCAGGCCAGTCGGGTACCCAGTTTGCGCCAGGCAGGATACCAGCCGTGCCCGCAGTCCAGCTTTCAGCAGACTTACCTTCGTCCCACAGCGCGGAGTCGGTATGGATATACCCTTTGTTCATCCATTCATTCAGCTTCGCAAGGGCTTGTTTGGCACCGGGATTAATGGAGCCGTACTCCAGATTGCCGTTTGCATCTTTGTTCCATTGTTCCTGGATCGTGCCGTAAGCGCCGAACAACCAGTCGAGCGAGCCCATCCAGGTGTTGGTGTTATTTTTCAGCGAGATTGCCAGTGGGAATACTTTATCTGGAGACAGGCCGTCCGGGTTCTCGTTTTTGAATTTGTCCATGATGTTCTCAAGATCTGCGATGGTCTTAGGTGCTTCGAGGTTCAGCTTCTCCATCCAGTCTTCTCTGAGCCAGAGCAGGGTATCGTCGTTATCGGTGTACTCCAGGATCGGCATGTTATATCTCTTGCCATCCTTGGTGAACGGGTACCACAGCTCGGGATGCGCTGCAGCGTGATTCTTCAGAATTTGGTTGGCGTACTTGTCAAACAGTTCATCGATGGCGATGAATTGACCGGAGTCGATCAGCTGATTGGTGAGTACCGCGTTCGTTGGAACGGATACAAAGTCAGGCAGCTTCTCGCCAGAGGCGATGGCCAGCTGCAGCTTTTGTCTGTATTGATCGTCATTGGCCGGGTACCACGTGTCCTTATGCTTCATGCCCAGCGTTTCGAGCATCCAGCGGTCGTGGACGTTATTTTCCTTGGTATCGCCCTGAACGTATTTCTTCGGCATTAGCACCGAACTGAACTCAATTGGTGGGTCATATTTTCCTTTCGCAAAAGCAGCTTCTGCTTCGGCTGACCCGACTGTTGCCGGCGTATCGTCCGTACCATTCTCACTGGCTGAATCGCCACTGCCGCACGCAGTGATGGTGATGAGTGCGATGACCATGAGCAAGGACCACCATGTTTTGAATTTGATCATTGTTCAATCCCCCTACGATGTATGATCTTTACAAGTGTAACTGTACCAAGTTGGGCGGGAGGGCATCTATATGAGTTTGTTAGTTTCGATAGGACTCTATTAGTGAAAGTTCAAAAAGATCGGTTTTCAGTACCGAGAAGATGGGATAAAGCTAGAAATGGAGTAGCGGAGCGTAGGAAGCTACGTGAGCAACGGACATTTCGGCTGAGTTCCATATTCGATGCTGATGATGCCGTTAGGCATGATTCGTAATCAAAAGCGGACTTTTTGAACAACCTCTATATGCTGTTTAATGTTGGTCTCTATATTCCTGGGGAGTAACGCCGAACTGGCGCTTGAACACTTTGATAAAATACGCCGGGTCCATATAGCCAATCTCCATGCTGATTTCATATACTTTTTTGGTGGTTGTGACCAGCTTGTGGCAGGCCCGATCCATGCGCAGGCGCGAGATATATTCACTGATACCTTCGCCTGTTTCGATCTTGTAAATCTTGGACAGATGGGTCGGATGCAGATTGACATGATCGGCGAGCACGCGCAAAGACACATCCAGATGCAGATTCTTATCCGTAAACTCCTGAACCTTCTTGACATACTCGGACCGGATATCCTTGATCTCGTTGGACGTGCCTTCCTTGAGCTTGGCTAGTACGCCGAGCGACCATTTGCGTAATTTGCCGATGGTGGAGAATGCTTCTCCGCTCTGAAGATACTCAATATCGCTGCCCATGAGGCTCGTCATGGTCAGCTTGTTCCGGTGGGCGAGGTTAGTGAATGATGCTGTAATGAGAAAACCAGCCTCCATGCAATGCTCCCACGATTCGGACCATTTTTCATCCAGCTCTGCACAGACGGCGAGTATTTTCTCCTCGGCGGCATCCCATTGTCCACTCTCCAGCAGATGGATGAAGGTGGGAGGGGTGTATAGGACGTCCAGTGGACCTTGCGCTGCAGGGGTCTCCACATCGCTGACCCGCATCACGAATTCGCGTTCGTCTCCGACGATCTGGCGGAAATACGCGGAAGCCTGACGGAAACGAGCGTAGAGCTGGTCCGGAAAGGTGAACCACTCGGTCATGACAATGGAGAGGGAGCCTTTCAGAAACTGTTTTACTTTGGATTGAAGCTGAATGGACAGCTTTTCCAGAATGGTCTCTTTTCCAATATCGTCATTTCGTTCCTTCAGCTGCAGCAAAAACACTACATATCCGTGTTCCTCCTTCACACCCCACACGTGCATAAACTCACCCATAATTTCCTCCGCCATGTTGATGATGGCATACTCGATCAGGGTCTGATCATGACTGTCATAATGTCCGAATTCTTCATCCAACCGAACGAGCATGAGTGCGGCGTCCCCGGCGTGAAAGGGCAGTTCGTAATTGGTGAGTTTCCGCTTCCATTCGCCGGATGAAAACCGGTGCCCCTGCAATGCCTCCAAAAGCAGTCGTCCACGCAAGTGTGGCAGGTTCTCCCGCAAAGTAAACTGAGTCCGACTAAGTGAACTGACGAGCTCCCATTCATTATTCAATTGATCGATGGCCTTCTGCACGGCGCCCATTAATTCATCGTCTGTCGGCGGTTTGAGCAGGTAGTCCACGGCTTCGTACTGGATGGCTTTTTTGGCGTAATCGAATTCGGAATAACCCGATAACAGAATGCATTTTATTTTTTTATCCCGGATCCGGATGCGTTCGATTAGTTCTATGCCCGTCATTTCCGGCATCTGAATGTCCGAGATCACGATATCGATGGGGTGGGTGTCGATCAGTTGTAAGGCTTCATGCGCGGAGTACGCTCTATGTACCTGTTCGATCCCCAAGGTGTGCCAGGGCTTGGTCATGGACAGGTTATCGACCCAGTGTGCTTCATCGTCTACGATCATCATCTGCATACTTCTTCGTCTCCCTTGGTGTTTAATTAAATAAAACTAGAATCTCTGTATTACACGAAGCCACTCCGCAGTCAGAACCATCTTCCGATCGCTGTTATCCCCAGATTTTTTGAATCCCTATATAAAGGGGAAATCCGGGGATAAAGGCGAGCACTTCGTTTCTTCAGATTGCTTCTGCCCGCTCCGTTAATCGTGCAATAAAGATCAACTTATACTAATGTCGGTATCTCGCTCAGAATCTGTATCGTCCTTCGGCAACTCCCAGGTGATCTCGGTGCGGAATCCGCCAAGCGGGGATGGGCCGAATTGAAGGTGGGACTGGCTGCCGAACAGATGCATAATTCGCTGGTTCGTATTCCAGAGGCCGCAGCCCATTTCCTCCTGCAGTGGCTCCTGCATTTTCAGGTTCAGCGCTTCGTACTGTTCAGTGCTTAAGCCGGGGCCATCGTCGTCGATATAGATTTTGCCGAAATCATCCACGCTCTCACCGGTAATCCGAATCTCCCCGGATGAATAGGACTTCGCCACGCCGTGTATGACGGAATTCTCGACCATCGGCTGAAGCATTAAGCGCGGTACAGACTGAGCAAGCATGTCCTCAGGGATATCGATATGATACTCTATTCGTCCATTGCGCAGCTTCTGAATATCCAGATAGTTGATAAGCAGCTTGATCTCGTCCCGAAGCGATGAGGTCTCCCGTTCCATGCGGGTGGTGTACCGATAATACGCACTCAGATTATGCGCCATGGAAACGACGGCCTGCTCGTCCTTCATCTGGGCCATGTTGATGATATAACCAAGACAGTTATATAGAAAATGGGGATTAATCTGCGCCTGCAGCTGCTTCAGCGTCGCTTCTTTGGCTCTAATTTTCTCATGGAATACATTCTCGATCAGGTCTTGAATCTGGTGAGACATATCATTAAATCGATGAAACAGGAATGAGAACTCATTCTGATCCTTGCTGTGCAGCCGTACGGAATAGTCACCGCGCTGCACGCGGCGCAGGCCCTGGATCAGCTTTTTGATCGGAGATTGAATGTTTCTGTACAGCAGAATCGAAGCAGAAATGCCCACGACAAACAGCAGCGTCATAAAGAGATAGAACAAATTTCGGCTGAGCGAAATCGGCTGCAGGATCTGATACAGCGGGACCACGTCAACCAAATGCCAATCCAGATAAGATGATTTGACTGCGCTAACCAGATACTTTTTCCCATTCAGCTTCACAACGTCCTGTGTAGTATCCTCCGGGGAGTGTGTATCCAGATAACGAATAAGTTCCTCCGATAACTGCTTGTCTGCACTGCGATTCAGAATGGGCTCATTGCCCTTGTGATAAAGGAAGGGATCTCCCTGCCCACCTGCCTTGTACGTATCAAGCATGTTCTGAATGTTCTCGTAACTGAAGCTTGCTTCAATGACAAGATTGCTGCCGGTCAACATGCCTGGTTGGGCCAAGGAATCGGTGTAAAACCAGTAAAAGGACTGCATACCCTCCTGCGATTCTGCCCCTTGATCCCCATATGTCCATTGCCCGCTCATATTCCGTTTCAAGTAATCCTCGTTATACCCGGAAGAGCGGTTGTAGTTGGCGATAACATCCTGATTTTGCTGTGAGTATACGGCATACCGGGTGTTCCATATATCCGTGACGCCGGATTGGAGCACCATCTTCTCCTGAATGGCATAGCGGGTCTGCATCTGATCATACCGATCATCCCATATGTTCAGACCGTTAAATGCGCGGACATTGGGATCTCTTGAAAGGATCAGACTGAAATCCATCATCTGATTAATGCGTGAATCAATCTGACTGGCTAGAAACGTGAGCTGTTTCGTATTCGAAATCTGCAGTTCTTTGCTGACCACGTTATAGGTGACGTTGTTCGAGTAGGTATACATAATAATAATCGGGATGAACAGCAACACGATTAAGCAGTTGATTTTGGCAAACAGGCTGAAGCGGGAACGGGTCCTTTTTTCGAATAATATAAAGCGCTTCCATATATGCATAAAAAGTCTCCTTCGTATTCGTGTTCGTGAGGCTGGTATTCACCAGATTCCTAACAAAACCCTATCCGGCCTAACAATGTTATATAGTCAGAGCTCAGAATGGCCTGATACTATTTATAGCAGAGAACCCCATTAACACACAAAACTTTTTTTGGGAACAGGAGAAGGGCACTATGGAGGCTAAAATGGAGGGTCAACGGGTCCCACAGGCGAATGTGGGGAACAAGCTGGAACAGAAGAGAAAGAAACGCTACAAACAGCCGTGGGTACTGCACTTCATGGTGCTGCCGGCGGCCATTATGGTTTTTATTTTTTCGTATATTCCGATGTCGGGTATATTGATGGCATTTCAGGATTACAAGCCTGCGCTTGGGTTCGCGGGTTCGGAATGGGTGGGACTGAAGCACTTCAGGTACATGTGGGAAAATGATTATTTCCTGCAGATTACGTGGAACACGCTGTTCTTTGCCTGCTCCAAAATCATCATGAATCTGATCATACCGTTTGTCTTCGCGCTATTGCTGAATGAGGTACGGAAGATGGCGCTCAAAAGAACCATTCAGACACTCGTGTATCTGCCACACTTCTTGTCCTGGGTAACGCTGTCCGGTATCCTGATCGACATTCTGGCACAGACGGGCATTCTCAATCAGTTCCTTGTCTCGGTGTTCGGCATCAAGCCGATTTTCTTCCTGGGGGACGGTAACTGGTTCCGGTTTACGATCATTGCGAGTGATGTCTGGAAAGAGTTTGGTTTCAATACAATTATCTTCCTTGCGGCATTGTCCGGCATTAACCCTTCACTGTACGAAGCAGCTGAAGTGGATGGGGCGGGACGCTGGAAGCAGACGATCTATATCACGATCCCGGCGCTGATTCCTATCGGAATCGTAATCGCCACACTGGCCCTGGGGAATGTGCTTAATGCCAACTTCGACCAAATCTTCAACTTATATAGTCCATTAATCTACCAGCAAGCGGATATCATCGATACGTTCGTGTATCGTGAAGGTCTGCTGAGTGGGCAGTTCAGTTTCGCTACCGCGGTGAATCTGTTCAAATCGGTCATCAGTCTGATCCTCATCGTGATCTCCTACCGACTGGCCTACCGGTTCGCCGGATACCGAATTTTCTAGAAAGGATGATGACGAGTCATGTATCATAAAACGTTACCCTATCGCATTTTCAGCATCTTCAACAATGTGTTCCTGACCATCCTTTCGGTGCTCTGCCTGCTGCCTCTTTATCACTTGCTGATGGTATCGCTTAGCGCGTCCGCACCTGCGAATGCCGGTCTGGTGACGTTCTGGCCGATTGGATTTACGCTTGAAGCATATGCCAAGACGTTCGATAACGCCAATTTTCTGTCCTCTCTGTGGGTGTCCGTGGAGCGGACGGTGCTGGGAACAGGGCTTGCACTCATCGTGAATACGATTGCTGCCTATGCGCTCTCCAAGGAGACACGTGTGTTCCGGGCACGCAACCTCTATCTGTGGTATTTTGTTGTCACGATGCTGTTCAGCGGGGGGCTCATTCCGGGCTATATCCTGATTCTGAAGCTCGGGCTGATGAACACATTGTGGGCACTCATTTTGCCGGGCTTAGTGGCGGTGTTCAATATCATCCTGCTGCTGAATTTCTTCCGCACGGTGCCGAAGGATCTGGAGGAGGCTGCATTTATCGATGGAGCAGGACACTTTCAGTCGTTTATCAAAATCTACCTGCCTGTCTCCGTGCCTGTGATCGCCACCGTCTCTCTGTTCATGATGGTTGGTCATTGGAACGCATATTTTGACGGGATCATCTATATCCGTGATTCGGAAAAGCTGCCACTCGCGACATTTATGCAGACGATCATCGTGCAGGCCGACATGACCAAGCTTGATCCGGAAGCAATTGCTAACCTGTCGCAGCGGACGATTCGGGCATCACAGATCTTTATCAGTGCGCTGCCGATCCTGCTCGTGTATCCGTTCCTGCAACGGTACTTTGTAACGGGGATTGTGGTGGGGGCAGTGAAGGAGTAGCCGCGTGAAGCGGATGGAATAGGGTTGTGAAAAGGGAGTTGCTGAACTGGCCTGAAGCCAGGGAGGTGACTCTTTTTGTTGTGGAAAAGAAGTATATTACCTTTATTTGAATAAAATGGTACTATGGGAAATGATTCTGAGCGTGAGTCATTCGTTAATAGGGAGATGGAGATAAAGTGAAGAGAATTATGGTTGTTACCCTTGCTTTGACGTTATTAAGTGCATCCATGGCTTTTACAGCTACAAGTGCACCAAAAAAGATCGACATATTATTTAATGAAAAAGAGCTAAAGACTCAAGCAGATGCAGAAGCCAGAATTATTGATGGTCGTGTGTACATCCCGGCCAACATTCTTCGAGGTGCGAGATTTTCAGTAGAGTATAAAAACTCAACACTCCATCTGGTGAATAGTTATTTTCTCTACACGAGAAATTTAATGGAGATGCATGTGTTGAATCATGTTTTTACAACTCGGTTCAATAAAATCGACCAGGAAGTGGTTCATATTCTGGGCAAAGTGATATTAGAAGAGCCAGTGGACTTCTCAAGATTACAACAGAACATAGAGGAAGCTGAATCGAACATCGGTATCCGTCCAGAGGTATTTACTCCAGTACAAGACTATAATTCCTTTGATTTTTCTCCTGCCAGGGAAAGTGTGGAAGCATATAAAAAGGCAAGTCGTGAGTTAATAGCTTATGTGGATACCGGAGACAAGGAAAGGTTGAAGTCTTTTTACCAAGAGAGAAAACAGGCACTTGAGTATTATGATTCGTATACAAATGTGTATGATCTAATTTTTAAAGCGAGTTTTACTAGTGCAGTAAGATAGTAACACATCAAGGAATATCACACACGAAAGGATTTGAGGGAAGCAGAAGGAGGCAGACTTTCCTGACATTTTGAGCATCGTGAATACGAGAACGTTATGGAAGTCAGGGAAACTCACTAAATTTGAGGAGATTATAGAATGAAAAAATCAATATTAATCATCATTGCGATTTTTCTATTTATTACTAATGCCAATCCAATAAGTGCCGAAGCTCATCAAATCGAGGTAAAGATTGACGAACAGGCATTCCAGTTAGTAGAAGGAACTGATTATATCATCTCTGCAGGTCATATACTGGTTTCGCCAGTCTATATCATTAGTGTGCTGGATTTCACTGTGCCTGCTAAAGGGATCTGGTGGGATAACAAAGCTAAAAGTGTAACTTTTGCATATGTAGACATAGATGATTACCCCAAGCCAAGGTTAACCTTCAAGGTTGGAGAAAGTCATTTTACCGAGTTTGACAAGCAAATTGAATTAAAGAGTAAAACCGTAATGGTGGATGGTAGAGTTTATTTGCCGTTAAGAGCCATTAGTGAAGCATATGGCAAAGAGATTCATTGGGAATCCAATAACGGCCAGAGCATGGTCAGAATTACCACGCAGAATCAGCAGTGAGCGATACAAATTGCGATGAATTGGAACGAATTCCGTTGCCCATACAATCCCAATCCTGTTATAATTCAGGTACATCTATCGCATTGGGGGTTATACCGTGGCAATATTGGCAGTGCCGGATTGCTCGTTCGCTAGAACGGCCTTACGCAAAGCCTGATTAGGGGCGGACTTTGTGTAGGGCGCGACGAGAAGAACATCGATCGCCCTGAAAGCAACATAATGTTTCATCCCGCAGGCTTTGCACCTTATTTGTTTTACCAATAAAAATAAGGGGCTGAAAGCCATGCAAACACCATTTATTCAAAATCATCAATTCAATGTGATTACAAAACAAGCCAATTTCCTGCTCAAAGCGCTGCGTACAGTCGCGGATCGCAAAGTCCTGGAAACCGTCCGTTATACGGCCGTAACGAATGCTATAGAAGTCTTCGATGAGCTGACTGCCGAACAGAAGCAGTTGTTGGAGCAGTTATCTACCTACGAGGCTGCGCATGAGCTGCAGGATTATCTGGACCGGTTGGAAGGATTCCTGATTCCATTCCCGCAAGTGTCGGCGAAGCAGATTCAGAAGCTGTTTCCGAAGGCGAAGAAGCTCAAGCTGCCTGATCTGGAAACGGTCGATTTCGCACGTACGACCTATCTGAGATGGACGGATATTGCTACCAATCGCCTGTTCATTGTGTACCCGTACGAAGAGAAGTTTCTCGGCATCGAGGGACGGATTACGGCTACGAACAAAAAAGGGTACTGCATGTTCTGCAATCGCCATCAGGAGCTCGGATTCTTCAACGTGAAGACGAAGGGCCATTCGCCGGATAACTTGGCTTCCATTGGCCAGTACGTATGCATGGATAGCACGGTTTGCAACCATAGCATCACTGACGTCACCATGCTGGAGAAGTTCCTTCTTTCGACAGTAAAATAATGCTTAGAACAGACAGGGTCGCTCTTCGGAGCGACCTTTTTGGGTTGATTATGCGTGTGCGTCTCGTTTCTATAACCCGACTTGCGTATGGTTAGCGTATGTCCTTGTCATATTTCCGTCCCAATTGATACGCCTGGTTAAGCAGGTTTTCATAGTGCTCGGGCTTGGCATCCAACGTCTCGTACAGAAATTCAACGCTGGAGTTAGAGACGCCGCAGTAATCTGCAATACCCACGTTGAGCAGGTTCGTGATCGATTCATCGTAGTTTCGTTTCTTCATCTGGTCTTCCGTCACGCCCGAAAGCGCAATCCACCAAATCTTATGATGGTGAAGCTTATTCGAACCGTAGGCAAACCCGTTGTTCATGACACGATCCACATACCCTTTCAGCATGGCTGGCAGATGCCACCACCAGAGAGGAAACACAAAAGCCACAGCATCATGCTTCTTCAATCGCTCCATCTCCGTTCTAACCTCAGGGGAAAACATTTGATTCGGTTGGGTGTAATCTGGTTCATCCATGCCTTGGAGAATAGGATCGAAGCCAATTTCATGTAAGTCCAATATCTCAACTTCGTGACCAGCCTCAGTAAGACCTTGCACAAAACGATCGGCGGCCTGAAATGTAAGGGAATCTTTCCGCGGATGCGACACAACAACTAATACGTTCATGTTATATTTCACTACCTTTCTACAAGCGCTTGTTTGGTAGCCACGCTTCATGGCTGATGCTATTATAAACAGGGATGATATATTCTGGAAGAACGCACTTTGAAGTTCTATAGGAAGATTGAAGTGCTATAGGAACATGAAAGTACCCTAAATAGTACCCTGAAATTGTGCCTTATTGTGGGCTGAAATAATACATGGAAAAGAAGGAAATAGCTATGTTTTTATCTTGGATGTAGTCTTTGGATATAGTCTGATGAAGGAGAGATATACGTTGACAGAAGACCATAAAGCTGGCGCTCCCAAAAAGTATAAAGTAGGTGTCGAGGCGGCCTTGGAAGTGATGGGCGGAAAATGGAAGCCTCTGATTATTTATCACTTGATGACAGGAAGAAAACGCTCATCAGAGCTTAGGAAGCTGATACCTGAAATTACGCAGAAGATGCTGACGACGCAGCTAAGAGGTTTGGAAAAAGATGAGATTGTGCAAAGAAAGGTCTATTCGGAGGTTCCCCCTAGAGTGGAATATGAGTTAACAGACTACGGTTGGGGATTAAAACCGGCCTTGGACCATTTGTGTTACTGGGGGGAAGAGCATCTGGATAAGGTGTACGGGGATAAGTCCAAAGTGTTGGAGGAATTTTGAATCTCCGGTGAATTGAAGAGTTAAATACGAGCTGGGGACAGGAAAGGAGAATGAAGTAATGAAAACAATAGAAGAATTCCTAACAAGCGATTGGTACAAAAAGGTTACGGCTGAACTTGTTCAGCTTAAACCAGATATCAAGTTTGTTGAACATGCCAATTATGAAGCAGAGTTCTTAATGGATTCCTTTAGAGAACGGATGTATACTCTACACGGCTTCGGCATCTCGTCTCCAACAGAGGAAGAATGCGTTCAGTGGATCATGGAGCAATTGGCCCAGGACAAGGAAAATATTATGTCTTATGTTGTTGCTCGTCTAACATTCAGTGAGCAGCTGGAAGATGACCCGGATGGGGAATTTCGGGAAGGTGAGGAGCTTGATGAGGGGGATAAATCTGAAGTAGTCGAGATATTGGGTTTTACAAGATCAGTCATCGCTGACACCGTTATTGAATATGATCTGGTCAAAAATCATCCCAAACTGTTAACCGGATATTTCAAACGTACACGAATTCCAGGTGCAGCTAAATTCTCATCCCAAATTAAAAAAGTATACGCTTCAATCAAGAACTAAACCTAAACCGAGCAGCTGCACACATATTTGAGCGAGAAGTTACATTCGTTGTGTAGTTCCTGAAATTTGTAAACGTAGTCATTACAATTTATAGTTTTTCTCTTTTTTACTTCCAATGATTTGTTATGTTACGGACAAACTCGTGCACAACGAATAGTCAATGAACTACCAGTTATCATGATATTAGAGGAGGTCACCGAATGAACAAGCATGGTGTTTATGAGACAAACAGCTTGTATTGGAATACTCAAGGAAATGACTTTTTAGAAGCCATTGTACTTCCCTTGTATGGCGCATTCACCTCAGAAGATAAATGGCGACTATTTGGCGATGTTTCAGGAAAGAAAATGCTAGAGATCGGGTGTGGAAATGGTCAATCCTTGAAATACCATGGGGATCGCAACGCAGCTGAGTTATGGGGAGTGGATATCTCAGAGAAACAGATTGAAAAGGCGAAGCAGCATTTGTCGGCATACGGCCTTTCCTCAACATTAATCTGTTCCCCTATGGAAGAGGAGTGCGGCATACCTGTCCAATATTTTGATTTTGTCTATTCGATTTATGCCATAGGCTGGACAACCGATCTTGAAGGGACGTTCTCCCGAATTGCTTCTTATTTAAAAAAAGACGGCATTTTTATATTCAGTTGGTCTCACCCCATACATAAATGTATTGTTGAAGAAAATAATCGATTTATATTTAACAAGTCCTACTTCGATGAATCCTGGTATTCGGTATCGCCTGATTTTGTTCGGGGTGATCTCATCTTATCGGATCGCAAATGTTCAACCTATATCAATGCATTGGCTAGAGCAGGGTTTGTGATCGAACAAATGATTGAAGAAACCGACAATGAGATACTGCAAGAGCATGATGGAAGTAAGAATCATCTCGCAAACAGAGCGAAGGTAATTCCCGTAACTTTTGTTATAAAAGCCAGAAAACTTTAAGAGTTGATTAAGTTAACGGAGTGAGAAAGAATGAGGCAAATAGATTATACGAAGACCCTTGACGAACTTGAAGGAGGGAGTTGGGGTGAACCGGATTTCAAATCTGGATTAGTGATTCATGCACATGCATTAAGAAAGAAACCACTCTGTGAGTTCAGTAATGAAGATTTGAGACTTTTAATATTACAAGAGATCAGCTTGGATTTCCTTTTGCCTCTGGCGCTTGATCGGTTAGTGGAAAATCCGTTGGAATCAGGAGATTTATATGTTGGTGATTTATTATGCTCCGTACTTAAAGTGGATAGAAAATATTGGGAAAGTAATATTGAATTAAAAATAGAATTAAGTGAAGTAATAGAGCATTATGAGAATGCCAGAGAAATCGTTGATAAACATATTAACAATTACAGAAAGAGTGGCTGGTAGTTGTATGTTGAAACATGCTAAATCTCATCACATTAATTTCACGCATCGGCACCGCACTTTAGATTGAAGGAGAAGCAATCATGTTCAAAATTAAAATAGATGATTTCTTATACTTATCGCTACTGGAGACCAAAGATGCAGCTGAATTGTTTCATCTAATCGATAGAAACAGAGAGCATATTGGGAAGTGGTTGAAGTTTCCCAGTATGACTGTAGAGATGGAGGATTCAAAGGCCTTTATAGAAGGAACACGTATGAGATACGCCAAGGATGAAGGTTACTGGTTAGGGATATGGAGTGAGGATCACCTAGTGGGTTCTATTGGCTATTTATATTTGGATCAAGAGAATAAGAAAACGGAGATTGGGTATTGGTTAGGTCAAGAATTTGAGGGGAAAGGATTTATTACGAAGTCCATTAAACTACTTATTGATTACGCATTTGACGAACTTCAATTCAACAAAATTGAAATAGGAGCAGCCGCAGATAATGTCAAGAGCCGTGCAATTCCAGAAAAATTAGGATTTACACATGAAGGAGAACTAAGAGATTACGAGTATATCAATGGAAGGTTTCTGGATAGAGTAATCTATGGCCTAAAAGCAGCTGAATGGAGAGCGAAATAGTTTTTAATGAAAAATGCTGCTAGTAAATATTGATCCAAACCATCTCGGAAAAGGAGTGATCATATGATCGTTATGATTAATGGAGCGTTCGGTTCCGGCAAAACCTCGGCAGCAAAGATGCTCCAACCCTTGATTAACAGTAGTATGATATACGACCCTGAAGAAATAGGTTATATGGTCAGAAAACTCATTCCAGAGGAATGTAGGGAAGAGAATGAGCGCACGGATGATTTTCAGGATATTGAACTATGGAGAGTTCTAACCGTGAAGACGGCTGTAGAAGTAAGGCGGAAATATAACAAACACTTAATCGTTCCTATGACCATTTATAAGGAAGAGAACTTTAACCACATCTATAACGGATTCAAAGCCATTGACGAAGAGTTATATCATTTTTCGCTTGTGGCTACTGAAGAAACGATATACAAGCGGTTAGCTAAACGCGGAGATGAATTTGGAGGCTGGCAGTATCAACAAGCGCCGAAGATTGTTCATGCTCTGAAGGATGATAAGTTTGGGATACACCTAATAACGGATCATCTTGAAACTAGTGAGGTTGTAGATATCATATTGACGAAGGTAGACCAACATCATAATTATACCTAGTTAACTGATAGATAAAAGTGAAGAATGGTGGTGTGAGTCTCCTTGCTCAACTTACAGAAAACGGAGAATACAACATTCAATGAACTGAATGATTATGTTTTACGGGTTAAAAATGAGATATCTGCTACAGCAGCTGCAACCTGCATTATTCATCATGACCGAATCGTGAATGAATGGTACTCAGGAGTACATCGTAATTTTAGAGGCAGTCGATTAGTGGATGAGGAATCTCAATTTCATGTGGCATCGGTCCGAAAGACATATTTAGGACTTGCCATCAGTCTTGCCTTATATGAAGGGAAGATTTGCAGCATAGATGATGATGTTGCCATCTATTTGGATGATGTGGATACCGTGGTAGTGGGAAACACAACGATAAGACATCTGCTAACACACACCCATGGTTTAGGTGATCTCCATCATCGATTGTTTTTGCCAGGGACGGACTGGAAATACAATAATGTTGGAGTCAATCTGCTCATTAAGATCATCCGAAAATTATATCATATGCCATTATCTCAACTACTTGAAGAACGTGTATTTACGCCCATGGGTTTTAGTCATACCGGTTGGAGAAAGGAACCGAATGAAAAGTTAGTCTGGCTCAATGAACAATATAAAGATAATCAAGGCGATGAAGCCAACTTATTTGTGAGTACCAAGGAATTGGTATACTGGGGTTATTTGCATTTGAAAAGGGGCGCCATGCATGGGCAGCAAATACTGCCGAGAGAAGTTTTTGAGCAAGCAACGACAATCATTAGTCCTCCAGATCTCGAACGCCAATTACCGAGAAATGGTTTCTTTTGGTTTGTGCAGGATGAGCCGCGTGCTTCGACGGAACTCGGGGATGAGCTTCCATCCGGTTCTTTTCAAATCTTGGGCATCACCGGTTGTGCCTGTCTTGTCATTCCGAAGTATAGAACGGTAGCAGTAAGAATGTATAATTAAACCGGGCCCAATCCAGCAGGGTATGATTATTTAGAGGATATCAAAACATTTGGAAATCTGGTTAACAAATACGCCCAAGAACTATAATCCCTGGAAGTTGATCTACAGAAGCATACAAGTACATAGCCAGTAATCGAAAGGAGGACAGTCCTATTATGGAAAACGTACCAGAACGAATTCAATCGCAATCCATACAAGCCCTCGAATCAACCATCCGGAAATCCGAAAATGCCTTAACGCAGATGACTCAGAAAGGGGCAAATACAACTTTAATAGAAAAGAGACTTAAGGCTCTCCGTATTGGTTTATCTATGCTTGAACATGTGTGGCAACACAAACCTCATCCATATACCTCCGGAGATCTGATTGAAACTCGCAGTGTTCTTACGGGTTTAATGCCATCCATTGACAACTCACTTGCTAAGGCTAAGGAAGGTAGTCCTCAGAGAACTCTTCTAATAAGGAGAATCCAAGCATTGGAACTGGCTGTTCAGGCGATGGATGATCTAATGAGGGAGGAACACCAGTGAACAGTTATTATGGAGAACTTTGCACGAAGATATATGAAAGTGACAAATCGTTAGCAGAAGGCAGAGAGCTTGATTTTTACCTTTCGTTTGTAGACAGAACAGATATGCGTGTGCTTGAACCCATGTGTGGAAACGGAAGAATGCTGATCCCTTTTATGCAGCGTGGAATACAGATAGAGGGATTTGATATATCCGAAGATATGCTGAAGGTATGTAGAGAAAAAGGTGACCGATTAAATCTGAAGCCTCATGTATATTATCAAAAGATTGAAGATTTCGTAAGCTCCGACCAGTTCGATTTGATTATGATCCCATTTGGATCGTTCTCGCTGCTTCCCAGTGAGTTAGTGAACCAAAGCCTGGCCAATCTGCAATCTGCGCTTAAGGCTGATGGGAAACTTCTATTGACGATTATGTTAAAAGGGAACGACGTGGAAGAGATTCCAGAATGGATAGAAACGGATCGCAAGGTTGTAAACGATGAATTAATTGTCTTATCCAAAAAAGTTCAGTATCGCAAAGAACAATCCATGCTCGTAACGGAGCTGAAATATGAGTTAGTCAAAGACGACAAAATCGAAAAGACCGAGGTGATGAATTTCCCTCTTCGTTTGTATGATATGAGGGAGTTTGAAGATATTCTTAGGACAAATGGTTTTCAACATATTCATTTGCATGAAGTGAAGGATGGGTATGGGGAAGGCACCTATTTTCATGTGTTTGAATGTTCCTTGTCTGATCTTAGCCAGGAGCAACTTAGATAATCATGTATTATGGTCAAAAGATTTGAAAGGAGTGATGTGGTATGAAAAACATGAATTCGAGCAGCATTGACAGTGATCTAAGAGGTGTTTGGATTTAACGCAGGGGGAATGATGAAGTGATTCCTCTGCGTAATTTAGGTAGGAGGAATCTAATATGGAAATTAGTCTGAAGCCTGTAACCGTTGACAACTGGTATAGTTGCACCCAATTGGAAGTAGCGGAGGATCAAAAACAAGTATTCCCGGCCCCGGTCGTATACTGGATTGCTGAATCCAAGTTTGTCCCTGAATTTCAACCCATGGCGATATATTTCGGTGCAATTATCATTGGATTTCTTGTGTATTGTACAATACCGGATCATGAAGGAAACTACTGGATACCAGCTCTAATGATTGATGGACAATATCAAGGAAAAGGTTATGGAAAAGAATCGATGAAACAATTGACTGCATTAATGAGAGAATCATTGAACTGCCAGAAAATTATGATAGGACATAGAGCTGAAAATGCTGTTGCAGGTCATTTATATGAATCTCTGGGATTTAAAAGAGTGAGTGAAGAATTAATCGACGGTGAAGTGGTTCGTGTTCTAACTTAAACGAAGGATTAATGATCTGAGAATTCAAAGGTTGTTGATTAGAGAGGTTAAAGAAGTGAGCACGTAGATCTCCTTAAGATAAGAGTCATCTAAGGGAGATCTGCATTGTGAATGCGATAAAGAATAACGAAACACATTAAGCTGAAAAATTGGGAGATTACAAAATGAGTAAAAGTCTATACATCATATCTGGACCCGCAGGAATTGGAAAATCCACAACGTCAAAAATGCTAGTTCAAACTTTAAATAAAAGTGCGTATATTTCTGGAGATGAGGTTAGTCATATCCCAGTGAAAGGACGGGGTAAACCCTGGTTAGACAAAGAAACAAACGACTTAACATGGAAAAACATATCCTCTTTGACATTGAATTTAATAGATTATGGTTATGATGTAGTTGTTGACTATGTGGCTTTTCCAGAAGACATCGATGGATTGATAAAAGAATTAGCAAATTATGATGTGAGAATAGTCTATGTGGTACTAATGGTGGATCGTCAAACGATTATGTATAGAGACAGTTTAAGAGCAGCTGCAAATCAAATGAAAGAAAGAAGCATAACACTGCTCAATGAATTTGAAAACAACTCCAATCTAAAAGAAGAGAATAAATTATATACGAGCAATTATACGGAAGACCAACTACCTGAGATCGTTCATGAAATTATTAATAACGATAAGTACAGATTGAGATGATTTGAGTTCGAGGTTTAGCCCACTTAAGGAGGTATTTCATTGTCCATTCCTAAATTGCTGGTTCGTGAAGCCGTGAAAGAAGATGTACCATTTTTGATCGAATTGAATGATCAATTTAATGGAGTTCGTCGAAGCCGGGAAGAGGTGGAAACGGACCTTTTAAATGCAAGAGAAGTTATTGTAGTAGCTGTAATGGAAGAGCGAGTCGTTGGATTTGCATGCGGACAGATCTATAAATCGTTCTGCTATGCAGAGCATCAGGCTGAGATCACTGAAATGTACATACAAGAATCTGCACGCATGAATGGATTGGCCGGAATGATGATTGAACGACTGGAAGGGATTTTTAATCATTCAGGAGCTAAATTAACGTATAGGTGGTCAAAACATGAATCCAATTCTTAAGCCATATGTATTGAATGTGGAATTATCCAGTGATCTAAGTCAAAATATTCATTCATTCTTCGAGGCACATAATGATCCAGAAACCCTGAAACACATATTAGACGTTGCCGCAGAAGCAAAGCGAGTAGCTGGATTATTTGGAGCAGACCCTGAAAAGGCAGAACAAGCAGGATTATTGCACGATATTAGTAATGTGGTTCCAGTAAGTGAAATGCTAAATCTGGCAAAGGCATTATCGATAGAAATCATGGATGAAGAATATAAGTATGATAGAATTATTCACCAAAAGTTATCCAAAGCTATGGCAAAAGAAATATTTCATATCAACGATCCAGAAATACTAAGTGCAATCGAAAGTCATACCACGTTTAAACCACAAGCTAGTTTACTGGATAAAGTTCTTTTCATTTCAGACAAGATATCTTGGAATTTACCAGGAGAGCATGGTTACCTGCAAGAGATACGAGATAAAGTAAATGAATACAAACTCAATGATGGAATACTCATCTATCTGAACCAAGTATGGGAACAACGTTCCAAGCTTAAATTAGTACATCCCTGGCTTATAGAAGCAAGAGAAGAATTAATGGATATGAATAGATAATGAAAGGAGAAGGATATGCCTCAATTTCCCGTATTAGAGACAGAACGGTTCGTACTAAGAGAGATTAAACAAGAAGATTCAAGAGAGATATTTCGTTATTTTTCTTCAGATGAAGTGACGAGGTTTTATGATGTGGAGAGTTTTACGAGTGTTGAACAAGCGGAAGAACTCATTCAAAGATGGAATGATCGATTTAATCAAGAACAGGCCATTCGCTGGGGAATTACGTTGAAATCGGAGAACAAGGTGATTGGCACATGTGGATTTCATGGTTGGACGAAAAATCATTACAAAGCTCACATAGGCTATGAATTAGCACCTGAGTATTGGGGACAAGGGTATATAACCGAGGCGATCCGACGAATCATTGAATTTGGATTTAGTGATCTTGCATTAAACCGAATTGAAGCCTATGTAGAGCCAAAGAATACGGGATCCAGAAAGTTGCTTGAGAATATTGGATTCAGAGAAGAAGGAATTTTAAAGGAACATTATTATTGGAAGAATCAGTTTGTGGATACGGTTATCTATGCTCTATTGAAGAAGCGGTTTCTACATCCTTAATTTCTTCTGTTGTATTCCTTGGAAAATCAGCATGAACGCCATTAAGAAATGCAAAAATAACATGATTTTATTCCGGTAGTTAACGGAGAAGGGAATAAACCATGCTCAAACCAAATTTGGACATACAAGCTGTATTTATGGACAGAGATGGAACCATCGGTGGCACAGGCCACTTTATTCATCCTAGAGATTTTGAATTATACCCTAATGCACAAGAAGCTATAGCTCTTCTGAAGAAAAATGGAATCAAGGTATTTGCTCTTACGAATCAGTATCGGATATCGCGTGGAGAGGCAACGATCCAGGAGTTTGAAGAACAATTTAATGAATACGGATTCGATCAATCCTATATATGCCCACATGAACAAGAATGCGGCTGTCGAAAACCTAAACCGGTGATGCTGTTAGAGGCTTCACAGCAACACCATTTAGATTTATCAAGATGTATCGTTATTGGTGACGTAGGCGATACGGATATGCTTGCAGCTCACGCAGTAGGAGCCATGAAGGTTCTTGTAAGAACAGGCTGGGGGGAATCATCATTAACAACGTATAGAAACAAGTGGGCGGAAATGGAACCTGATTACATAGCAGAAGATATTTTAGATGCAGTTTATTGGATCATCCGAGCCAAACTGAAGAATTGATATAGGAGAGTGCTTATGAAATATCTTACAAAAGATTGGTATGAACTTTGCCAACGCACACATCTTCACTTTGGTATGCGAGTACACAGCGGAGCCCAACAAATGGACGAAGAGCTTTATCTTCGATTATATAAAAGAAAAGAAAAAGAGCATGTAAAGTTTGAACGCGATGTTTACAATGTTGATCCCCGTTTCATGCTGGAGCAGGATGGTGCGGTTCTTGTGCGTGCGGAGAAATTTATTAGTGGGGATGAGGTATCGGAAGAGGATACGATGGTTTATCATATGCCGACTGAGGAAAGAGAGCATATAGAGAAGTTAATTGCAGATTACGATGTGAGGCCACCTTTTGACGAGTTAGGCAGCAAACAAGAATTTAAAAGTAATCTGGAATGGAACTGCGAAAACAAGATTGTACAACTACCGAAAGAAATCTATGACCAAATTGCGGATATCCGTGTATTTTCCCTGGGTTATTGCACTAAAGAGGTCCTGCAACAGTTGAAAAAACAGAGCAAATTAAATGAGGCTCAAATGCAGCTGATCTCGAAGGAGTATAGAGAGGCACAGCAAGCTGAACCTATTCCTGAACATATTCGTAACCAGATCCATTTTCATGATTGCACCGTGACGGAATTGGTCTCGGATTTGGACTTGGTCATTCGATTCGATACCCGAGGAGGGTTCACGAATTTAAATAAGATTACGTTTATTTCACCTGAGATCATTAAGCAAGAAGGAAATATCGTCGGTAGGTACTGGCTCTATCAAGAACTGTATTGTATCGAAAATGGATATGAACTACATATGCTTTTTGATGGTGAAGAAATGTCTGAACTGATTATTCAGTGCCAGGATATTGTTGTAGAAGAAGAGTGACGACATAACGAATGGAGATTGTCTGCACCTGTAGCATTGTATTAACGGTGTCTAGAGGGAGGTACAGCATTTATGAGCATGTCTGATTACTATAAGAACCTTAGAGCTAAGATTGGGAATGAGCTCATATTTATGCCAGGTGTAGCTGGTATTATACGAAATGAACATGGTGAGATCCTCTTTGGGCGTAAACACAATGAATCTACATGGGGGTTAATTGCTGGTGCGATTGAGATTGGTGAAACACCGGCACAAGCGATGGTCAGAGAAGCATTGGAGGAGACAGGTCTTGTCATTCAGCCCGAAAAAATCATTGGTGTCTACGGCGGGAAAGATCAACGATTTACATATCATAACGGTCATCAAGTTGAATATTTAACCATTGTATTTGAATGCAGAATCCAATCGGGACAATTAACATTAAATAATGAAGAGATGAAGAATTTGCAATTTTTCAGTGAGCAGGAACCTCCACCTTTAGCCAATCATTACCCGGATTATATTTTTAGTTCCACTCAAGAAGAACGAGCGCATTTTGATAGATAATCCAATGAACTTATTTGCTAAGAAAATGGTTGGAATCGAATTTGAATGGACGATCAGTACGTTTGGTTACTTATCCATTCCGGTGTTTATGACAGGCATTGTGGTTTATTTCTTTCCCGATATTCTTTATAAACTATTTGTTCTGATGAGATATAGAGGAATAAAACCGAATAGTGAATTTGAAGAAAACCTGCCGAGCACAGATATCCCTAAGACGATCGAAGTGATATTCAAAATATTAGGATGCATCATGGTAATTATGGGTTTCATATGGTTCTGGTTTTCAGAAGAATTTTATCGATTGTGGTTTGAAGAATACTAACCGATTTGCACCAATAAAGTATAAGGAGAAGAAACTATATTTAGATGCGGGGATGTGAATTGGTGATATTGGTGTCTTCGATATTGTTTTCTGTCCTAATTCTGATTGTCATTCTCTTTCAAGTGGCACTCGCTGCAGGTATGCCGTGGGGAGAGGTAGCGATGGGTGGGAAGTTTCCCGGGAAATATCCTACAACTATGCGTTATTCCTGTTTGCTGCAGATCACTATTCTCGTATTCATTGGTTTAGTTGTACTGAGTAGAGCGGGTATGCTATTGCCTGAGTGGTCTTCATTTGCAAATACAGCAATTTGGTTTATTGTTGGGTATCTGGTGCTGGGAACAATCCTAAATCTCATAACACGCAGCGTGTGGGAACGAAGAATCTGGGCTCCGGTAACGCTATTGCTTCTTATAACGAGTTTGATTATTGCCTTATCATAACAATGAGTAGCTAAACCAAGGGCCCTGGCATGTATGCCTAAGGGCTCTTTAATATATTCGAATCGTCATTTATACTAATGGTAGTTTCACCCATACATAGAAATGAACTACGGAGAGGAGAGGCACTATTATGCCTATCTACTACTACATTGCAGCAGGATTATTGGTGGTTGCAGCCTTGGTGATTCGGCGCAGGATCAGGATTTTTCGTTCAAAAGGAAGACGCAGAAGGCACACGAGAGTTACGTATAGACGCAAAAAATTACCTTTGAATCTGGGACTGCGTGATGACATTTCTTACGATAAAACCGTTCAACAATTGGAGAAGAGCTTTAATAAGCATTTTTCGAATAAACTAAAGCTCCGTATGGAGCAGGAATATCCTCATATGAAAAAGCTGGAGTATCGTTGGAAGCTGCTCGAACTTAAAAGATACTTCGTTATGGCTTCTCTGTTGAAACAGGTCCCGATGTTTAGCGATGAGGTAGACGAGTTATGGCACGAAATGCTGATGTTTACCAAATCCTATGCTGATTTTTGTGCAGAATTTATGGGTTCTACGGTACATCATGAGCCGGCAGTTACCCGCCGTGAGAATCCAGGTGCACGTGCATGGTTTGACTGGGTATACTGTCAATTATTCGAGTTCACTCCATATAGCTCGGCAATATGGGGCGAGTTCTTCAGCTACCCGATATCCGGTGAACTGCAGACACTGATCGCTCAGGGGGATCGAACTGAATTGGTGAATCGATTTTTCCATACGAGACGCATGCAGGAAGATCCTGAAGCAGCACAGGTCATTTCTTATTTGATGGATAAGCTGCAGAGATCGGCAAGTCTAAACGAACAAGAGCTATCCCTCGAATCCTCGAGTACGGTCGATGTGGCTCTTATCATGGCGAGTGCCATGGTGTATCACTCGATGCATCATGAGGCAACGTACGGAGTGCACATGGGCCGTCTCGAACAGGAACTTATCCCACCGGAAAAGGCAGCCCAAGGAGCTTCGTCAAGCAGCAGTTGTTCAAGCAGTTCAAGCTGTTATGCCGATCATTGTAACGACAGCAGTGGATCCTCTGGAGATTCCGGGTCATCTTCGGGTTCGTCTTCCGATTCTTCCTGCAGCTCATCCAGCTGCTCATCTTGTGGCGGAGGCGGAGATTAATGAAGGAGGGATCGTATGACGGATAGATTTCATTTGGAACGTGTCGACATAGAAGACCCAGCAGATGAGAATCGGGTGTCTGGCTACGGGATGCTTGAGCTGTTCTAATCCGAGGTGGAGTATCGATTTAATACGGAAGACATCAGTTTAGAAGAAGCAGAGTGGTATATCCAAAATGTGCTGAATCGCTTGCCGGACGAAACGGTTAACGACATATGCAACCGGGCATATGAATGGAAAACAGAGAAAATGTCAAGTGATACGATGGACTACCCTGCAGGCTTGGCCGAAGTGGGGGGCAGGGGGATTCTCGCGTTCATGGCGGTTGGCGAAGTTGAACTTTATCGGAATCCAGCTAATTCGGATGATCAGATCTTGGGAGCCATACTAGGTGGCAGCACGGATTGGGACACGGAGAATGGTATGGAGATTGTTATGCTTGGTCATCAGGTTCTTGAAGTACGTGAGTATTTGGGGTATGGCGAATTTGCCATCTGGACTGAATCGGATGAGTAGTAATGGTTATAAGGGGTGAGCAGAATCGGAAATACCATTTCAATGCCTGAACATGTTGTACCAGTGATCGAATCTATCGGAATGTCCAATGGGTTAACATCAGTGTTTATAGAAGTGCTCTCCATCAGTGGCTCGATGCTAGCCAGGACGAACCGTGAGAGGGAAATGACCATCTGGTTGGCCCAGAGGGATCAGTCTGTCGTGGGCATCGGAACGGTTGGCTTCGACATCGATGAGATGCCTTGGTCCATAGATACCTTTGAAGAGGAAAAGGATTTTATGCTCCGCATGATTGCATATGCAATTGCTGAAAGGGGGTGGGAGAAGTTAAGTTATAAACCGCGCAAAGAGTCGCTCATACCCTGCTTGGAGCAATTTCAAACGATGATTCATGCGTTCTATAGAGACGACGTTAATCTGGACAATTATCTGGAGTGGTCCGAGACTGAAGAGGATGATGATCAACCGACAATCCCGTCAGGATACCCTAAATGCGAAAATCATGAAGTGTACTTGACTTGCTATGGCTGCATTTTATGTAATAATGGAAGTTAGAGACCTTCTGCCAGTTGGTTAGAGCTATCACTTTTGTTATGGAGAGAGAACAAAAGAATAAGAACTAGGTTCGAACGTGGAAGAATGAGTAACGAAGAATATAAAGAACAGGCCAAGAGATTCAAAACAAGCTTCGCAATTAACATCAGTTATCTCGTCAATAAGAAAGTACATAATGTTTGGGAGGGATTGTTTTGAAAGCATTGTCGACCATTGGGGTCGTGTTGTTCACATTAACATTTTTTGCGATATTCAGTTTAGGGCCAGAAGATCCAGATAATGCCGCATTCTTGGCGCTGTTAACCATGTTGTATGCAATCCCTTTTTCAATTGTTGTTTTGGTTAGAGCAAATAAATTAAAGAAGCCGCCCGTTAATGTTCATGAACAACTTTTGCAATTAGGTGAGTTGAAGGAAAAAAACATCATAACTGACTTTGAATTTGATCAAAAGAAACAGAAACTACTCTCTAAGTACAAGTAATCCAGAAGTTTTGGTAGATTAGTGCTCGGGCCAACGGATAACAGAAGACAGATATACACAAAACAAAACAGGGCATTCCCTCGAGGGAATGCCCTGTTTTTAATTTACTGCTATATCTTGCACCATTCTCAATGGTGATGATGTGCGTGCGCATCGGGTGCGTCGCCTTTAACCGTGCATAATACTGAACTGTCGTGCAGGTGCTTCTCGGACTCCACCTGCAAGGTGACATGCTTGATATCTTTGTGCTCCAGCATATGTTCAATCTTTTGCACAAGCGTTTCAGCTTCATAGATGGTCAATGTTCCATCGACCACAATATGAGCGGTCAGTGCATTCAGGTTACTTGTGATGGACCATACATGCACATCGTGAACGCCATGGACACCGTCTACTTTTTTAATCGTTTGCACAAGATCATTGACATCCACATTCGCCGGAGTACCTTCCATTAAGATATGCAGGGAAGACTTCGTTACGAAGAACCCGCTTCGCAGCACCAGCACGGCCACGATTACACTTGCGAGTGGATCTGCCCAGCCCCAGCCGAAGAACATCATTAGCAGTGCTGCCGCTATGGCCCCGATGGACCCAAGCATATCGCTGATGACATGCAGGTAGGCACCTCGCATATTGAGGTTATTCTCCGTGTCGCTGCCGCGCATCATGATCCAGGCAACTAGAATGTTCACGAGCAATCCAACGATGCTGATGATCAGCATGCCGACCGTGGCTACTTCCGGCGGATGGATGAAGCGGCCGATTGCTTCGTAAAAGATGTACAGGGAGATGGCAATTAAGGTAATTCCGTTTAAGGTAGCAGCCAAAATCTCAAATCGTCTGTATCCGTAGGTTTTACCAGTATTCACTGCCTTTTCCCCAAAGGTAAACGCCAGTAAGGCAATTCCCAGAGCGACTGCGTCTGACAGCATATGTCCTGCATCGGAGATGAGGGCCAGACTGTTGGTCACAAAGCCGCCTACAGCTTCTACGATCATGTACAGCGTAATGATAATGAAGGAAAACAGTAGCACTTTCTTGTTATTGGGATGAGCATGTTGGTGTCCATGGTCGTGATTGTGGTGATGTCCGGACATACGAGATCCTCTCCTTTGGAGCATGGCTCCGTTATGTAATAATGATGATTGCTATTGTGGCTTAGGGTATCCCTTGAATGAATCTAATTGATCAAATGAATATATGAACGTTCGTTCATATGTTATGGTTTTATTATAGATGTGCCTAATAATAGTGTCAACCAGATTCAAACAAATATAAACACGAAAGCATTGCTTCCTGTGGTGTGTGCTGGCGAACGCTTTGGCTTTTGTGCTACCATCTGTGCAGGATCCATGTGCGGAAGTACTCGTAACAAACTTCAAACCAATGGATATGATCATTATACATTCAACTTAGAAATAGAGGGGCGGACAACGATATGAAACACCTGCTTCTGGCGGACGATGACGCCAACATTAGAGCACTCCTTCGGCATGTCATGACCAAAGAGGGGTATCAGGTGCATGAAGCGCAGGATGGGATAGAAGCGGTCAAGCTAATCAAAGAAACACCGATTGATCTGGCGATCCTGGACGTTATGATGCCAGGCATGGACGGACTGGAGTTATGTGATTTCATCCGGCAGCAGTATGACATACCGATTGTGCTGCTAACGGCAAGGGACCAGCTATCCGACAAGAGGGAGGGCTATCTGAAAGGCACGGATGAATACGTGACGAAGCCGTTCGAACCCGAAGAGTTGATCTACAGGGTCAAGGCCCTGTTTCGCCGTTATCACCGCACGTCAAGTGATATCATTCGCATGAATCGCATAGTGATTGACCGGAATAACGTGGAGGTATCTGATGGTCAATCCATTCTGTTTTTGCCCATGAAGGAGTTCGAGCTGCTCTCCCAGCTGGCACAATATCCAGGTCGATTATTCTCGCGAGATGAATTAATTAGACTTGTCTGGGGCGCAGATTATGAAGGGGATGACCGTACGGTGGATGTGCACATCAAGCGGTTACGTGATCGGTTTGCCGATTATACAGATGACTTTGTCATTCATACGGTACGGGGGATCGGTTACAAGATGGAGGTGAAAACCCGTTGAGGACTTTGTATGTTCGAGTCTTCCTCATTACGATCGCTGTCATTGTGGTCAGCGGCATGCTGGGTTTTCTTTTATCCAATATCTATTATCATGCGAAGCTTAAGTCCTTCAATGACGAGAAGCTGGTCGGCATCGCCATGCAAATGAAGCAGTTTGTGGAGCGGGAGCCAGACATGATGCAGCCGTATCTGGACAACGCCGCAGCTCTCGGTTACGAGATTTATGTGACAGATGGCAAGGGGAATGATGAATTCTACGGTAGCGATTTTCGCGAGAAGGATCTGGACAAGCGAGCTGTAGATAGGGTGCTTGACGGTGAGGTCTACCATGGTGTTGCCCAGTTTCCAAGCAAACCCTTCATCACGGGTTTCTTTGACAATCAGTTAAGCAATACCGTTGGTGTTAAACTACAGATCGGAAATACAAGCTATGGCCTGTTTATGCGCCCGGACGTCATTTTGCAATTCGGCGAACTGCGTATCTTTTTTGCCCTGATTGGGGCGCTTACGGTAGGTATTAGCATCTTGATCTTTCTAATCAGTACTCGCTACTTGGTCAATCCAATTGAACGTCTGTCGGAGGCGACCAAGCGTATTGTACAGGGGAACTATAATCTGAAATTGCCCACGAAGAGGCGGGATGAGATTGGACAGCTGGCTCAGCACTTTATGACCATGAGTCGTGAACTGGAGCGGGTAGATCAGGCGCGTCAGCAGTTTGTATCAAACGTCTCGCATGAGATTCAATCGCCACTGACCTCGATCCAGGGATTTGCCCAACTGCTCTCCAATCGGGATCTTCCTGAACAGGAGAGGGAGCACTATGCATCCATTATTGAGGAAGAAAGCCGTCATCTCTCGTTGCTCAGCAAACAGCTGCTTCTGCTGTCATCCCTCGAACAAGGCCAAGAAGATCTGACCAAAGAAGAATTCTCTCTGCGCGATCAATTCCGTCAAGCCGTTCAGGTGCTGCAATGGCAGCTGGAAGAAAAGGAACTGCTGCTCCGGATATCGGTACCCGAATCCATCCAGCTGGTTGGGAATGAAGTACTGCTCATGCAGGTATGGATGAATCTGCTGGGCAATGCAGTGAATCATCTTCCGCAAGGAAGAAGCATTGAGATCCGAGCAGAGCAGACCGATACTCATTGTGTAATCCAAATTCGGGATACAGGAGACGGGATTGCGGCAGAGCATCTGCCATTCCTGTTCGATCGTTTCTATAGGGTGGACCGTGCACGGGAGCGTTCTTCCGGTCGAACCGGGCTTGGGCTGGCCATTGTGCAGAAAATTGTCCGGATTCATGACGGTACAATTGAAGTTTCCAGTTCGTCCGAAGGTACAACCTTCACTGTGACTCTTCCGCAGATGTAATCTGTTATTCATTTGCCGTTCATTTTCACCTCCTATACTTGGTTTATCAAGAGGAGGTCAGAGATATGTACTTGGCTATTAGAGAGATGAGGTTTGCCAAAGGGCGGTATGCGTTAATTGCTACCATTATGGTACTGGTTTCATTTTTGGTACTGTTTGTTACAGGTCTTGCGCAGGGGCTGGCGTATGACAACGCCGCGTCGATCAAAAATATGGCAGCAACCCATTTCGTTCTCGAACAGGATTCTAATCATCGTTTTACCCGTTCGCAGGTGAATCAGGATCAGCTTGAACAGTCGCGCTCAGTGGTAGGGCAAGATAACGCAGAGCCGCTTGGTGTGAAAATGACAACCGTTAGCCCGGCTGACGACACCAAGAAAATAGATGTCACTCTGTTTATGGTGAACCCGGAAGGCTGGCTTGCGCCAACCGTCACTGAAGGAGTTTCGATTGCGGAGCAGAAGGACGGACAAGTTGTAGTAGATCAAAAGCTGTCAGAGTCCGGCGTGACCATTGGAACGGTTCTGGTGGATCAAGCGTCGGGGATGGAGTGGACAGTCGGTGGATTTGTGCAAAATGAGTCCTTTAGCCACTCGCCGGTCGTGTTCCTGAATGAACAGGAATGGCTTGCATTGCAAGGAAGTTCGCGTACCAGTCCAGATACAGCAGGCAACAATGCTTCGTCATACAATGCCATTGCTATTAAGGATGCTGGTGAGAAGGTTGACAGCTTGAGTGCTGCACTGCCGAATGCGGAAGTAATTACGAAGTCCGATGCGGTATCGGCCATTCCTGGCTATAAGGAAGAGCAGGGCTCGCTGCTTATGATGATCGCCTTTTTGTTTGTCATCTCGGCGTTTGTACTCGCGGTATTTTTCTACGTCATCACCATTCAGAAAACGAGTCAATTTGGCATTTTGAAGGCCATCGGAACGCGCAATGCGTATCTGGCTGGCAGTGTGTCATTACAAGTATTACTTCTGTCCGTCGGCAGTTTGGTGATCAGTGTTCTGCTGGTCCGACTTTTTGAGTCCATCTTACCAGCTTCGATGCCGTTTCAATTAGGCTTGTCCACCCTGGCACTGACCTGTATTTTATTTGTAATCATGTCTATGGCAGGTTCGTTGTTCTCGGTCTGGAAGGTTACCAAAATTGATGCGCTTGATGCAATTGGGAGGACAGCAGCATGAGAAACCGATTGGTATTGCAGGGAATTACACAGACCTTTGAGGATGGCGGGGGCAAACGTACGATTTTGGATCAGTTGGATCTTGAAGTTGCCGAGGGGGAACTTGTTGCGGTTATGGGTCCTTCCGGGTCAGGCAAAAGTACATTTTTGTCCATTGCAGGTGCACTCCTTGAACCAACGGAGGGGCAGGTTCTGCTTGATGGTGTATCCATCATGGGCAAAAACAAGCAGGACATTTCCGATGTGCGGCTTCAGCAGCTCGGTTTTATTTTTCAAAGCGCCAACCTCATTCCTTATCTGAAAGTGGAAGAACAGCTGATGGTCGTTGCGAAGCTTGCCGGAACGGACAAGAACAAGGCCGCGAAGCGAGTGGATGAGCTGCTTCATACGGTAGGTTTATCTCACCGTCGTAAAGCATATGCCGAGAAGCTGTCTGGCGGGGAACGTCAGCGTGTTGCCATTGCGCGGGCGTTGATGAATGATCCGGCTGTGCTGCTGGCGGACGAACCGACAGCCAGTCTGGATGCGGAACGGGGGCTCGATATTGTTGGCATGATTGCGAAGCTGGTTGCAGAGCAGGGCAAGAGTGCAGTAATGGTTACGCATGATGAGCGGGTTCTTCCGCTGTGTAATCGGGTTCTCTTTTTGGAAAACGGGAAACTGGTGCACAAATAAGGCACATACCCTAAGACGATATTGTTCTCTGAAACTATGATGAGAAGGTCACCTATTCCATGAGGGAAGGTGGCCTTTTTTCTATCCTTTCATCTATAATTGGAGAAAGAATGAAGTGGAAGATTTTACTTTATCTAGAGAGGGGCTGATGCGGATGCAAAGCTTAAATATTGAACATTTTCCGGCACTGAGTGCCTCCATTCATTGGGGGACGGTGTCAGCGGAGTTCAGGTTGAACGATATCGTGGATGAAGCGCTGGTGAGCAACGTGAGCATTATCCCGTTCGTCGGGAGGAAGTGCGTCGTGTTTCAACTGGATAATGGGAAATGGGAGCTGCCGGGAGGAACCTTGGAACCTGGAGAGAGATATCCGGATGCATTAAAGCGCGAAGTGATGGAAGAGCTGGGTGCGGAGCTGCAGTCCTATCAGATATTCGGTCAGTTCTATTGCACATCTGGTGCCACTGAACCGTATCGACCACATATTCCGCATCCTCATTTTGTGAGATTGATTGGATATGGAGATGTTGAACTTGTAGGCAATCCGCTGAATCCGGTGGATGGAGAGCAGGTTGTTGCCGTAGAGCTTGTAGAGATTGCTGAAGCCATTCGGAGATTCCAGGAGCAGAATAGACATGATATTGCGGAGATGTACCAATTGGCTTATGTATTGCGGGAAGAAGCTAGACGGTAAGAAACAGGGATGTGGTTCAGGTCGAAGATACACCTAATTTCATATCAAACGGAGGTCAACGTGATTCGAGAACAAATTAACAAGATGTTAGACATTTTGCCTGAAAGTGAACTGAATGTGGCGTACTCGCGGATCGAGCTTGTATATCGTAGATATATGTTTGAGCAAAATCTGGCGAATAAGGGAGTTCAGGTGACGGAGCTGTGTGAGGAATCGGAGGGCATTGTTAAGCAGTGGGATGAGGTATTTGCCGGCAATCTGGATGACGAGGCAAAAGACGCGATCTACTACAGCGAATATAAATGGCATATGTTTAGTTATAAGAAACAAGCGTGTTTAACGGGCAATTCAGCACGAGATGCGTTTGATGCCGAGTTCAAAAATGACCTATATGTCATGTATCAACATACGCCGTTTATCCAGGTCTATGAGAATGCGAAGGCAGTCGTTGCAGCGGACTTTGATTCAGAACAAGATATCTATATCTTTGACCGTCAGTTTACCTGGACCTATGTACATACGCACGAAGACATGTGTGGGCCTTATTTTTATAAAATTAGTCCGTAACAGTATTCAGCAGAATTCCATTTCAACGAATCAGGAGAGATCGCAGTTATGTACCAACCGGAGGCGGAACTGGAACGGTTATGATCAATTTGATTCCAGAGCAAATATCAATGTCAACTTCAGAATCGATAGCAATTGGACTTGAAGTCGGGTCAAAAGAAGAGAATGGGAAAAGGATGATGGGTACGGATTCGCTTGAAGTCCCGCTACCCTTGAAAGAGGGATTATGAGAATAATAAATGAATGTACGATTGCTGGAGTGCCTTGCTTACCGATAGATCCATACTTACCGCCTGTAGGCACAATCATCCTATATCATGGTTGGGGGTCCACTATACGAGACTATCTGTTTTTTGGATCAATGATTTCGGATTGGGGATATAAAGTAATTTTTCCTGAGCTGCCTCACCACGGTGAACGCAGTAATCTAGCGTATTTTGATACCGGTATTTTACAACAACACTTTTGGTCAGTCGTGATTCAAGCGGTTGAAGAGGCAAGCGCTATTGTTGCAGATATCCTCAATACGGACCATGCTGTAGGCATTATTGGAAATTCGGCTGGTGGATTTATTGCAGGTGGGGTTTGCGCGACCGATTCAAATTTAAAGTCTGCAGTAATCATGAATGCTTCTTGTGCCTGGTTAAGGTCTGAGGAGATTTTCCGTGAACATGACGGGAGAAGACCGATGAGTGCAATTGAAGCTGAACATATCAGGAAATATGATCCTTTGTTCAATATTAACGATTCTAATGACCAAGCATTCCTCCTGCTGCATGGAAAAGAAGATAAAACCATTCCCATCGAAAGCCAGCGATACTTTATGGAACGCATGTCTGAAAAGGATAATCAAACATCACTTAAATTAGTGGAGTATGCAGGCGTAAATCATCACATAACGTTGGGGATGCTGCAAGAAGCAAAAGAGTGGTTGGAGAAACATGTTCATATAGATCGGTAACGCTTTGTTCGTTAATTTTTAACAGATATTTATGTGAAACAACAATAATTAACGGAAGGTATGTAACGTTATGAGCGATATTCAGTATAAACTAAATTTTGAGAAAGTGTGCGATCAATTAAATCTTGGTGAACTGATAAGTACACCCAAACCAATATTGGGTGGACTCTTACATCGAATGTATGTCATAGAGACAAGAAGAAATAAATATGCAATTAAGGCATTGAATCCACAGATTATGAATAGGCCTGAAGCTGTGCAAAATTATATGAATTCAGAGAAAATAGCAAATATGGCGAATAAACATGTCCCTGTACAGCCAGCAAAAAGAATTAATAACTCTTCGGTCCATAACATAGATAATCAATTCTATCTTATATTCGATTGGATTGATGGTCGAAGTCTAGAGCATAATGAAGTTACCAACGAGCATTGTGATCAAATGGGTACGATTCTTGCAGATTTGCATAAGATCGATTTTTCACAACTTGATATGGCAAGGTCACAAATGGATATTTCGAAAGAAACAGACTGGGCGTTTTATCTGAACAAAGGAAAAAATGAGAGACTGGAATGGAATGAGCTTCTAGTTTCAATGATCCAACAGTTGTATGAGTGGAATGCTAGGGCAAAGAGATCATCGCAACTCCTATCTTCAGATACAGTGATTAGTCACAGGGATTTGGAGCCCAAGAATGTGATGTGGCAGCATAATAGCCCAATAATTATTGATTGGGAATCGGCAGGCTACATCAACCCCATGCATGATTTGATGGAAACAGCTATGTATTGGTCCGTAGACAACACTGGAAATGTTGATAAAGACAGATTCTTAACCTTTATTAATGGATATCGTAAACGTGTGAGCTGCTTAAGTGCCGACTGGCGTATGGTTTTGGAAAGTGGTTTTATTGGGAAGTTAGACTGGCTCGAATATAGCCTGAGACGTTCGTTGTGGATTGAATGTACAGATCAAGATGAACAGCGAATGGGAACAGCACAAGTTATAGGTACTATAGAGGACTTAAAACAATATGATCGTATAATCCCAGAGGTTGAGAATTGGATGAGTATGTAACTCGGTAAGGAGAGATCCCAAATGACAAACGACAAAGGAACACTAAGAACATGTGAACATGGACATTCATATTACAAAAAAAGTGACTGCCCAACTTGTCCGATCTGCGAATCTGAACGTAAACCGAAAGAAGGATTTCTGGCTTTATTGTCTGCACCTGCCAGACGTGCCTTAGAAAATGAGGGGATTACAACGTTGGCTATACTTTCGAAGTATACCGAGAAAGAGATCCTGAAACTGCACGGCATAGGCCCATCTGCGATGCCCAAACTTAGATATGCTCTTGAGGAAGAGGGATTGTCATTTTCATGATAACCCTCTCCGCTCCATGACCATTAATCCAGACTAGAAATCAGCTCTTCGATTGTCAGCTGATACAGTAAATTCCCTTCGCTAAGGAGCAGTCGCTGCTCGCGAAAATCCTGCCGTGCCTGCTTGAATGGGTTATTGGCTTCGTTAACCAATTCAATCTTTTGCCCCTTCGTCAGTCGTCCTGGCTTATCCATTTTTTTGAGAACAAACGTCCCGTGTTTACCATATCCAGCATCGAATAAAAAGTGATAACCATCTGTACTGAATCCGGAAGAGCCGGATATGTTCGGTTTCACAAACGTGACCTTGGAATCCACGGTTCCCCCTGAGACACAACCAAGTTCGAAATCGGTGTAATAATAAAACCAGATCTGATCCTCGTTCACGACATTAAGTGCATAACAATCGGCGATATCAGCTGCGCGGTTTTCATAGATTTTGTTACCTTGCTCATCCCAAGCCAGCAGACCGCAGGAACCAATCGGATCGCTCCATCCGTAATTGCCGAATATGCCTTCGTCAAAGTAACTGGTCCAGATCGTTCCATTCGCTGTCACCTGAACACTCTGAATTCCGTCCCCTAACAGAAAATCCCGAATAGGATTTCCCTTCATATCACACACTCGGGCATTTAGGTCATACTGATTATTGCCGTAGTAGGTACAGCGTGCACCGACAAGCAAAAGGTGATCATGCAGCGGCTGTACATAATGATAATTGTAGGTTTGTCCCCAAATCACGACCTCTTCTACATGTTGCTGAGACACAATCAGAACTTTGTAGTTGTAGGTTTGATTTAAATGGGTCTGAACGAACATGTCCCGTTCTCTCTCCGGCACTTGATTTATTAACAGTACGTACACCTTCCCATCGGCACCCCACTGTGTGGAAACGATCTTGAAGCCATCCATATATGCTGAGAGGTCAGCAAAAGGCATAAGTTTTATGTTTCGTTTGGACATATCCTTGCCCTCCTTCATTCCGTTATACAGAGTCTCATCTGCACTTGATGAAGTAAAGTATGACGTACAAATGAAGGGCTGAACATGGCATAAGTATAGCGAAGAGGTCTTCTTTTGCCTCAGCGGTGTGGACTAATGGATGGGGTGATATGCTGTATCAGTTTATTTTCACTCGTAGTATAATAAGGAAGCTGTGTAAATTTTTATAATCGAGGAAGGTGAGGAATGTAGTTGTAATGAAGAAGTTAATACATAGAACGTACGAGAAGTAAGGAAAGGTATGGGCAATGTAGGTTTGAAAATGATGAGAAATGATTCATCAAAGAATGACAAAACAGTATAAGGACGTGTTATCCGTGGAACCACCTATTGAAGAGCAGAAGAGAGACTATCGACCACTGGGCGTGTCGGGATTAGGAGGATGGCTGATCCTGATCCAAATTGGTCTCTTTCTTACGATAGTTTTGCTCGCAGTGCAATTGATTCAACAAATCGTGCCCATATTTACGACAGAAACATGGGAGCTGCTAACTTCGAAACAATCAGATTATTATCATCCGTTATGGGGACCAGTACTCATTTTTGAACTGGTATATAACGTGTTATTTTTATTGTTTAGTTTGTATACGCTCTTTGCATTTTATAGTAAAAAGGCTATTTTGCCACGTCTTATGATTATCTTCTATAGTGTCAGTTTGGTCGTGGGTATCATTGATTATCTGTTGTTACTTCAGATTCCGATGGCGAGTGAACTTGAGGATGGAAGCTCGATGAGAGAGATTGCCAAGTCAGTTCTCACTTGCGCAATCTGGATTCCTTATTTTATCAAGTCAGTACGAGTTCGTAATACTTTTATTAATTAAATTGTAAAAACCAAAGGCCCCGATCTTGGATAAAAGCCATCTGAGGTCGGGGTTTGTTTAGCAAATTTGAAAGACATAAAGGAGAATTACCTTATGTATGAACTTCATAGATCCGTCTAGAGATGATTAAAACTAGCTAAACCATAGGTTAAGGAGGGATAGTCTTGAAGATCTTTCTAGTAAGACACGGCGCGGATGACGAAGGGTATCGAGGTGGATGGAGCCAGCGAGGGCTTACGGAACAAGGGATTATTCAATCAGAACAACTAGGTAATTATCTGCATCATCATGCTGAGCAGTATGATATCCATACGATTATAAGTAGTGATCTTCCTCGTGCAGTACAGACGGCTAGGGAGGTTGAGCAGAAATTAAATATTCCGAGCAGCTCTGTGAAAGATTGGCGAGAGATGAATAATGGTTATTTGGCGGGCATGCTCCATGAGGAGGCTGAAAAGAATTACCCAGGAGTTTATTTCAATGCTCTTGAAATGGATTCGCCTTTTCCAGGAGGAGAAAGTCCACAGAATTTTTATAACAGAATCTGTGCCTCTTTCGATACACTCTGCAGAGACATGGAGGAGCAAAAGATAAAGTCCAACGTTCTGTTGATTACGCACGGCGGAGTGATTAATATCCTCTATTATTTGCTCGATAAGCGGGAGTGGAGCAATAAATCCAGCTTTCATCCGATCGATCATACCAGTATGCACACGATTGAGAAGAGTGATAACGGTTGGATATTGAGCAGCATGAATATGGTGAGCCATTTAGATTGAATTTGGTCCAGAGAAGGATAACTCATAGGGAGATAAATGATAGTTGAAGTCATAGTAGAAAGGGATCAGTTTTGTTGAAAAAAAGAATTGCAAATGTAGTCTTGGTTGTTTCTATAGTCGTGTATTTATATTATTTATGGATCATGCTGTTTAATCCGCCCACAGATTTTTCGGATATTGCACAATTGAAAATAAGGTCATCTGTATCAGCAGGAATTATGGCGATTGTTGCATTTATTAGGGTGAATATTAAGAGTAAGAAGTAGATATTCTCTAGTTAACTAGAAGGTCGATTAAGCTAAAGCCCTAACAGAACGTATTTATAGGTTGGGCAAATCTGCCCTCTTAGTTATGACCGTATTTTATTATATGCATTTTAAAAATCTCTGTTTCCAGTACATTACAATTGCGCTACAATGGAATTAATTGGAAGGTGGGAGTGATCAAATGAGTGCTGAATCGAGTGAGTTGTTGCGGAGTTTGCATGCATTGTCTGGGCCTTTCCCTCCTTGGGACATCCATCATTTGCCGGACCGTCCTGGGGAATTATTTTTGGACTGGTTGCAAGGGGCAATCAAGGCCAATGTGAAGGAACCTCATGCCATGACAATCTCAACGGTGGATCAAGATGGTTATCCGGATGCGCGCGTATTGATTTTGAAAAATGTCATTGATGAGGCATTTTACTTTGCATCCAGTTCCGAGAGTCGGAAAGGAAGGCAGTTGGAGGAAAACCCGCACGTGGCACTGACATTTTATTGGCCTGCGCTCGGGAGACAGGTTCGTATAAGGGGTACAGCCGCGGATATGGGAAATGAAGCAGGAGCAGATGATTTCCGGAAACGCTCGACTGGAGCCAGAGCGGTTGCCATGACAGGGCGCCAAAGTGAGGAATTGGAAAGCGAGGAGTTACTAAATAGCTCCATTGAAGCTCAGAAAGAACGGATTCAACGTGAACCGGATATGGTTACGCCCCATTGGCGGTTATATGCTGTGAATGCTCGAGAAGTGGAGTTTTGGCAGGGGGATTCGGGGCGAAAACATACACGAATTCGGTACGAGCTGCAGGACGGGCTGTGGAAGCAGCACAGATTGTGGCCATGATTTTCACATTAAAAGAACGTACATTATCTCAAACGAGTTTTAGTATGTTTCTTTATTCTAATATTCTAGGGAGAGACGTGTATGAATACGATTGAAAGCTATTTTGACCCATTTCCCGTTTTGGAAACGGAACGAACCTTACTTCGCCCTCTCACCTACGATGATCTGGACAATATGTACAGCTATTGCTCGGTTCCTGCCGTTGCCGAATTCACCACGTGGGAAGCTCATCAGAGCAAGGAGGATACCAAGGGTTTTATCGATTTTGTCATGAACCGTTATGAGGCTGACAAGCTCGGGCCCTGGGGGATTGAGGATAAACAGTCCAAAAGGCTGATTGGCAGCTGCAATTATTTGGGCTGTGATAGCAATAGTATGAGAGTAGAATTGGGCTATGTGTTGTCGGACAAGTATTGGAATCAGGGCATTATGACAGAAGTGGTAAGCAAGATCATCCAATTTGGATTCGAGGAAGTAGGATTGGAGCGAATTCAAGCCAGATGTATGGTGAATAATACAGGTTCGGCCAAGGTGATGGAGAAGGTAGGCATGAAGTTTGAGGGTATATTGCGAAATTATATGAAGGTAAAAAATGAGCTTCGGGACTTGAAGATGTACGCCATTCTAAAAGAAGATTTCCATTCGATATAGTACATGAGTGTATTTGAGAAAAGCAGCTTCCCAAGGGCAAGGCATCATATTTTATATAATCTAATCTAAATGCTTGTACGAACCTGACCCACTCCCGCTGATCGGAGAGATGGGTTTTATTTTATTTTTCATCGTACTCAGCGTACATAATGTCATATCCGAACCCTGTATACTTCCGCTATAATCTCCAGGTTGTAATCACATGGGATGAAGGAACCAGGAGGTATATGGAATTGACCGCAAAAAACAGATATAAATCACTCGAGCTGGAAACGCCCGGGTTATACGAGCTGGAGGGGCTGGAAGTCGGGGTGACTTCCAATTGCAATTTCAAGTGTGACTATTGCTGTGCCTATAACCGGGATGATGGACAATGTATTGATGCACAGGAAGTTATTCGGATCATCGGTGAGCTCCCAAGGTTGAAACGCGTGCGTTTGTCCGGGGGAGAAGTAACCCTCAAGTATCAGGATTGTCTGGATATTGTTACGTATTGTGCAGCCTATGGAATTGATACGCAATTGAATACAAATGCCAGTTTACTGACGGAAGAGCGAATTCATGCGCTGCGTGATGCAGGGTTGTCCAATATTCATATTTCGTTCAACTATACCGATGCGCATGCCTATTCCGCCTATTATCGTGTTCATCCCCGCATGTATGAGAGGCTGGAGCGGAATATCCGGTTGTGTACAGAAGCTGGTCTGGAGACGGTGCTGGAAACCCTGCTGTTTGAGGGAACACAAGCGAACATGCTGGCCATTAGCCAAAAGGTCTATGATCTGGGTGTGCGGATTCACGAGATTCAGAACAGTATCATGATGCCGCACAGCGATTGGAGCAGCATTGTTTCCAGGGAATCACTTGTTCGATCTGTAAAAGAGTTGATTGAATTCAAGAAGGAAGACACCACGTTATACTTCACCTGCATGGATCGTTTTGCTGATTTGTTGGGGTTATACGAACAGCCAGGCGTGTATTTCTCTAATTGTGTGGATGGAACGAAGCAGCTGCATTTGCATGGCAACGGAGATATTCTTATCTGTGAGCTGTGCCATCCGGTCGTCATCGGCAACATCTACCATGGAACATCATTGAACGAAATTTACGCTAAACAGCCGCCTGCATTAGCAGATTTCCTGGAGAACCGGCCATGCCCTGCGTATGATGCACTATTTACAGGAGAGTAGGTGAAGACAGGTCTTATTTCGAAGTCTTTCATAAATGTATCCATTCGTTTGAAGGTTATCTACCCCCTGAAAGGGAGGAGGTGACCTTCTTTTTTTGCCTTTGGATAGGTTTCAGATTCATTTAAGCTATCCCGCCTATCATGTCCTTAAGAACTTAGATGATGAAGAGGTGGCTTCAATGATGAGAATGTATGATAAACCCAATCCGAAAAATCCACATAGAAAAGCAATCCCGAATAAAAGGCGTAAATGGCTGGTTGCCACGCTTGTCGTTATCCTTGGAATCAGCGGAATTGTCTATAGTCTGGCTGACCGTTACCTGATCCGGCATGTGGAAGTAGTCGTGGCGGATGATAACGCTTCGGCCACTAGCAGCAGTGCAAATGATGCGTCAAACGCAGCGGTAGAGGTCAATGCAACCTCAGATGACTGGAACTATTCCAGTGATGATATGCAGGTGAGCATCGAGAAGGTGCAGACTGGCTCCGGTGCAGATCAGATTACGTATTACGTTGCAGATGTGCAGATGACGGACGCAAGCAGTCTGAAATCGGCTTTGGCGGATAACAGCTTCGGCACCAATATTACGGAGAACACCTCAGAGATTGCTGCAGCGAACAACGCGATATTCGCCATTAATGGTGATTACTACGGTTTTCGTAGTGATGGCGTCATTATTCGTAACGGTACGGTATACCGGGATGATCCGGTTCGTGATGCGATGGCACTGTTCGCTGATGGGACGATGAAGACGTACAACGAGACGGAAGTTTCCTCTTCGGAGCTGCTGGCTGAAGGCGCGACCAATACGCTGTCGTTTGGACCCATTTTGATTCAGGACGGGGAGATTGTAAGTGATTTTAGCCGTGTGAAAATCGATAACAATTTCGGCAATCGTTCTATTCAGGATGCGAATCCCAGAACGGCCATCGGCATGATTGCCCCGAATCATTATGTATTTGTTGTCGTGGACGGACGACAGGATGACAGCCGGGGGATGACGCTGGCAGAGCTCGCGGACGTGATGAAGGGCCTCGGAGCAACAGAGGCCTATAACCTGGATGGCGGTGGTTCATCCACGATGTATTTCATGGGCAGAGTCGTGAATAATCCTCTGGGCAGAAATCAGGAACGCGGCGTAAGTGACATCCTCTACCTCAAGGAGGGACAATGATCATGACCATATTAATTCCATCCTACGAACCGGATGTGCGTTTATTAAATCTAATTTTGCAATTACAGACGTTCCAACTGGGGCCGATTGTGATTGTGGATGATGGCAGCGGCCAGGAATTCCGGGGGATTTTCGAGACGGCTAAGGCGTATGGCTGCACCATACTGACTCATCCTGTGAATTTGGGCAAGGGACGAGCACTGAAGACAGGGTTCCAGTACATCAAGGAATTCGGACCACAAGGTGGGGTCGTATGTGCAGACAGTGACGGGCAGCATCTGCCGCATGATATCCGGCGTATTTTCGATGTGCTGCTGGAGCAGACCATCCCAGGGATCGTACTCGGCAGCCGTCGTTTTAGCGGGACGATTCCTGCACGCAGTCGTTTTGGCAATACAGTTACCCGGGCGGTCTTCTCTATCACAACGGGGACCAAAGTATATGATACACAGACAGGTCTGCGTGGTTTTCCCTATTCGATGCTGGACTGGTTATGCCAGATCCCGGGGGATCGGTTTGAGTATGAGATGAACATGTTATTAACCGCACGCAAAGAGGGATACGAAATCACCGAGGAGTTTATTGACACGGTATATCTGGATCATAACCAATCCTCTCATTTTCGCCCGATGGTTGACTCGTTCCGCATTTATATGCCGATCCTGATGTTCAGTACGTCTTCGGTGCTATCGGCGCTGATCGATTTCGGATTATTGTTCGTCATTCAGTACTTTACCCATAATCTGTTTCTATCGGTCGTTGCAGCGAGATTATGCAGCTCGATCTTCAACTATACGATCAATCGGAAATATGTATTTTCAGCCGGGAAAATGTCCAAGGTGCGCCAGTCATTACCGAAATACTTTTCACTGGTCATTCTGGTACTGCTATTAAATTACGGACTGCTATACTTCTATAACGAAAAACTGATTATCCCGCTCATCGCGGCCAAAGTGCTGACGGAGGTGTCCATCTTTTTGTTCAGTTATTGGGCACAGCGCAAATTTGTCTATTAACACAGAGAGAGTGAGCGTATAGCTTGCTCTCTTTTTTCAATCAAAACCGTTTCAAAAGAATATCCTGCGCTTCTTGGTTAACAAAAAAAGGTCGAGAACAGGGCAGCATACCCTTGTTCTCGACCTTTTAAACTCAAAGGAGGACGAGCGTTACATCAGCCTCTTAATCTCATCCTTCAGGATTTCGGACTGGGTGCCGAAGATGACCTGCACAGCTCCGCCACCGAGCCTCATGACGCCGGAAGCGCCAAGCTGTTTGAGCGCCTGGTCGTTGACCGCTTTGTCGTCCCTAACAACTAGCCGGAGGCGAGTGATGCAGGCGTCGATGCTCTCGATATTGTCTGCGCCACCGATCTCCGCGAGCACTTTGCCAGCCTTGGTGTCGGCAGACGCCGCTGCCACGGCGGAAGCATTAGTGGGGGCATCGGCATCATTAGCGTCATCCTCGCGTCCCGGCGTTTTCAGGTTGAACTTGACAATCATGAACCGGAAAAGGAAATAATAGACGACCGCAAATGCGAGACCGACCGGGATCATGAGCAGCGGATTGGTCGACAGTTTCATGTTCACGAGGTAATCGATCAGACCTGCCGAGAAGGCGAAGCCCAGCTTAACATTCAGCAGGTACATGATCAGGGCCGCTGCACCGGTAAGAATAGCGTGCACCACATACAGCAGAGGCGCCGCGAACATGAAGGAGAATTCGAGTGGCTCGGTAATACCCGTTAAGAACGAAGCCACCGCTGCGCCGATAAAGATCGAAGCGACCATTTTGCGCTTTTCAGGGCGGGCTGTATGAATCAAGGCGAGCGCCGCCGCCGGAAGAGCGAACATCATAATCGGGAAGAAGCCAGACATGAACATGCCTGCCGTAGGGTCTCCGTTGAAGAAGCGGGTCAGGTCGCCGTGCACGACTTCCCCGGCTGCATTGGTATAATCTCCGATCTGGAACCAGGCGATGGAATTGAGCACATGATGCAGACCGAGCGGTATGAGCAGGCGGTTGGCGATCATGAACACCATGGAGCCAACGCCGCCAAAGCCTACAATCCAGGCGCCGAAAGCGCCGATGGCATCCTGAATCGGGCTCCAGATCATGCCGAACAGGATGGCCAACACCAGCATGGAGCCGGCGGTGACCATCGGCACAAAGCGTTTGCCGGAGAAGAAGCCGAGCCAGTCAGGAAGCTTGATATTATGGTATTTTTTATACATATAAGCTGCAAGCAGTCCGGCAAATATCCCGCCCAATACGCCCATATCCAGCTTGACATCGTCAGGAATATAGCCGAATACACCTGGAACGGCTCCCAGAATCCGCGTCAGCACCATATAAGCGATCAGGGCGGAAAGCGCTGCGACCGCATCCCCCGCCAGTCCGATTGCCACCCCAATGGCGAAGATGAGCGCAAGGTTGCCGAAGATCGCCCCCGCTCCCTCATTCAGGAATGGAACTACATAGTGATTAAGAAATCCCCCGATCACGGGACCGAGCGGAATGTCCTTTTCATAATTAAGAAGGCCGAGGCCTTGAAGAATTCCTGCCGCAGGCAGGGTTGCTACAGGAAGCATCAAGGATCTTCCCAGCTTTTGCAGTGCTTTCAGCATATTGTTCTTCCTTTCTTTTTTTGATTTAGGTTATTTGGACAAGCTGACCTTCATGATCGTTCCCATGCCTGCTTCTACGCTGTCATACTCCGGGTACGACTCCCACGGCTGTTCAGCCGCATTCGCAACGATGACAGGGGTGATGACCGGATAACCGGCCGCAACGATTGCATTCAGGTCAAATTCAATCAGGGTCTGACCGACAGTGACCTGATCCCCGGTCTGCACTTGGGGTGTGAAGCCCTGTCCTTTCAGGCTGACCGTATTCATACCGATATGCAGCAGCAGCTGCAGCCCGGAAGCGTGCTCAATCATTACGGCATGGTGCGATTTGATCAGGTGCACCACAGTGCCGTCGATAGGGGCGACCAGCCTGCCCTCCTGGGGAATCACTGCAACTCCCGGTCCCATAAGTCCTTGCGCGAACGCTTCGTCAGGCACTTCTTCCAAACTGACACAGGTTCCGGTGAGCGGGGAGGCGACAGATATCGTTTCAGATATTTTGGCAGATTTGTTGTTTTTCCATTTCCAGATCATTGTGTGTTGTCCTTTCTGTTGTTGGTTTTGGCATGGGTTTGAAAAAGCCGATATAAATGCATGGCGAGAAAAGCCGTTTCTTCCTCGGGTACCTCTGTATCCAAATCCTCGGCCATTACAGCGCTCAGTTTTCTGGCCAGCTGGTATTCGGACGGATATTCATTTTTCACATATTGCGCGAAGGTGGGGGCCGCCATCGGCTGCTGATACAGGCGTTCCATGGAGAAGCGCAGGTGTATCATGAGTCTTGCCTGGCTAAGGCTGCCCTGGTCAAATCGAACGCCACCCTCCTCTTCAATAATGGACTGAAGCTTGCTGATCACATTGGATACCTTAACCAGCTGTCCGACAGGGACGTGATTTACGGAGGAGTACACATGGTATGTCAGGAACCCGGCCTCATCCTCCGGTACCTCTACACCAAAGGCCTCTCCGATCATGGCCGCTGCTTTCGAGGCAAGTTCGAACTCTTTCGGAAAACTGAGCTTTGTCTCCGTAAGGAAAGGATTCAGAATCTCCATCCCGTTGCGGATACGATATAAGGTGAACTGAATATGACTCGGAAGAGCAAGGTAGATCTTGTCATTCAGCTTGCCGGGAAATTGATCAGCGATGAGACGGATAATCCGGTCAGAGATGTCGATGACATTGGGGTCCAAGTCCTTCATCAGCTCCTGCGCCTGCCCCCATTCCTCCCGGTCTTCCAGCCGGAACCTTTTCTCAATCCGCGGATCATCGGCCTGGACGGTGCTTTCCACCTTGAATGCAAACCCCAACCCTTTGCCGATCAGTACATACTCCTTGGTATTCTGGTGCGACCGGGCCAGAACAATATTGCTGCCGACGACCCGCTCTACCTGCAGCATCATTTCTTTACTCACGGTTCACCGCCTCCTCGTTTCTAAAGTTAACGCTTACAGACTTCCGGAACGCAAAAAGAGCCAAGAAGCGAATATAGTCTCATGTTCGCTTCTTGGCTCATGCCCTCTGGGGTGGTAACACGCCAATTCATTTTATGTTTTATGCAGAACGTTCTTCCTACATAATATAGAACCAGATCCGCCACCGTCAACCATAATTTTGTCATCCGTCTGTTCGTCGTTTAATATAGGGAATGTGTAAATGAAAGGTACCTGCCGTATTGGATAAAAAAGGAGCCATGATCCCTTTTAAGGTGAAATGAGCCCAATCCGTTGTTGATCATGTTCGGGTAGATGGAGCCAAATCTTACAAGAATAGGAGTATGCCTATGTATCTTCGAAGTGTGGAGCTCATGATGGATAAGATCGAGAATCGCAAGAAGTATCCGTTTGATATACCAGCCATAGAATCCTTAGAGCGGTTGGAATTCAGAAATAACATTACTTTTTTTGTCGGCGAAAATGGATCGGGCAAGTCCACTCTGCTGGAGGGAATTGCTCATCAATGTGGGTTTAATACAGCCGGGGGCGGCAGAAATAATGTTTTTGCGATGCATGCTTCCGAATCCTCATTAGGGGATTATCTGCGGCTGGCCTGGCTGCCCAAAATTTCGAATGGTTTCTTCATGCGATCGGAATCCTTCTATCAATTTGCATCCCATGTTGATGAGGTGGGTTCTCTTGAATACTATGGGGGACGCTCGCTGCATGAGCAATCCCATGGGGAGTCCTTTCTCAATCTGTTTGTGAACCGCTTCAGCTCGAAAGGCATCTACCTGCTGGATGAGCCCGAAGCCGCGTTATCTCCTGCCAGACAGCTATCCTTGCTGCGCATTCTCCATGATCTGTCTGGAACTTCTCAATTCATTATCGCAACACATTCTCCCATTTTGCTGGGTTATCCGGATGCAGACATATTGAATTTTGATGATAGCTGTATTCAAAAGATGGCTTATGAAGATACGGAACATTACCAGATCACCCGCAGCTTTTTGGAGAATCGCCATCGCATGCTGGACGAGCTGTTCAAGGATTATTGAAGGAAGTGATTCAGATGTGTGCAATCAATCTGTCTGATCCATATATGACTGTCACCATTCAGCAGCTAAAATCAAAAGAAGAGGCTAAGGAAATATTGCTGGCTCTGAAAAAGTTTGCAGAAGAAGGTTTGAATTTTGTGGTATACACCCGCGATACTCGGAAGGAGATCATTATTGCTGGCAAGGGCGAGAAAGATCTCCATGAATTGATATCACGTCTTAGAGACGAATACGATTTGGAAATAGACGCTTTAGAACCGCAAGTTCTCTACAAGACATCGATACAAGAAACAGCTCAATCCGAAGGATGGTACATGAGACAGTCGGGAGGGATTCATCAATACGGTCATTGTTGGATTAAGCTTGAACCAAAATCCAGAGATGGCGGTTTCGAGTTCACAAATGATATTGTCCATGATCATGTTATTCCTCATGAGTATATTCCTTCTATCAGGAACGGAATCGAAGAAATGATGGTTAGAGGTATACTTGGCCATTTTCCGGTGGTAGATGTAAAAGTAACACTGTTGGATGGATCGTTTCATTCATTCGATTCTAAAGGAATGTCGTTTAAAATTGCTGCGGCATTGGCATTCCGTGATGGCTTTGAACGAGCAAACCCTATACTTCTCGAGCCTATAATGAGAGTGTCCGTGACGCCGATGAAATGTGAGATTTCGGATCACTTGTCGGTATTAACTTTACTTAGAGGACGTAATATTAATGTTAATTCTGAAAATGAAAAAAACGTAATTGAAGCAGAAATCCCTTTAAAATCTTGTTTGAGTTTCCGCAAACAAAGTCACAAATCTAATGTAGTAATGGATATTATTGTGATTGAGTTTGGATATTACGACGAAGTTCCTGAGTATCTTTACGAATCAATAATTCAGGAATCGAACTTGGAAGGGGCCAATTATACGGATTTATTTAGCTGGGAGAAGTGGGGCAAGGATAACGAGGAAAGGTATTTGAACGATTTTGTAGATTCATTTTGGAAGGAGAGTTGATCATGAGTTTCAAATTAGTATTGCTGGACCAACTGGCTGCCTGTCATCATGATAAGAGCTGGTTTATACCGCTGGATGAGATGTTACGTGATGTAACCGCTGCTCAGGCTGTATGGACGAATGATGAAGGTCAATCCATCTGGAGGCTGGTGCATCATCTGATATTCTGGAATGAGCGATGGCTGGATCGTTTTATCCAAGGTGAAGTAAGAATGGATCATCATATAAATAATGATGAAACGTTCTATGTTGACCCTTCCTGCGTTAGCGAAGAGGAGTGGCAGAAGAGTATTGAACGAGTCGGCTCTACTTTTCTTAAATGGATTCAGGCCGTACAAGAAAGTGATGATACAAAATTGGCACTGACCATCCCTTCCTATTTCAATGCTCCGTGGTGGAACGTCATATCGAATGTGTGCATTCACAATGCGTATCATATTGGGCAGATTATGATGCTGAAAAAGAAAGTCATGACCTCAGCATAACAATAAGTTGCAGCAGATTTAGAGGAGTCCCGCCTGCAAAACCGAATACATATGTTGGGAGCATTCTTCATTTAGAAGCACCAATAAGGTTATAAATCAAAATTTCAAGGAGTGTTCGGATGAAAATAGGTTTTCTGATTGTGGATATGCAAGAGAGTGTTGTGCGAGGTCGAGTGGAACAAAAAGGTATAGACCACGCATGTGAGTATATCAACCATGTTGCAGATGTGCTTCGTTCAAGTGATCATGTGGTGGTCCATGTGCAAGACGTCGAAGGTATGGAAGGATCATCTCCGGAGGAATATCGGATTATTTCCGAGGTGAATGTCAATGAGAAGGATCTCATCGTTACCAAAGAAAGCTCGAATGCATTCTGGCAGACAGAGCTGGAACCCATATTGAAGAGGCATGGCATTGAGCTCGTGATCATTTCCGGATTTGCCGCAGAGGAGTGTGTTTTATTCACTTATAATGGAGCGATGGAGCGAGGCTTCAGACCCGTTATGCTGCAAAATGGGATTCTCAGCACACATCAGGAAGCGGTGACGTCGACCTACAGAGATCGGAATGTGATCTCATATCCTGTGGTAGACTATCTAATCAAATAAATGAGAATATCCATGGATGCGACGAGGTCGTATCCATTTTTGCTATACATGGCAGATCCGTCAGACAAGACTACAAGCTTACGAACATAAGCATCTTCGCAATTTCCAAAACATGGGTTATGATGGGTGGATAGGAAGCAAAAAGTTAAATTCAGTAGGCTGGGAGATACATATATGCCGATGATTTATAACTTTTCTGAACATGGAAAGTTTATCGTGCATTTTGGAATATAGGATTAGAGTGTCCATCTCTTTTTCAATTGACGAGAGAAGGAGCAACGGAGATGACAAGTCGAATTGTGGTTACAGGCGGGGCCATTATTAGAGATGATCATGGGAGAATTCTGCTGCAGCTAAGATCCGATTATGGAGACTGGGGATTGCCTGGCGGCGGTATGGAGCCCGGAGAGCGTATCGAAGAAACCATGATCAGAGAAGTGAAGGAAGAGACGGGTCTGGATGTGATTTCGTATGAACTGGCTTCCGTCTACACGGGTGAGAGAATGAAGTATATCTATCCGGATGGCAATGAGGTCGTATTTGTCATGTTCCTGTTTAACGTCAGAGTTAATTTAGACGGAAAACTAGCTGAGGATGGGCGAACACTATGTTTTGAAGACGAGAATAACGAATCGTTGCAATTAACGTTTAGAAGTTTGGATGAAATCGAGATCGAGATGATTAATAAGGTGCAGAAGCCTGTATTTATAGATTTGATACAAGAGAAGCAGGGGATTCTGCGTTAAGGAAAATTGAATGACGAAAATGGAGTGATATGCATGCCTTGGCCAATGGTACATTTTGCGGTTGCATCTGAAATCAGTTCTAATCCATCCCCGGAATTCTTGCTGGGAAGTCTGGCTCCTGATTCCATTCACGTGAGAAGTGATGTTCGCAGTGAGAAGGCAAAAACACATCTAATGATCGAAGAAGGCAGATTCGCAACAGATGAAGAGCTTTGGGCATTTTGGGAGTCCCATAGGCAGCAGGCGGAACTTGATCCTGCATTCTTGCAGTATTTGTGTGGATACATCGCCCATATTTATACGGACCGTGTATGGACCTTTGATATCTACCCTGCATATGAAGCACATCCTGAAGGCAGAAAGCGATATACGCAGGAGGTAACGAAGCTGGAATTTATGATTTTGCGGAATCGTTCTGGGGCTCATGAGCTGCTGAATAAACTGAATGCAGGAAAGGCCTATGATTTGGGTGGTTTGCTGGAACAAGAGGTGGTTCAGTACAGGAAAGTGAAAGTGGATTTCTTGAATAATCCTGCACATGAGCCCGCGGAAGATTTGAGCATTTTATCCATGGACGTTCTAGAACATTTCATTCATACAACTGCTGTAAGTCTAAAACAACTGTATACGGAATGGAACGTGTTTGAAGATTTACACACCAAAACCTCAAGCTAGGAGTAAAGTAGGGGAAACCATTGCTGCATATAAAAAAATGAGGTGCTACATATGAACAATTTAATTCGCCTTACCGAATATCACGAGAGATATGATGCAGACTTGGCCAATTTTTCACTGACAGGAGAGCAGTTCTCGTTTACTGCATTGCCTGCAGAAGTGATCGAGGAGGCTATCTCCAATTCGGACAAGATTCCCATAGTGATTTTAAAAGAAGAGACACCGGTTGGCTTCTTTATTTTACATAAAAGATCGGAATACGCGGAAGGGAAAAAATACGCTAATGCGATCTTAATAAGAGCGTTATCCATTTCACTGGAACATCAGGGGAGAGGATATGCTCTAGCTGCCATGAAGGCAATTGGTCCATTGCTTCAGCAGATTGAGCCAGGGATGAAGGACGTCATCCTCGCTGTAAATGAACAGAATGTTGCAGCGCAGAGCCTGTATTTGAAGGTGGGTTTTCGCGACACGGGGATTCGCAGGATTGGTGCACATGGTCTCCAGTTCGTTTTTCATAAAAGAATGGATTAACAGAAAGATCATAGATAAGCAAGTCTGTAGTCTGTACAGGAAATGATCCTCTGGATTGGGGGCCACGTGGATGTATGCTGTCATTGCCAATGTTATTGAAGACAACCAACTCCGGACAGGAGCCAAGGTATATATTCTATATTGTCATGGTATGGACGAACGTCCATTAGTCTATGGTATGGCCAAAGGCGGGAAGAGAATCGAGAAGTATATTGCCTACAAAAAATTAAAGGATTTCAGATCACAGTGGGTTCCTCAACATATCAGGCATCGGGTGCGATGGTCGTATGAACACCGGGCAGATGCGGATCGCAGAGCTCAAACGTTGGATTTTATGTGGACGAACGTCAGGGCATTTAATTCCGCTGGTCACCTGATTAAGGAGGGCCTGACGCAAAACGAAATGTATCAAACATATAGTCGCATAAAGTTTATTGAGCAGAAGATTTCGCTGGTCGAAAAGAAGAAATAATGCAGTGCTTAATCAATGGTGAGAAGAGAGGAGAATGTTATGCGAGCCAAAATCAAACAGGCAGACTTGGGTTCATCGCAACTTAGCTGGTTATGTGTCCAGCCGATGCTCATTTCAGTTCGAGGTAAAGATGTTGCAGCCAAAACAGAGATGTACCGTCAGTTAAATGAAGGCCAACAAGCACTATTCCTGTTCTACTCCTATCATAACCATACGAAAAGTCTGGCGGAGTTTTACTGGTTCTCGGCTTACAATATTATAGAGATGAAGAGTTGGAGCGGCATCCGAAATGGAATGCGTTATTTTAATCAAAATGAAATGGTAGCTCTGCTGGACAACATCGAGCGTGTGATTGTAGGTAAAAATAGAGTCGGAGACCAGTGGCGTGAGGTTACGCCAACAGATCTGGAGCAAGATCCCAAACTGTATCCATTAATTGAGGAACTGTTTATTCTATATCGGGCTCAAGCTCAGGAAGTGATCGTGAGTATAAATAAGGAGATTCTGCAACATCAGGAGATGTATTTTGAAATTTAGGATGAGGGGTAAGGAGACTGGGAATTGAAATTCGAATATCTGAAATTTTCGTGCAATGTGGATGTGTTTCATAGAGATCTGGATATGATCGTTAGGTTTTATGATGGATCAAGAGAACCTGCCGAAGAGGAAATAGTTAATATGGTAATCGCAGATCCGGGTTATGGCTACCTTATGCTGAAGTATAAAGGGGATGCCGCGTTATTGAGTGGTTTTCTGAATGAGTCGGTTTTTGCATCGGATGAGATGGTAGAGGCTGCAATTGATTATGTTGAACGCTTGTCACCACATTCTCAAAATGTGTATATGCCTTATCACGTGTCTCGATTCAAGCCAACCAGTTATGTGGAATACAATGGGGAATACTGAGCATTCCCCATACAGCATTCTTTAGAGTACATAAACAATGGATATAAATTCGCATAACAACGTTTTTTGGTGGCGAAAGAGTAAGGTGATTTGTTCGAACTGCATACATTAGTCAGCTATTGTGCAACAAACCTGCAACTTCTTGCAACAAAACGCAATTTGGTATGCTGGTTTTTGTTTTGCCTGTAATATGAGTGATGAGAGGAGGGCAACACGTGAAAGTGACATTTGAAACAGATGCATCCATGGAACGAAGGCTCGCCAAGGTAGTGACCAACCCGGCAGAACAACAACGTTGGGAGGAGATTGATAAAGCGATTAGCCACTTGGAAAGACAACTGGTCGTCATCAATCCGAAGAATAACCGCAATGTCCAGATTCAGCCAAGCTCCATCCTTGCCATTGAGTCCGAGGATCGAATGTGCAATGTACGTGTGATTTCGGGAGAGAGCTATCTGCTTGGCAAACGTCTCAAATATGTGGAAGAAGACTTGGATTCGTCCCATTTTCTGAAGATTAACAACTCAACGATGATCAATGTTAACCACATCAAGGCGTTCGCCGCCACAGACCACGCTAGAATCCAGGTTGAGCTTAAGGATGGATCCAGCTACTACGTCAGTAGGTACTATATCAAAAATTTCAGGGGGAAATTATTATGATCGCCAATCTCAAGCATTCGTTTTTTCAGGTATTTACAATAACTTCGCTATGGGTCACGCTGCTGATAACCTTGTTCTTCAAAGATCAGACGATCCAGATGGGGTATCTATGGAACCTCGCCGGAATTGCGTTCATCGCAGCCGTGATATTTGGAGTCATGTACGATGCGCTGTGGAACTACTTTACGTTGAAACCGATCTGGAATATTGTGATCTCGTCTACCATTAACATTCTCGGTTGTACGGCGGGTGTGTGGTTGTTCTCAGAGGAGATGTTCCACTTTATCGCACCGTGGTTCCCTGGCATGTGGCTTTTGTCGATTGTGCTGCACACTATTGCCTTTTATTTTTATGCTAGAATGGATAGCAAGAAAAAAGCGGAAGAATTAAACAAGATCCTGAAGTAGACAAGGAGTAAGCATATGAATGAAGAAAAGGCTCTCCAGGAGTTCAGCTTGGAGCCGGGCTCCCGCGAAAGGGAGCGTATTCGTACACTGCTGCAACAAGAAATCGACAACTCAAATGCGATGGACAATGATTATCTCAGAATCTTATGTGTCATGTTATTTGCAATCGGTCATGTAGAGGACACTCAGCTCATCTGGCAGGCCAAAAGAAAGAACCAGGATACGGGCAGTTACGTGGATGTACAACTGCTGTGTGGTGCCGGGTTCGAGGAGACGATAATATACCTGGAGCAATTGGGTGAGCAGCAAGCAGAAGAGCAGCTGCAATATCTCAAACAGTGTGAGCCCTATGACTTTGTAGATTTTTCCAAAGAGGAATGGATTGCCCAGTACAAGCAATATTATGGCGTTATAGAGGGATGATTCTCATTATGACGACGCCTAAGGAGATTACATCATGAATAACCCTACTATCGATATACAAGAGTACACTGCCGAGTATCAATCCCAGGTGATCCATTTGATTTTGCAGATACAGCAGCAGGAATACCAGATCTCCATTACCAGAGAAGATCAGCCGGATTTGCTTGAAATTGAAACCTTCTACCAAAAAGGAATCGGGAACTTCTGGGTCGCGGTTGCGAATGAAGAAGTCGTGGGTACGATTGCTCTGCTGGATATTGGAGAGGAGCAAGCTGCGCTCAGGAAGATGTTTGTAGCCAAAAATTACAGAGGCAAGGGGCTTCAAGTTTCGAGTCGTCTGCTGTATCAGGCATTTCAGTGGGCCAAGGAGAAGGCTGTGCATGATATTTACCTTGGAACGACACAGCAGTTTGTGGCAGCACATCGATTTTACGAGAAAAATGGATTTGTTTCGGTTACACGCGAGGCACTACCGGATGCTTTTCCGGTGATGATAGTAGATAGCAAGTTTTATCACCATACCACGCCCTTTACATGAGACAAGCCATGCAGAGCGGCGTGTTTTTTATTCAAGAAAGAATGAAAGATAGCATACTTGAAGCGTTCGCTAATTCCACATTATGGTTTATGATGTATCAAAGAGAAATTGTAACATACATAGGAAGTTTGAATCGGACGGTTTTGGAATCTTTGACACATGGGAGGGAACAGGATGAAGGGCATTTTTCTTGATTTCTATGGAACGGTTGTTCATGAAGACGACGATATACTTCCAGTGATCTACGAACAAATACAAGCTGCAGCGCGTGTTGAATGTACAACAGCCGAAATAGGTGATTATTGGTGGAAGGCATTTTCCGAAATGTTCTATGCAAGCCACGGCAGTCAGTTTACGACCCAACGAGTACTCAATGTACATTCCCTGACAGCAACACTCCTACATTTTCAAGCAGATGGTATTGCGGAGCTGCTTAATCAGGAGCAATTGGCTCACTGGCGTGATCCGGGGATATTTGAGGACTCCATTCCCTTTTTGCAATCGGTAGACATCCCTGTGTATATCCTCTCGAATATCGATACAGATGATGTAAAAGCTGCAATGGAGAAGCATGGTATTGAGGCGGCAGGTGTGATTACCAGTTAAGATGTCCGTTCTTACAAACCAAGACCCGAGATGTTTAATGAAGCATTAGCCAGATATGATCTGTCCCGGCAAGATGTCATACATATCGGCGATTCGTTGACAAGTGACGTACAGGGAGCACAAAACGCTGGCATCCAGGCTGTCTGGTTAAACCGCAAAGGCAAAACCAAGCCCCGGCATATTCATCCGGAATTTATGTGCAGGGATCTGACAGAAGTTCTGAAAATCTTGTAGAGTTCTGAAAGCTGGGGGAAGGTCATAACGGGGACGGTGTAATCCATGGATGAGTTGAAAAAGCAGTTGGCAGCGTATCAGGCAGGTCAGATGTTGGAGGTTGGTACAGGCTCAGGAAAATACATTCCTACCCTACTTGAAATTTTCAGTGGTATCGAACGGATCACGTGCATTGATAACGATACGGATTCTTTACGGCAGGCAGAAGCCGCATATGCGTGGCATGAAAAGATCCAGTTTATGCAGATGAACGCAGCAAAGATGGATTTTGCGGATCAAACGTTTGATACCGTCTGCATCTCAAATGCATTGCATCATCTGCCCCCGGGCGTAAATGTCATTGAAGAAATGAAACGTGTAGTGAAAAGGAACGGATTATTTCTCATAAATGAGCTGGTCAGTGATGATCCCAATGAAGCTCAGCTATCGCACATCCTGTACCATCATTTTGGTGCAGATGTAGATCAGCGGTTGGGAAAATATCATCGTCACACCTATACACGCCAAGAAGTTATGGATATCATCTCTGCCAGTGGTATTATCATCCGCTCAATCTATGAATTCAATGAGCCAAAAGAAGATGTCATGGAAGAACGGGACATTCGGTTGGTCTCGGAGGCCTGCAAACAGCATATGGAACGGGCTAGGGCGTTTGAAGATTATGAAGCGTTCGCCGAACGCGGCCTTTACATCATGGAGCGTCTGAACAATGTTGGGATTCAGCGTCCAACGCAGATCGTGATTTTGGGAAGTTTAGGAGAATAGCCAAAAGGATAATGAGAGGGCTGGATATGAGAAAGCTAACCGTTATGCTTGGATTATTTCTGTTCTTGGTCGCGTGTCAGATTAAAACTGGTATGGAAGACGCACAGAACCCAGCAGAACCTTCGCCGGAAGTTCTCACAGTAGAAGCTGGACAAAATGGAGAAGTAACGGCAACAACAGAGCTCCATGACATCCCGCCAGTTTACATTGATGAAGCGAATTATACAGGTGATGAACTGGAGATCGTTAAACTTATGAACGCCCGCCTGCATTATATATGGGAAGAGGATGAAAAGGGGTATATGAGCCTCATTGATCCGCAAGCGCCAGTATCGGGTATGGGAAGAACCAAAGTTCGTAAGGTCATCTCCATGAGCGACATTACTATTCAAGAACAAAAGAAGCTCTATCAGGCAGTTGTGAGGGTTACTGAGCTAAAAGAGAACGACAAAGAATACAACAGCACGATGGTTTTTTGGAAAAAGAAAGAAGAGGGGGATTCGGCAAAGTGGATTATTGCAGATATTGATTGAAGATAGGTCACGATACCGAAAGTCTCTTAAATTTAAAACGAAATTCAGGTGTTGTATTTATGGCGAGACAATTAATTGTTGTTGAAGGGTTACCCGGTTCAGGAAAGTCCACGATTGCCAAAATGATATCCGACATCCTCATTCAGCGAGGATTGCAGATACAACTTTTTCAGGAGGGGGATCTGAATCATCCAGCTGATTATGAAGGTGTAGCCTTTTTCTCTGAAGATGAATTTGGAGATTTATTGGATGCTCATCATTCATGCAGAGATATATTGGAGAGCAGAGCCATAGTTTATCGTAATGGTTATCTGATTCCTTATCGCAAAATAAAAGAGGAACTGGGAGAGGCGTTTCCTGACCATACGGTGCAGGAGATTTTCAGCCGGGATATTTATGAATTATCTTTTGAACAAAATAAAGATCTGATCACTTCAAAATGGCGAAGCTTCACCGAAAGCGTGTTAGCGGCTAATGATGATACCGTCATTATCTTTGAATGTTGTTTTATCCAGAACCCATTAACAATGGGGCTTGTGAAATGCAATCAATCCCGAGAAGATAATGTCAACTATGTGCTGGAGCTGGAACGCAAGGTTCAAGCACTGAACCCGCTATTAATCTATATTGATCAGAAGGATATTGCGTATACCTTTGATAAAGCGGTTAAGGAAAGACCCAAGGAATGGTCTGACGGTTTTATTCGGTATTACACGAACCAGGGGTGGGGAGCTTCAAGAGGATATCATGGGGTTCCAGGCACCGTGAAGGTGCTTCAGGCAAGAAAGGAGCTCGAAACCGAGATTTATCAGATACTGAAGATGGACAAATATTGGCTGGATAATTCGGAATATAACCTGTCTGCATGTCAGAACAAACTGGAGAACATTTTGAATGAGGCGTTTAAAGGTGTGGAAGGAGAATGACGCAGGAAATGAAAAAGACCTTATTCGAGCTTGTCAACGAAGTTGAGAATGAAGCTCTGTATATGGCAAGATCTATGAGTAGAGTGAATAGGGATATATCAATACATAACGGAGGTTTGCTTGTAAAATGACCATTCCCAACAACAATAACATCTCATATGAGCGAAATAACAGTAAGTTCAACTTCCGCGTGGCAGGCATTGTGATGGATGCAGGACGAGTTCTGCTGCATAAGGCGGAGCAGGACGATTTCTGGAATCTGCCCGGGGGACGGGTCGAAATGAGTGAGGCGACTGAAGCGGCTATCGTGCGAGAAATGATGGAGGAACTGGGCATCCATGTTGAAGTGCAGAGGCTTGCATTTGTTAATGAAGATTTTTTCGATTACGACGGCCAGAAGTTTCACGAGATTGGATTCTATTATGTCATCGCTTTACCGGAAGCTCATAAGCTGTATAGTGAAATTGAATTCAAAGGGCTGGAGGATAACGGAAAGTTAACGTTCCGTTGGTTTCCCTTGGATGAGCTTGAGCACCTGAAGGTCTACCCGGTATTTTTGAAAAAGGAACTGCATAATCTGCATGATGCGAAGAGCATCCAACATTTCATTCAGAAATAGAGGGATATATGGACATTACATTTATTCGTCATGGTCATGGTGAACATCTGATAGATTACCCGAACCGGTTAAATGAGCTTCACCCTGGTCTCACCGAACTGGGAAAGAGTCAGGTGACAACGCTGCGTAAACAGATGAAGCTTGATCCTCTTGACGTTATCTTGGTGAGTCCAATGAGGCGTACTATTGAAACAGCACTTCTTCTAACCGCAGAAGAACATCTTACGATATGTCCGCTTGTTGGCCCAAGAATGTATCCTCAGAATCCGGAGTTCACTCCCTTCATCTGTGATCAGATCTATTCCAAGGAGGAGCTTGAGACTCAGTTCCCAGGGCTAAGCGTAATGGATTGTGGATTGGAGTGTTGGGAGGAAGGTATTAACCGGATGGATGAACATCAATTTGAAGTACTTGCTAGGGGGCTTCTCCAATGGTGCAGGGAACAGGATGGCAACATTTATATCATTTCACATGATGGTACGATAACCAACTACAGGATTTTGCTTGGAGAAAAAGGATTATCAAGAAGAGATTTTCTTGGTGAGGCGGGAAAGTACACCATTACGAACTTTTAAAGGTAAACAAATTCATAAGACAATCAATTTAAGGAGGAATCCCAAATGAGGCTATCCGATTATGAGTATTTAGTTTTGGCGCTGGAAGAGGCAGATCAGGCGTTTATTGAAGGGACTTATCCGATCGGTGCAGTAATTGTAGATGAGGATGGGGATGTTGTGAGTAAAGGGAGGAACCGAGTTTTCTCGGAATGTGATCCTACCGCACATGCTGAGGTGGACGCCATTCGCCGAGCGGGGAAGCATTTGCTGGATTTAGACCGGAAGAGGTTCACGAAAAACAACCTGACACTGTACACGACTTGTGAACCTTGTCCTATGTGTTCCTGCACCATATTAATGTCGGGAATCAAAAGAATTGTATGGGCAGCGGACGATGTAGAGTATGGCGGTCTTCGGCGTTTCAAGGAGGGTCCCCATTTCATCCATATGTTTGACACCCTTTCCTGTGTTGCAGCCCCATATCTTGACCTGGAAAATAGACAAAGGGCGATGCTTGCCAAATGGAATATTAGTAGAGGGTTACTTAATACAGAGTGGGAGACTGCAAAGCAATGAAATCCATTCCAGTCTCGATTTTGCTTGCTAGTGTCATCTTAGGCATTTCATTTATGATTGGCTGCTTCTTCCTATCGAATCAAGAGAGCGTAAACCAGCCAACTCAAGTAGCACAGGAGGAAGTTGCTAAGGATAAGGTGTTTATGACGATTCAGGAAACAGCGGAGTATCTAAGTATGACTGAAGAACAGGTGATGAGCATTATTCATGCTGAACAAAGAAGTTTTGCGGCATCGGGCTCCTTATAACGGAGCAATGTTCCCCTTTATTAAGGTTCAGGATGAATTCTTTATAAGCAGGAACGAATTGCTGCTGTGGGCCCAGGATGTTTCTGTCTACCATAGAAGGTACATTAACGGGCAGTTGCAATAGTTGTGTTGGTATTTTAACCGTAGTCATGAGGAGGATAAATTGACGTGGAATTGATAGGCAGTAGGGTTTGCCTAACATCAGTTGCAGAACGGGATCTCGACTTTATATGCAAAGGAGGAAGAGCATGGTCAAGTTGGTTTTATTAAGTGATCTACCCTTTCAAGCCAATGAAGAATTGAATCAAAGGATATTGGAATTGTTTGGTCGCGACAAGCCTTCAATTGGTTATATCCCTTCTTGTTCCGACCCGGAGCGGAAATATTTTGAGCATACCGTACGTTACTATAATCAACTGGGTATCGAGAACATTCAATATTATGATCTGGATCAGGAATATGACCCAAGCACGTTTGAGCAGATTTTTGAAGCTGATGCGATTCATTTATCCGGCGGAAATACATTTTATTTTCTGCATTTATTACAGAGAAGAAACGTACTGGACTTATTGCGTTCCTATGTGCAGGAAGGCGGTATGCTGATCGGAGTCAGCGCAGGCAGTATTCTAACCACACCAACCATTGAAATAGCTGGATATGGCAAGGATGCAGACGAGAATCATGTGGGTGTTCAGGACAAACGTGCGCTTGAACTCGTTGATTTCGAGTTTGCACCTCATTGGGATGGAGAGGAAGACAGTCTCGATTCGCTCAGAAGTTATGCAGATACAACCGGTGCGGAAGTCTATGCCTGCCAAGACGGCGACGGGATCGTAGTCGATGGAACAGTCATTGAGCTATATGGGGATGTACGTCTTATTGATCCTAGGAGAAGGGGGATTTAAATATGGGTGAGGTTAAGGTATACCATTATGATGCATTTTCAGCAGTTCCGGGCAAAGGTAATCCGGCAGGAGTTGTCTTTGATGCTGATGATCTAAGTGAGAGGGTCATGCAGCAGATTGCGCATCAGGTTGGTTTTAATGAAACGGTGTTTGTGCTTAACTCCAGGACAGCAGCCGATGTGAGATTGCGTTATTTTACGCCGGGCCATGAAATTAATCTGTGCGGTCATGCGACGGTGGCATCGCTGTATGGTTTGAAGACACGTGGACTGCTCGGGGACCAGGAGTCAATCACGATCGAGACCAATGTAGGCATATTGCCCATACGGTTTGAGCAGGATGGCGACACGATGAACATGGAGATGAAGCAGGATCAACCGCAGTTTGTACCGTTCAGAGGTGATATTGGTAAGCTGGCAAGCAGTATAAATCTTACCTCGGATGATCTGGATCTATCCATGCCTATCGTGTATGGGAGCACAGGAACCTGGACGTTGTTGATCCCCATTCGTAAACTGGACTCTTTTTCTAAAATGAAACCGGAATCTGCTGAGTTTCCTGAGATTTTGCTTGAAAACCCCAAAGCTTCCTTGCATCCGTTTAGCTTTGAAACTCGTGATTCCGAGGCAATGATGCATGCCAGACATTTTTCTTCCCCTTACTCAGGTACCACGGAAGATCCTGTAACAGGAACGGCCTCCGGAGTGATGGGTGCCTACTATTTAACCTATGTGAACCGTGAAGCAGATCAGGTCAAGTTCGTCGTGGAGCAGGGACATGAGATCGGAAGAGATGGAAAAGTTGAAGTGAGCGTGACCCGACAAGGACAGGGCATGGATGTAAGAATTAAAGGGACAGCTGTTTTTGTGCGTGAGATGAACATTGAACTGGATATTTAACAGCGTACCTGAAAGGATGTTTTTCCTTGGATGAACGAATTGTTTTGCAAGATGTTACTCATATTTTAAAAGAAGAATTATCGGATTCGCTCGTGGGAATCTATTTGCACGGTTCCATGGCCATGGGGTGCTTCCATCCGAACCAGAGCGATATCGATATCTTGGTGGTCAGCCAGGAAAAACGATCTGCTGATCTATATCGAAGAATTGCACAGAAGCTAATGCATATCGAAGACGAGATGCACATGACTAAAGGCTTCGAGCTCAGTATTGTACTGGAATCCACAATCGCAAACCTGGCTTATCCAACTCCGTTCGAATTCCATTACTCCGCTTATCACCGGGAAAAGTATCGAACGGAAGAGCACTATCTCTGCGGAGGGTATGATGATCCGGATCTCGTCGCACACATGGCGGTCATCTATGACAGGGGAATTGTCTTGCATGGCACACCTATTAAGGAGCTCTTCCTTCCTGTGAAACGTGAGTATATGCTTGCATCCATTACGTCAGACGTGGCTTCAGCTTCGGAAGAAATCGTGGATAACCCTGTCTATTATGTATTGAACTTGTCGCGTGTTTTGCTATATGTGAGAGATTCAGTGATTTATTCCAAGCGAGAAGCTGGAGAGTGGGCTTTAGATGGGCTTCCTACGAAGTACAAGAACGTTATCTCGCAATGTCTTGCAAAATATAATGGAGAGCTGGAGAACCTGAATCTCAGTAAGTCGTTGCTGTTGGAATATGCAGATTATATGTTGAGAGAAATCAACAGCTGTAAGAAATAAATGATTCCATAATTCTACGAAATGCAATACTGATTTGGACATTTCTAGTATCAATAGTTTTTTTAAAAGGAGAAACATCATGACAATCACGTCAGAAGATTTGGAATTAATTCAGGAAGCCAAGAACATCATCAAGCATCTGTACTGCGAAGGCAAACATCACATTGGAGCCGCAGTGCGAACTCAATCCGGGAAGATATATACCGCGGTACATCTGGAAGCCTACATTGGTCGTGTCTCGGTGTGTGCGGAAGCCATTGCGTTGGGCAAAGCCATTTCGGAAGGGGAGCACGAATTTGCGACCATTGTTGCTGTACGGCATCCGGAAATCAATCCGGATGATCCCACGGAAAATGCTGATCCACAATTGGACGTGGTTTCACCATGTGGTATCTGCCGAGAATTGATCAGTGATTATGGGCAGAGCACGCAGGTCATTTTGCAGGGAGAAGAAGGATACACCAAAACAACAATTGGACAGCTTCTACCACAGAAATATTCAAGATCATAAGGAAAGAAAGAAGGTGCAAAGATGTTTGAGATTGTGGATATCCGGCAAAAGCCAGACATGCTTCAGGCAGCTGTTCAATACTTTTGGAAGCAGTGGGGTACAGAAACAAGTTATCAAACTCTATTTGTGCACGGATCTGCAAGGTTATTATGAGAAAAATGATTGGACCTACATTGGCAAAGGATATTTGCTGGATGATGAAGAGACAAGAATCTATGAACTGCAAATTTGACGAAATCATAAGGCACTACTTCAAAAAAGCGGAGTATACCTTGGAGGCCGTTCCGTTCGGTTTGACTAATACAACCAAAGTTATTGAAATCAATAAACAGAGGTTTATTGTACGGATTTATAATCGCCACATCAAAACGATTGAAGGGTTAGACCTTGAATCTCAAGTAACAGCATTTCTACATAAGGCACAGGCTTCATTCGAAGTTCCGATCTTCCTTCATACTTGTAATGGTAAGGATTATGTGGTCATGAGAGATGGTTCGCTTGCGGCAATGACTACTTTTTTGGAGGGGAAGCTTCCACAGTTGTCTGACATGGACAAAGCCGAGAAGTTCGGCAGGCTGGTTGGGGAATTTTCGTTTCGAATGAGTGAGTTTCCGAAGAAGAAGGTTGCGTATACGGGCATATCATTTCATAAAATGTACAACATTCACCCACTCTCTAATCGTGATTCGGTGAAGTCCTTTTTTGCGGATCTGCCTTTTGAATTAACAGCAGAGCGGTGTACATTTTATCAAGCAATGATTACTGAGATCGACAATTCCCATCTTGATCTAGAAATGCTGCCGCGACAGCTCGTTCATCATGATGTATTGATTTATAATCTACTGGGTGAATCGGGTGAAATTACAGGGGTATTAGATTTTGATTTTATAGGGATGGACGCTGCTTTCATGGAGCTTACGATTAGCCTGAATCATATTATTCAGGAGTCTAGCGGTTCCCTGGATTTGATTGCGGCATTCCTTCGGGGATATGGAAATGTTCGCAAGCACTCTTCTATTGAATTTGGCTATTTACGGCTGCTAACTCAAATCTATTTTGTTGCTGTGTTGCATTTCTATATCGGTCAGCATTATGCGGGAGCAACGATTGAATCTCCTTTTACGTTTATGATCGATCAGTTTGAGAGGAATATAAGCTGGCTGGCAGAGCATGACGTACAGATTCAACAATTGCTTCATAAGTATGTAATGGAGACAAATGCAACTTGAACGTGTCGGGAGGGGCTGTAATGGATCAACATTTACCTCATAAGAAAGTGGATAACGATGCTCTTACCTCTCACCTAGATTGGGGGATTAATCCATTCCATAGAAGGTTGCATTGCCTGTGATCATTCCAAGTGACTTTGTCCGAAATCCAGAAAGACTGATCAAGTAACCGAGCGGAGGGACTTTTATGGAACAAACCATTCGTTTAGCACAAGAAGTCGCAGAGAGAGTCATACGTGAAGCGGGTCAGATCGCCAGAGTTCATTTTGACCAGATCACCTGTGCAGTGGAAAAGGACAAGTTCGGCGACGTTGTAACTGACGTAGATCATGAAACAGAGCGAATCATATGTGATGCAATCAGCCATACTTTTCCCGAGCATGAGATTCATAGTGAAGAACGGGGACATAACGGACAGAAGAGCGAATGGTTATGGATGATCGATCCGTTAGATGGGACTAATAATTTCGCCATTGGATTTCCCGTATTTTCCGTTTCCATTACATTGATGTACCGTTCAGAACCTGTTCTTGGGATTATTTATGAACCGATGGTAGACCGTTTATTTGTGGCGTCACGGGGGAATGGGGCAAGTTGTAACTTGAATCCGCTGACAGTTAAGAAGAAAGAGAATCTTCTAAAGGGAACGATAGGCTGGATACAGGGCCATCAGGTACAGCATGAGGAGAATGCTGTCCGGCTGCGACAACATCTGGATATACGTTTTAAGAGAGTGATGAGACTATGGGCTCCGACCCTGCAGTGGTGTATGCTGGCCAGGGGAGATATCGATGGTATTGTGCTCTACAATTCAGAGGGGAACGATCTGTACTCAGGAATCCTGATGGTAAAAGAAGCAGGTGCCATGGTTATGGATTTTGATGGGAATTTATTCGTAGGTATGAGTTCAGAGCCTTATCTGATTGCCTGTCATCCGGAGTATCGCGACTATTTCTTGAGTGTAGTTCGGGAGGGATTGGGCGAATGATTAGTGAACTTAATCAACTTGATTTTGATAAGATGAAGCATCTGACAGACTCATGTCGCAATATTGAGGTTCGAGCTGTGATGTCAGGATTGAATCCAGGCCAAATCTACGTAGATGATCCCACAAATATTACGGCAGCTCTCATTTGGATACAAGGACAGAGCGGATTTCAGCTGATTGGTGATGCCAAGAGTGTACCTTTTCGTAACGAACTGCGTGAATTTATGAGGAAACATATTGAACCTGAGCTGTTGAATTTACATATGCATTCCGTTGAAATTGGTGTGACAGATGGAGATTGGGAGGGAGTTATTCAGCACATGTCTGGGAGCAGGGATGTCGCTGGTGATATTCAGCATGTATTCTTACCAAGTTCAGTCAAAGGATGGATGAATACGATAAGTCAAACTGCATGTTCTAGTCTTTATACTTCTCAGTATGAAAATGTTAAGGTACTCAGCATAGAGGAAGCATTGCTTAAAGAGAAGTTGCTTAATCAATTATCTTTATTGAAAGATAAAATATCTCACTTTTGGACTACAGCAGAAGACTTTTTGAAATATGGCTTTGGCTACATAGCAGTGCATAACGATGACATAGCGAGTGTTTGCCTTTCTGCATTTGTAGCCGATGGGATGCATGCAATTGATATTGAAACGATCGAAGTCTACAGGAGAAGAAATTATGGAGCTTTGGTAGTGCTGGCGTACGCAGAGGAATGCAAAGCCAGAGGCGTCCATCCATATTGGGATTGTTCTCCAAGCAATACAGGCTCAATCCGCTTAGCAAAGAGCATGGGCTTATCCCTGGATTTTAATTATAAAGTTTACTGGTATGATCTTATAAAATAGAGTTGCTTTCGCATTTAAAGGAGGATATAGCATGAGTGAATCTTTACAGGATCAAATTAAATTTCTAATTGAGATTGATAAACTGAAAACAATTGAACGGAGAACAAGAATTATCCATGGCGATAGACATGAAAATGATGCGGAGCATTCATGGCATCTTGCCATGATGGCGTTGGTTTTACAGAGTCACGCGAATAAGGAGGTGGACATCCTGAAAGTCATTAAGATGCTTCTTATTCATGATCTGGTTGAAATCGATGCCGGAGACACCTTTGCTTACGATACAACTGGGTACACGGATAAATTCGATCGTGAGATCAAGGCAGCTCATCGGTTGTTTGGCATGCTGCCCAAGGAACAGGCTGAAGAAATGCATAATCTATGGCTAGAGTTTGAGGCAAAGGAAACGAATGAGGCACAATTTGCCTCGGCTCTGGATCGGTTACAGCCTCTGATTCACAATTATCAGAATGAAGGAGATACGTGGCTAAAATACAACGTTACAAGTGATCAAGTCATCAATAGAAATCGTGAAATGTCAGACGCTTCGGATACATTGTGGACGTACGTGCAGCAGTTAATTCAAAATTCCATAGATCAGGGAATCCTGACCAAATCATAGCAACACGGATGGACTGGGCATATTCATTGAGGGAGAAGAGGGAGCACTCATGGGCTACATTATGGAACTTCGAAAACTGGTTGGCTCGCGGCCGCTGATTATGGCAGGTTCTTGTGTATTGGTGTTCAACGAAGAGGGCCATCTGTTGCTGCAAAGACGTACAGACAGTCTCGACTGGGGGACGCTCGGTGGTTCGCTTGAACCTGGTGAGTCGCTGGAAGAGGCGGCAGCACGGGAATTGTATGAGGAAGCGGGTTTAAGGGCAGAGACGTACAAGCTCATTACCGTTTTCTCGGGTCAGGATATGTATTATAAGTATCCCCATGGAGACGAAGTATACAATGTGACGGCTGTTTATGAAGCTACAGGAATCAAGGGTAATCCAGTGGTTATGGACGATGAAGGGTTGGAACTTCGATACTTCGATCTGGCCCAACCGGTCCCGGAGATTAATCCCTTTACAGAGTATGTACTAAAAAAGGCAGGGTATATCAAATCCAACTAAAGAAGGGATCATTCCATTTGACACAAGACTTTTATTGTGAGGAAGTTCTGAGTAGTAGGACGGAAGTGGAAATTGTCATGGAGACGGATAACGTGCTAGCCTTTCACCATACCCGGCCTTCTTATGAACATCATATCGTGGTGATTTCCAAGATGCACATTCAATCCTTCATTTCAGAAGAAGAAACGAATAACGAAGAACTGATCCTTGAAATCATGCAGGTTATTAAAAAGATCGCTGTCGATATGGTGGAGCGTACGGGCGCTTCCAAAATTGTTACGAACCTCGGTAGTTACCAGGATTCCAAGCATATGCATTGGCATGTCATCAGTGGTGAACGAGTGACTTAACTCGTAGAAGGATCAGATGTATTATCCATAAGTTTGAGTAACAAACGTAGTGGGGTGGGATCATGCTTTCTTTATTTGTAGTTGTTGTGAGCCCTGATAAAATAAGTCGACAGCCGGCTGACTAGTCGATTGTTTGTTTTTGCATTAAGCCATTGGGCAGTTATTCAAAGCAGACCTTTCAAATATATAATTTGATCTCCAGATTTAGAAATTCAAGAAAATTGAAAAAAACACTTTACAAACAATTCTTCAACATGATATATTATTTTTCCGGCCGCAAGAGGCATGGGAAACCTCGAAAAAAATTTCGAGAAAAGACTTTACAAGTCATAATGGAATATGATACATTCTAATTCCGGCCTTGAAAGAGTCGGAAACGAAGTTTGATCTTTGAAAACTGAACAACGAGTGAGTAAT